>JAFAGN010000180.1 GCA_023422695.1 Pseudomonadota bacterium
GCGGACGAAGCCGATCCTCCCCGGCACGGGGAGGGGGACCAGCGAAGCTGGTGGAGGGGCACCATCGGTTTGCCTTGCCGATGAGGTAATGGCCCTCCAGCAGGTGTCCGGAAAAGATCGGCTTTTCAGCTCGGCGCTGCGATAACCGCCTGTGCCCCTCCACCACCCTTCGGGTGGTCCCCCTCCCCCGGTGGGGAAGGATCGCTTATGTCCGCTTCCGGTCGTAACCCGACCCCTACGGATAGCTCACCGTCTTCGGCACCTCGGGAATCGGGATAAATTCCTCGCTGTCCCCTGGCACCAGCGGGAATTTTCCGTCTTTCCAGTCATGCTTCGCCTGATTGATGCGATCGCGCGATGAGCTGACGAAATTCCACCATACATGGCGCGGCGTCGTGAAGGCCTCGCCGCCCAGCAGCATCACCCGCGCGTCGCTGTCCGCGCGCAGCGTCATCGCCTGCCCGGGTCTGAGGATGTACAGGCTGTGGCGGTCGAGCCTTTCGCCATCGAGGCTGGCGTCGCCGAGTGCCACCAGCACCGCGCGTTCGTCGGCCTCGGCCTCGATCGGAATCGCCGCGCCCGCGTTCATCAAGATATCGGCATAGATCGTCGCGGCGTGCTGGGTGATCGGCGACTTGGCGCCCCACAGGCTGCCCATGATCACCCGCGCCGACACCCCGCTGTCCTCGATCAGCGGCAAATCATCCTTTGCGACATGTTCGAACGCCGCGTCGATGTCTTCCTTGCCGTCGGGCAAGGCAAGCCACGTCTGCATCCCCGAAATGCCCGATCCGGTGGCGCGCTCGGCTGCCGGGGTGCGCTCCGAATGAACGATGCCGCGGCCCGCGGTCATCAGGTTGCACGCCCCCGGGCGGATCGTCGCCAGTGTCCCCAGGCTGTCGCGATGGTCGATCGCGCCTTCGAACAAATAGGTGACGGTCGCCAGATTGATGTGCGGGTGCGGGCGCACGTCCATGCCCGCGCCGATGTCGAAATGCGCCGGTCCGAATTGATCGACAAAGATGAAGGGGCCGACCATCGTGCGCGATTTGTTGGGCAGCGTCCGCCGCACTTCAAAAGCTCCCAGGTCGTGGGTCGAGGGTGTAACGATCTGAAGATCGGCGTCAGACATTGGCAGCATCCTTCATTTCGCCAAAGCGGCGTTTCAACTGACGATGCCGGTTGCGAAAGGCGATGCCGATCATCAGGCGGGCGATCGGGCGCGGCCATTTCGGTTCAAAGCGGAGCTCGTCGGTCACCACGCAGCCGTCGCCCAGCGGATCGACGGTGCGGATATGCTGCCAACTGCGCATCGATCCCATCCGCGACTGCTCGACAAACCGCCGGCCCGGTTCGAATTCGACCAACGTCAGTTCGGTCCAGTCATAGGGGATCAATCCGAAGGCGAGGACCCGGCTGCGGAACAGCATTTGGCCGGGCACGAATTCGGCATCGACCATGCCCCGAACGCCCGGCGGCGCCGTCATCCGGAAGACGGGCATCGCCTCGGCATTGATCCCGGCGAGCGACATCGCCGCATTCCACACCTCGGGCGCGGGCGTCCGCAGTCGCGAGCTATAGCGAAGCTCGACCGCCGCAGCCGTCATTGCGCGTCCAGCCTTTCCAGCTTTCGCCGTGTCTTATCGGTTTCGACATTGCCGGTATTCAGCGTCGACCCGGGTTCGAGCAACACGACATGGCATTCGCCGTCCAGCGCCTCGGGACAATGTTCGACGCCGTGCGGCACGATGATGAACTCGCCCGGCTCGACGATCACGTCGCCGGTACGCAGGCCCATCTTCATGCGGCCGGACACCACCAGGAAAAGTTCATCTTCAACATCATGGTGATGCCAGTCGAACTTTCCATCGAGCTTAACCAGCTTGACCTGAAAATTGTTGATGTCGCCTGCCACATGCGGACTCCACGCCTCGGGAACTTTCGCAAAGGCTGCGGCAAGGTTGACCTTGGCGACCGTCGTCATTCCCCCGGCGCCATTGCCTTGATCGCCAATGCATGAACCCGCTGCCCCGGCAAGTCGCCCAGCGCCTTGTTCACCGCACGCTGGCGCGCGACCCGATTGAGCCCGGCAAAGCCCGCCCATTCGATGCTCAGGCTGAAATGCGATTCGCCCGATCCATCGTCGCCGCTATGGCCGCGATGGCTCGCGCTGTCGTTGTTCACGACAAAATTGGCATCGGGGAAAGCTGCGCGGAGCAGGCTTTCCATCTCTTGTTGCACGGGGCCGTTACTGCTCATGGGGTTGACCATAAGGGCTGCGTCGCCAAATTATAAGGCCTCCCATTCCTCCCCCCGCACCACGAAAGCGCATTTTGTCCTCGTCTGCCCGCCCCAACCGTTTCCATGGCCGCGTCCCGCGCGATGAAACCTGTGCCGCGCCCGGATGCCGCGAGCCCGGCGAGTTCCGCGCCCCGATGTCGTGGACCCGCTCGCCCGACGGGCCGCCGCTATATCGCTGGCTGTGCCTCGACCATGTTCGCGAGTTCAACGCCGGCTATAATTTTTTCGAGGGCATGAGCGCTGACCAGATCATGGCGGCGCAGTCGCCGACCGCGGGCTGGGAAACCGAAAGCCGGACATTTCGCGCCGCGGGCAGCGCCGACCTGCCGCCGCGCTGGGCCGATTTCAAGGATCCGATCGATGCGCTGGGTGCGCGCTTTCGCCAGCGGATGGACGAGGCGCGGCGCGAGGCGAAAAATCCCGGTCTGTCGCGCGAAGAACATGCCGCGATGCAATTGCTCGCGCTGCCCGCCGACGCCGACCGCGCCGCACTCCGCCGCCGCTACAGCGAGTTGGTACGCAAATATCATCCCGACCGAAATGGCGGCGATCGTAGTTTCGAGACGAGACTCGGCGAGGTGGTTGCGGCATATCAGTTGCTGAGGAAGACCAAGGCATTCGCATAGGAGACGCGCGATGAGCGACCTGGACGAAGCACGGATCGACGTGGTGCGCCGCCATATGGCGCTCGAGATCACCCACGATTGGGACGGCGTGATCGCGACCTTCGACCACCCGCGCTACGAACTGCTCGGCCCCGGCACCGTTTTCGATGGCGAAGCGGCGGTGCGCTCCTATTTCGCGGCATCGCGCGAACCCTTTCCCGACCAAGCGAACGAGGTCATCGCGATCGCCGCCGACGCCGCGACGAATAGCGCGCTGGTCGAATTCTGGCTGACCGGCACCCACCTTGGCCCGCTGAAGCTCGGCCCGCACACGATCGAGCCGACGGGCAAAGCCTTTCGCATCCGTATGGCGGCGAGTTTCGAATTTGCCCCGGCCAGCGACAAGATCATCTGCGAACGTCCCTATTACGACCAGTCGGCGGTGATGAAGGCGCTGGGTCTGCTTTGAAAAGGCGTTGCAAGGCGAAACCCTTGACGATACCGCGCTCCAACAGTCGGCGGCAACGCCCCGACTCCTCTTCCTCGTCACCCTGAACTTGTTTCAGGGTCGATGGCCCGACCTTTCCGCTGGCGCGACGTCAAACGAGAGCGAAGGTCATGGATGCTGAAACAAGTTCAGCATGACGATCCTGAAATGATGGACGCGACCATGACCGATATTCCGAACAGCCTCCCCGATCACCACGGCTCGACGCTTCTTGCGGCGCCCGATGTCGAGGTCAGCGCGCGCGAGATGTTCGGGGTCGACATCGACATGATGGTCCCCGCCTTCAGCGAGGCCGACGAGCGCGTTCCCGATCTCGACCCCGCCTATGTCTTTGACGGCGACACGACGCTCGCGATCCTGGCGGGCTTCAAATATAACCGCCGCGTGATGGTGCAGGGCTATCATGGCACCGGCAAATCGACCCATATCGAACAGGTCGCAGCGCGGCTGAAATGGCCGTGCATCCGCGTCAACCTCGACGCGCATATCAGCCGCATCGACCTGGTCGGCCGCGACGCGATCGTCCTGCGCGACGGCCAGCAGGTGACCGAGTTTCGCGAAGGCTTGCTCCCCTGGGCGCTCCAGACCCCGACCGCATTGGTGTTCGACGAATATGACGCGGGTCGCCCCGACGTCATGTTCGTGATCCAGCGCGTGCTGGAGACCGAGGGCAAGCTGACCTTGCTCGACCAGAACCGCGTCATCCGCCCGAACCCGCATTTCCGTCTGTTCTCGACCGCGAACACCGTCGGGCTGGGCGACACCAGCGGGCTGTATCATGGCACGCAGCAGATCAACCAGGGCCAGATGGACCGCTGGAACATCGTCGTCACCCTGAACTATCTGCCCGCGGCGACCGAAAGCGCGATCATCCTGGCGAAGGTACCCGACACCGACGACACCACGGTCGCCAATATGGTCAAGGTCGCCGATTTGACGCGTCAGGGCTTTATCAATGGCGACATCTCGACCGTGATGAGTCCGCGCACGGTGATCAGCTGGGCGCAGAACGCCGCGATCTTCAACAACCTCGGCTTCGCCTTCCGCCTCAGCTTCCTCAACAAGTGCGACGAGGCCGAGCGGATGATCGTCGCCGAATATTATCAGCGCGTGTTTGGCGAGGATCTGCCCGAAAGCGTCATCGGCAAGTAGGCGGTCACTTCAATATCGTTTCGGCGTCCACTACCCGGACGTCGTGCATCATGCCCAGATACGCTTCAAAATAGCCTTTGTGCGACGCGCCCACGATGGCGAGCGTCCGGGTTCCCGGCTGCGCCGTCATCGCCGCGCGGATGTTGGCCACCATGCGAAGATTTCGCGTCTCCCACCAACCGACATAGCGACGGCCATATCTTTGCGGACTGCGGTCGGCGAGCGCGGCGCCAAAATCGCTGTCAAACGCGATACGCGCCGTTTCCGGGCGGTTGTAGAACCGATAAATGGCCAGCACGCCCTCGCTGTCCAGTCGGGCTTCAACAGCCTTCTCTGCGGCAAGCCGCGTCTTGACCGCCGGATTGTCCCATATCCGCTGGATGGTCGCGGCATAGTCCGGATCCTTGTCGAGCGGCGCGTTGGCGGCATCGGCGCTGTGATCGTCGGTCGCATGGACGCGATCGAGGCCAAGCCGCGCCGCGAGCACCGATCCGATCAGGAAATTCTCGTTGCGACGCCGACTCAGCTTTTCGAGTGCGGTGACAAGGCTGTCGTCGAGGCCGTCGCCCGCGCGCCGTTCGGCGCTCGGCAAGCGCAGCCACTGGACCAGCGCCGAGGCCGGTTCGCCGCCCGCCAGAAACAGCGCAGCGAGGCGGCGGCGATCGGCAGGGGCCGGATTTTCGGGCCATGCACCGAGCAGCTTTTCGGTTTCGACCGTCGCAGCGACCATATCCAGCCCGAGGATCTTTTGCGCAGGCACCGGATCCCAGCAATAGCCCGATGCACCGGCATAAAGCGGCGCGTAGCGGACCAGCCGCTCGCAATCGGGGCCGGACAGGCTTTCAATCGCAATAATCTGCGGCCGCCACGCCGCCAAGCGCGCGAGTAAGGGTTCAAGATTTTTAGCATCAAAGCTGTCGGGAAATCCCGACAGATGCGGCGTACCAAGGATCAACGCCTGGTTGGGCGCACCGCTGCCGACGTCCTTGAGCTCGCCGGGATTGAACACTGGAACATAGGCGGGCTGCGCAGTGGCGATCGCCAAAGCCAGCGACAAGGGGGCGAATGCCGGCATGAACTTTCCTCTCCATTTTTCCGGACGTCAAACCCGCCGCGACACGCGAAGGATAGTCGAGGTGTATTATTCTATCAATACTCTCTCGAATGTCCATTTTCAGCCTTCCCAAGCCCGCCCCGCTCTGCCAGCGTCGCGCAATGTGTCAGGCTTTTCAAAGTTGAAGCGCTTCATGCGACCCAGGTTTTTGCTGGCTGCCCTTGCCGCCGTCCCGCTGTCCGGCTGCATTGCGGCGGTCGATTACGGGTCCGTTCGCCATGCCGACTATGTCGCCGATCCGCGCTGTACCGCGCAGCCCGGAGCGACGGTCGATGGCGACGCGCTGCCCTTGTTCTTTGCCACCAGCCGCCTGCCCGACTGCCGCACGCCCGACATCAGCCTGCTGCGCCATCGCGGCGACAAGATCCGCTACGGCCGTTTTGCTGTGCCGCGCGAGGTCGAGGTCGGCGGCAAGAAGAAGCTGCGTACCCCGATGGCGTTTCAGGCGTCGGCTGACTGGTGGACGGCCTTGCAGGCCGAAACCGACCGGCGGCAGGGCCGCGTGCTGCTGTACGTCCATGGCTATCGCGAGACGTTCGAGACGACGTCGAAGGACGCCGCCCAGATTGCGCGGATGACGGGGTTCGACGGGCCGGTGATCGAATATAGCTGGCCGTCGCAGGGCGAAGTCCTGAGCTATGCGGTCGACGAGACCAACATGTATCACGACGTCCGCAATTTCCGCGACTTCCTGAAAACGCTCGCCGAACGGCCGTGGGTCAAGGAAATCGTCGTCGTGTCGCACTCGCTGGGCGCGCGGTTGGTCATTCCGGCGATCGCCTATGTCGATCGTGCGTCGAGCAGCGCCGACAGCAGCAACATCTCGAACGTCATCCTGGCATCGCCCGACATCGACCGTGAAACATTCGAACGCGATATCGAGGAAGAAGTGCTGGCCCCGCGCCGCGTCGCCAACGACCGGCGGATCACCGTCTATGTCTCGCACGCCGACAAGGCGCTTGCCGCATCGCGCGCGCTCCACGGCTACCCGCGTCTCGGGTCGCCCTATTGCTTCAACCCGTTCGAAGCGGCCGATCTGAAGGCCAAGGGGTTACCGGTGCGCTGTTACCCGGTTGCACGCGCCGGGCTAACGATCGTCGATACCACCGACGTGTCGCGCAGCGCGACCGGGCACAGCAATTTCCTGCGCAGCGCGGTCGCGTGTCGTGATTTTGTCGATGTGGTGGCGGGCAAGCGGACGCGGCCCCAACGGATGGCGACCCACTTGGCGCACGTTTTTCGCCTGCTGCCCGACCCCGCCGAACCGAAACCCGACGACGAGGCGATTTGTAACCGGGTGCCGGTGACTACCACGCCCTAAAAACCGCACATCGTAGCGAAGTCGGCAAGCCATATCGCCGGCCCCTCACCGCTCCACAGCCACCAGCCGCCTGCGGCGACCAGCGCGAACAGCGCCAGCGCGATACCATCCTGCCGCTGCAACCTCATGCCGGTTGCAACCGCCGAACCGGCGCGTCGGCGATCGGCAGGTGGACCAGCCCCGCAAACAGGCCAAGCGCGATCGAAATGCCCCAGGCGATATTGTAGTTGCCGGTATTGTCGAAGATCAGCCCTGCCATCCACGCGCCGAAAAAGCTGCCGACCTGATGGCTGAGGAAAACGATGCCATAGAGCATCGAGAGGTAACGGATGCCAAAGATGCGTCCGACGATGCCGCTGGTCAGCGGTACCGTCCCCAACCACAGGAACCCCATCGCGCCGGCAAACACCAGCGCGCTCGCGTGGCTCAGCGGCATCAACAGGAATAGGGCGATCACCGCCGAGCGCGCGGTATAGAGCGCCGAAAGCACATATTTCTGGCGCAGCACGTCGCCCGCAAGGCCAAAGATGTAAGAGCCGAGGATGTTGAACAACCCGACGAGCGCCAGCACCTGCGCGCCGATCCCGATCCCCAGCCCCTTGTCGTCGAGATAGGCGGGCAGATGCGTCGCGATGAACGCGATGTGGAAGCCGCAGACGAAGAACCCAGCATTGAGCAGCCAGAAACCACGGTGAACCGACGCTTCGCGCAGCGCCTCGCGCGCGGTCTGGTCGGCCTCGGCGGTTATGCCCGGCCCGCCATCGGTCCGCCCCGCGACCCCGATCGCGAGCACGCCGCACAACGCGACAAGTCCCGCCATGATCCACAGTGTCTGGTGGTAACCGACGTCGCCGAGCAGCATCGACGCCAGCGGCACGACGAGGAACTGGCCCAGCGATCCCCCTGCGGTGACGATACCGAACGCGCTGCTGCGCTTTTCGGGGCTGACCACGCGCCCGACAGCACCGAGCACGACGACAAAGGTCGTCGCCGACTGTGCCATGCCAATGAAGATACCAAAGCTGATGTGCAGCCCGATCGCATCGGTCGCAAACGCGGCGCCGATCAGCCCGAGCGCATAGAGCAGCGCTCCGAAGAGCACGACGCGCCCCGCGCCATGCTTATCGGCGAGCGCCCCGACGAAGGGCTGGACCAGCCCGAACAGCAGGTTCTGAAGCGCCATCGCAAGGCCGAAGTCGGAGCGGCTGATCCCGATGTCGACGCTCATCTGCGGCAGGAACAGCCCAAACGACTGGCGGACGCCCATCGCCAGCGTGACGATGAAGGCCGCGCAGGCGATGACGACCCAGGGGCGTTTCATGGGAGAAGATATGGGGGAGACCATAGGTTGCCGGATGCAACCCTTGCTGCGCGGGGTCAAGCGAGCATAGCTATGCCCTCACCTACTCCCCCTTCGTCGACCCATACGTCATCAGCCGTTGCCACTTTCGAGCAAGTAACTGTTCCCCGGCGAAAGCCAGGGTCCAGGGCGTCATTGAGCAACGCCTGTTCTCGGACGCCCTAGACCCCGGCTT
>JAFAGN010000144.1 GCA_023422695.1 Pseudomonadota bacterium
GTCAATCCGATTGCGGTCACCGCCGCCGCCGACGGCCGCCTGTCGTACAGCGTCGGGGGTTCGCCGCTGACCGTCACGACGGGCTCGCTCGCCGGACAGGCGGAGGCGGCCAATCATGTTGCCGACCAGCGCGCCGGGCTCGACACGCTGGCGACCTCCTTCGCCGCGCAGCTCAACGCCGCGCATCAGGCGGGGACCGACGCCAATGGCAATCCGGGCGCGCCGCTGTTCACGGGGACCAGCGCGGCAACGCTGACCGCGGCGCCGCTGACCCCCGATCAGGTGGCGGCGGCCAATGGTGCGGGCAGCAATGGCAATATGCTGACCTTCGGCACGATGCGCGGCGCGGGTGGTCCCGAATCGCGCTGGTCGGGGCATCAGGCGACGCAGGCGCAGACGACCGCCGCGGCGCGCGCGCAGGATGCCGCGGCGGCAACGCGCGCCGATGCGTCGGCGGCGGCCCGCGACGGGGTGAGCGAAGTCGATCTCGACAAGGAGGCGGCCGAACTGCTCCGCTTCCAGCAGGCCTATCAGGCTGCGGCGCGCACGATCCAGGTCGCGCGCGAGACCATGCAAACGCTCTTGAGCTCGATCTAGGAAGGCGAGAACGATGATTAACGCCGTGGGCAATCGCATGACGCGCGAAATCGCGCGCCAGCAGAAACTCGCCGACCAGATCGAACAGACGCAGATCCAGATTTCCAGCGGCAAGCGGCTTCAGCGCATGTCCGATGATCCGGTTGCGGCGCGGCGGATCGCGACGATCGGCACCAGCCAGGCCAGCATCACCGCGTGGAACACCAACATCAATGCCGCAACGGCGTTGGTGTCGCAGGCCGATGGCGTGATGAAATCGGTCAGCAATTTGATGGCTCGCGCGCGCGAGCTGACCCTGGCAGCGGCCAACGATACCGCGAGCGCCGCCGACCGCGCGACGATCGCTGCCGAACTCGGCACGATCGCCGACGAAATCGACAGCCTGGCGGCGGCGCGCGATTCGAACGGCGAGCCGCTGTTCGCCGCGGGCAATGCGCGCGTCATGCGGTTCGATTCGGACATCAGCTTTGCGCCGGTTCCGGCGGCGGCTGACATCTTTGTCATCGCGGGCAACAGCCTGTCGACGGGCATCCGCGATGCCGCGACCGCTGTCGCCGCGGGCAACAAGCCCGCCATCGGCACCGCGATCACCGCGCTGGACAATGCGATCGGCCATGTTGCCGATCGGCACGCGGCGATCGGTCTGGCGGGCGGACGGCTCGACCGCATCGGTGACGAACTTGCGGCGCGCGGCATCACGCTCAAGGACGAACGCTCGTCGGTCGAGGACACCGACTTGTCGGTCGCGATTGCCGAACTCAACGCGCAGGATCTGACGCTTGGCGCGGCGCAGGCGGCCTTCGCCAAGATCAATCGCCAGACCTTGTTCGATATTTTGAACTGATCGCTCAATTCGGCGGCGCTGCTGCCGTTAAGCATAAAGACGTCTTTTGAATTTGGGGCTTTCGGCCCGGATGGAGTTGACCCCGCATGTTTCCCGCAATCGGCATCGTCGTACTGATCCTGCTGGTGTTCGGGGGCTTCGCACTGACCGGCGGCAATCTCGGCCCCGTCATGCACGCCCTGCCGCACGAAATGCTGATCATCGGCGGCGCGGCGGTCGGATCGCTGATCATCGGCAATTCCGGCGCCGACCTGAAGGCGCTCGGCGGCGGGCTCGCCAAGGTGTTCAAGGGGCCGCAGTATAAAAAGCAGGACTATCTCGACTGCATCCTGCTCGTCTCGACCTTGATGAAGATGATGCGGACCGAAGGCCCGGTGGCGGTCGAACCGCATATCGAGGATCCGAAAAACTCGGCGCTGTTCCAGCAATATCCCAAGCTGCTCAAGGACGACACGCTGATCCACCTGATCTGCGACACGCTGCGCCTGGTCGTCGTCTCGTCGGGGACGCTCGATCCGCATGCGGTCGAGGACGTGATGGACGCGGCGCTCAAGAACCACCACCACCATGCGATCAAGCCCGCCGACGGCCTGCAGAATCTGGCCGACGCGCTCCCCGCGCTCGGCATCGTTGCCGCGGTGCTCGGGGTGGTGAAGACGATGGGCTCGATCGACAAGCCGCCCGAAATCCTCGGCGGCATGATCGGGTCGGCCTTGGTCGGTACCTTCCTGGGGGTGCTGCTCGCCTATGGTCTCGTCGGTCCGTTCGCGACGCGCGCGCGCACCGTGATCGAAGGCGATGGCGCGATCTATCACACGGTGAAGCAGCTGATCATCGCCTCGCTCCACGGCCATCCGCAACCGCTGGTGATCGAAGCGGCGCGCTCGGGGGTCGAACATTCGAACCAGCCGAGCTTTGCCGAGGTGTTTGACGGAATGCGTGGCCGCTGATGGCTGCGCGCCCGAATACGCCGCCGCGCCCGATCATCGTCAAGAAGATCATCGAGGAAGCCCATGCCGGCCATCATGGCGGCGCGTGGAAGGTCGCCTATGCCGACTTCGTGACCGCGATGATGGCGTTCTTCCTCTTGATGTGGCTGCTCGGTGCGACGACCGAAAAACAGCGCAAGGCGCTCGCCGACTATTTCGCGCCGACGATCGTCGAGACCAAACAGGGCAGCGCCGGGTCGAACGGGTTGTTCGGCGGCGATTCGATCGTGTCCGCCGACGATTATCCGCACGCTGCGGGCCAGACGGGCACGCGATCGATCACCATCCCCAAGGATGCGGTCGGCGGCCCGAAAGAGGCGTCGGGGCGCGAGAGCGAAAAGATGAAGTTCCAGCAGGTCGCCAAGTCGTTGGTGGA
This sequence comes from Pseudomonadota bacterium, assembly GCA_023422695.1. Classification (GTDB taxonomy): domain Bacteria; phylum Pseudomonadota; class Alphaproteobacteria; order Sphingomonadales; family Sphingomonadaceae; genus Sphingopyxis. The sequence continues at coordinate 2,807 of JAFAGN010000144.1, forward strand.
CCGCGTGCAGAAACAGGGTGACCTCAAACGTCTCGCGCGAAACCTGCGTTTCACCGAAACCGTCGAGGGGATGCGGATCGACGTGATCGACGACGCCGACTTTTCGATGTTCGCCAGCGGCACCAGCCAGCTGACCCCCGAAGGCGCCCGGCTGTTCAGTGAAATTGCGAAGCCGGTTGCCGAGGTGACCAACCAGGTGATGATCCGCGGCCACACCGATGCGGCCCCGTGGTCGGCCAAATCGGGCACCAACAATTGGCGCCTGTCGGTCGACCGTGCCGAGATCGTGCGGCACTATCTGGAGTTCCGCGGCGTCACCGCAAACCGCTTTTCGCGCATCGAGGGCGTCGCCGATCGCGAGCCCTATATCCCCTCCGATCGATTCGATCCGCGCAACCGCCGCATCTCGATCACGCTGGGTTGGCGGACAGCCGCGGACAATTAGTGCCAGTTTGGCAGCATATCGGATAGTTAATGACGCAATTGCGCCACCAATACATCCAATCTGGCAATAACCATTTGTTTTGAAGGGGTTATGCAGGGATGGATAATCTTTTGTTTACCACTTTCGTCAATTTCTGGGTCCATCGAAAAGGCGCCGGATTTGGGGGGCGCGGTGGAGACCGAAATGACCGTGGGGCAGAACAACAGCGCAGCGCTTGAGACGCTGATCATCGGCAGCAGCGCGGTCGCCGCGCAATTGCGCGAGATGATCCGCCGCGTGGCCCGTTCGAATGCTTCGGTCATGCTCTGCGGTCCGTCGGGATCGGGCAAGGAACTCGTCGCCCGGGCGATCCACGACGAAGGCGCCCGGTCGGGCAAGGCTTTTTCGGCGATCAACTGCGGCGCCATCCCCGGCGACCTGATCGAATCCGAACTTTTCGGGCATGAAAAGGGCAGCTTCACCGGCGCCCATGCCCGCCGCATCGGCCATTTCGAAGCGAGCGAAGGCGGTACGCTATTCCTCGATGAAATCGGCGACATGCGTTTCGACATGCAGGTCAAACTGCTCCGCGTGCTCGAAGAACGGACGATCGTCCGCGTCGGCAGCAGCGATGTAAAGGCCGTCGACGTCCGCGTCATTTCGGCCACCCACCAGGATCTCGGCGCCGCGATCGCCGATGGCAAATTCCGCGAAGACCTGTTCTTCCGGCTCGGCGTGGTTGTGTTGCAGGTCCCCAGCCTGGCCAGCCGCGCCGAGGATATTCCCGCCCTCATCCGCCATTTTCAGCGCAAGATGCCGGGCGACGCCAAATGCCGTTTCGACGACGCCGCCATGGCCCTGCTGATGCAGCACGGCTGGCCGGGCAACGTCCGCGAACTGCGCAATTTCGTCGAACGCGCCAGCGTGCTGCACGGCGGCGAAACGCTCGGCGCGGGCGATGTCGCCATCCTTTTGAACCCCACCGCAGCGCTTGCGCCGCGGCAGGCTGTCCCCAGCAGCTTTGCCGCGGTGCAGGCCAGCGCGGATGATCATGCCCATGCGGTGCCGCACACCAAGGCACCCGCGCCGGGCCGCCCGATCGACCTCAAGCGCGAGATCGAAACGATCGAACTCGAACAGATCCACGTCGCGCTCGACCTCGCCGACGGCATCATTTCCGAAGCCGCGCGTCTGCTGACGCTCAAGCGCACGACCTTGATCGAAAAGATGCGCAAATATGGGGTTCAGCAGCAGGCCGCCTGACCGGCGCACGCGACACGAGTTTCAGCACCCGCTGAAAATAGGGGGCTCTGGTCCGCCCCTGACCACCCGGCCGCCCGTCCCCACCCAGGGCGGCCGGGTACCCAGCGGGATCTTTTGAAACGGCATCGGCCCGCACCCCTACCCCGGGATGCGGGCCGATCCTGTTCCTGGCTGGGCGAGAATCGGCGTGTCAGCGGAGCTGGCGCCACGCGGCGCTGATCGTCAGCACCCCGTCGAGCAGGTCGGCGAGTGCCTCGCCGTCATTCTGCGCCACCGCTTCGTCGAGCTTGCGCCGCATGCTGCGATAGACGCGCGACAAGGCGTCGGCGACGTCGCCGCCGGCTTCGCGGTCCAGCCCGGCGTCGAGCCCGATCAGGATCGCGCGGGCGCGGTGCGCGGGTTCGGTCGCCGAAATGCGCTGGCCCTGCCGCACCATCGCCGCCAGCACGCCGATCGCGGTTTCCAGCTCGTCATACAGCATCGTCACCAGCTCGACCGGGTCGGCGGCGGCGGCGCGGCTTTCATGCTGCAAGCGGCGATAAAGTCCGGTCGCCCGGACGGTCGAGGCGGTGGCGGTCACGGTCAGCACCCTTAATCATTACCCTGGTTCGACCAGAGCTTGATCTGTTGTTCGAGATAGGTTTGCGTCGCTTTGAACGCGGCCAGCTTGGCGTCGAGCGAGCCATATTGCTTCTCGAGCCGCGCGCGATAGGCATCTTCGCGCATCTCGATGGTCTCCAGCTGGTCGGCCAGCGATTCCTTGCGGGTGTTGAGTGACTTGGTCACCCGGTCGATCACCCCGTTGGTCGCGATCGCGCGGTCGCGGATGCCGTCGAGGACAAAGGCGATGCCGGGATCGCTCGCCTCGGTGCGGCCGCCGTCGCGGCGCGGATTGAACAAGGCTTCGACCGCCCCGGCGTCGGCCGCCATGACCCGCGTCAATTTGGTTTCGTCCAGCGTCAGCAGGCCGTCCTTTGTCGTCGACACGCCGATGTCGGTCAGCTTGTTGATCGTCGGATGGCTGGAAATGACGGTGCCGATCAGGCCCGACAATTCGCGTTCCAGTTCGCGCAGCGACGCCGTCGTCCCCGACTGGCTGGCGGCGTTCGACAGGCTTTTTTTGAGCTGGTTATAGACCGAGACAAAGTCGCCGACGGTCTGCTTGATCATGTCGAGCGGGCGGCTGGCGCCGATGTCGACCGGCTGGCCGGGCACCGCTTTCTTCAGCGTCAGCGAAATGCCGGGGATGACGTCGTCGATGGTATTCGACGCACGGCTGAACGCGACGCCGTCGATGGTGAAATCGGCATTGGCGGCGCTCTGGCCCAGCGTCATGCCGCCACCCGCGCCATAGCCGAAGGCGGACAAGGCGGGATCGGCACCGGCGTCGGCGGTCAGGGTAAAGGCGTTGGCGGCGCCCGACGGGCCTTTCAGGATCAGGCGGTGGCCGCCCTGATCGGCGATGATCGATGCAGTGACCTCGCCGCCGCTGCTATTGATCGCGCTCGCCAGCCCGTCGAGGCTGTTGTTGGTGCCGTCGACGGTAATCGTCTTGGCGACCCCGCCGACGGTCAGCGTCATCGTGCCGGTGCCGATCGCCGCGGTGCGGTCGGCGACGATCCCCGAATAGCTGCTTTGCGCGCGCGCCAGCTGGCTGACCACGACGGTCGCGGCAAAACTGTCGGCGTGCAGCCCGGCGCGCGCAGTGGCGGAAAGGACGCTGTCGTCGGATACCGTCGGGGTGCTGCGCAGCGTGCCGTCGCTGATCATCTGGGCCAGCGAATCGGCAAAGCCTTCGAGGTCCGATCGCGCCTGTGCCAGCGCGCTGATCCGCGTCTGGTTCTGCTGGGTCAGCGTATTGATCCGCGCCACCTTCGGCTCGCGCGACGCCGCCGACAGGTCGGCGACCAGCTGCTTGGTGTCGATGCCCGACCCGAAACCCAGGCTGTTGATGATCGAGGTGGCCATGGCAAAATATCCTTCGCACCTGTTAACGGCGGCGCGCGGAGCAGTTTAAGCCTGCCGACGTCCTTCGGGATCGAACCGGTGCGTCGGCGGAACATCGACGACCGGTGGCGCATGGCCTTCGGCGACCATGCGTTCGAGCTGGAAGACAAAGGCCAGCACGGTGGCGACGGCGACGAACAATTCGTCGGGGATCACCCGTCCGGCCCGCGCGGTGAAATAGATGGCGCGGGTCAGCTGCGGATATTCCAGCAGCGGGACATTGGCGCCGCGCGCCAGTTCGCGGATCGCCAGCGCGACATCGCCGCGCCCGCGGGCGACCACCACCGGCGCAGCATCGGTGCCGGGACGATAGCGCAGCGCGATCGAAAAATGGGTCGGATTGGTCAGGACGACGGTCGCTTCGGACACCGCCTTGCGCGCCGATCCGCTCAGCATCTCGTGCGCGCGCTGGCGCTGCGCCTGTTTGAGTTCGGGGGCGCCATCGGACTGGCGCATCTCTTCCTTGATTTCCTGCTTGCTCATCATCAGCCGCTTGTTGCGCTGGAACCATTGCACCGGCACGTCGATCAGCGCGATGACGACCAGCCCGCCCGCCAGCACCAGCATCGCATGCCCGATCGCCTGTCCTGCCAGCCCGATCGCGCCCAGCAGATCGGCCTGCGCCATCGTCATGATCGCGGGCAGGCTGCCGTCGACCAGCCAGTAACCGATGGTGCCAAGCAGCAGCACCTTGGCCAGCGCCTTGCCCAATTCGGTCGCGCCTTGCAGCCCGAACATGCGCTTGAGCCCGGTCAGCGGATTCATCCGGTTGCCCTTGAAGTGCAGCGCTTTGCCGCGCCAGCCGAACGATCCGAGCAGCGCGGGTCCGGCCACCGCAGCGCCCAGCGCCAGCGCGAACAGGCTGGCGAGCGGCAGCAGGATTTCGGTCCCGTTGCGCATCAGCGCCTCGGCGGGCGCGAAATCGGCAACGTCGGCGGCGGTCAGCGTCAGCCCGCGGCGGACGAGGTCGCTCGCCGACTGGACGAACCAGCCGCCCGCCGCGACGATCCAGCCCGCGGCGGCGAGCATCATCAGCGCGGTCGCCAGCTCGCGCGACATCAGCACATCGCCTTCGCGTGCTGAATCCGCCAGCTTCTTGGGGGTTGGTTGTTCGGTTTTCTGGTCCTTTTCGGTCGTACCCGACATGGCGTCAGATCCCCCCGAACATGCGCGCGCCGTCGAGCGCGTCGGACAGGATGCGGACGATCGCCTCGGCCATCGCCGGGGTGGCGACGCCCAGCAGGACGATCCCGGCCAGCAAGGTTGCCGGAATGCCGACGGCAAACAGGTTGAGCGCCGGGGCCGATCGCCCGATGACGCCCATGATGATCTGGACCAGGATCAGGACAAAGCCGACCGGCATCGCAATCGTCAGCCCGGCGGCGAACATCAGGCTGCCAAAGCGCAGCAGCCCGCCGATCGCGTCGAACGAGGGAAAGGCATTGCCGGGGGGCAGCGCGACATAGCTGTCGACGATGATGTCGATCAGCACCAGATGACCGTCGGCGGCGAGGAACAGCGCGGTCGCCAGCATCGACAGGAACTGGCCGATCGCCGAACTCGACGCGCCGCTCAGCGGATCGACCATCGATGCAAAGCCCAGCCCCATCGCATTGCTGATCGCTTCGCCCGCCAGCAGCGCCGCGGCGAGGCCCATTTGCAGGATGAATCCGATGCCCAGTCCGATCACGACCTCGCCGATCACCAGCAGCAGCCCGGGGACCGATACGATCCCCTCGGGCGGCAATGTCATGCCCGATGCCGCGACCGCGGGGACGCCGACCGCCAGCGCGATGACCAGCCGCAGCTGGATCGGTACGCTGGTCGCCCCGAACACCGGCGCGGCGATAAACGCGGCGCCGGGGCGGATCATCGCCAGCATCCACAGCTGGAGCATCGCCTCGATATTCGGGATGTCGGCGGGGTTCACGGCCGGTTTAGCGGACGACGTTGGGGATCTGGGCGAAGATGTCGCGGGTGAAATCGGTGAGCAGCACCAGGATGCTGCCGCCAAAGATCGCGAGACAGATCGCCGCGACGATCAGCTTGGGGACAAAGGTCAGCGTCTGTTCGTTGATCGACGTCGCCGCCTGCACCATGCCGAGCAGCACCCCGATGACGAGCACCGGCAGCAGCAGCGGCGCCGATGCGAGCGCGAGGATCCACAGCGACTGCTGCGCCATGCCGATGAAATAGTCGGTTTCCACGGCGCTATGTCCCGAACGAGGCGGCGAGCGAGCCCATCGTCAGCGCCCAGCCGTCGACGAGGACGAACAACAGCAGCTTGAACGGCATCGAGATGATCGTCGGAGAGAGCATCATCATACCAAGCGACATCAGCGCCGATGCGACGATCAGGTCGATGACGAGGAAGGGGAGGAAGATCAGAAAGCCGATCTGGAACGCGGTCTTGAGTTCGCTGGTGACAAAGGCGGGCAGCAGGATCGAAAACGGCACGTCCTTGGGGCTCGCATAGGCGGGTGCCTTGGCGATCTTGGCGAACATCATCAGATCGGTCTTGCGCGTTTGCGTCATCATGAATCCGTGCAGCGCGGTCCCCGACCGCGACACCGCTTCGCCGATGTCGATCTGTTCCTGGCCATAGGGTTCGATCGCGACGCGGTTCACTTCGCTGATCACCGGTTGCATCACGAACAGCGACAGGAACAGGCTCAAACCGACCAGCACCTGGTTCGGCGGCGTCTGTTGCAGGCCGAGCGCGTGGCGCAGGATCGACAGCACGATGATGATGCGGGTGAAGCTGGTCATCATCAGCAGCAGCGACGGCAACACCGTCAGCAGGCTCATCAGGACCAGGATTTGCAGCGACAGCGACAGCGGACGGCCGTCGCCGCCGATGTCGTTCACCGCGCGGGTCAGGCCGTCGGCGGCCTGCGCATAGGCGGCGGGAGCCGCGCAGAGCAGCGCGAGGCCGCCGAGGCACCCCGCGGTACGAAGCCAGAAACGGCGGTCAATCGACATGGAAATCCCCCTGCGTGTCGTCCGCAATCCGGGTGATCCCGTTGCGCGACACCGCGACCAGAATCCGCTGACCCGCAAATTCGACCACCGCCAGCTTTGATCCGGGACCGAGCGGCAGCACGTCGACCATCTCGACCGCGCGCGCCTTCGTCGCGCCGCCGACCAGCGGCACCCCCATCTGGACGCGCTTCCACAGCCACAGGCTGCCCCACGCCATGCCGCCGATCAGCGGCAGCAGGATGAGCAGGCGGAGGATATATTCGAACATCAGGCTCTCCGCTCGAAACCTTCGAGGCCGCGCGCCGGGGCGACGACTTCGGCGACCTGGATGCCATAGCGGCCATCGACGCTGACGATCTCGCCCTTCGCGATGAGCGTACCATTGGCATAGATGTCGAGCAGGTCGGTCGCGGCGCGGTCGAGTTCGATCACGCTGCCCTCGTCGATCGCCAGCAGCTCGGCGAGCGTCATCGAGGTCGATCCGACCTCGACCGACACGCGCAGCGAAACGCCCGCCAGCAGGTCGAAATTGGGGGCCGCGGCAATATTCTTGCTGTCGCGGCGCTCGGCGCGCGGCGCCGTCGGCGCGTCACTCAGATCAGTCATGGTTCGGTCCTTTTTCGATATGTTCGATCATGATGGCGGCGTTGCCATTGGCTTCGCCGATGCTGCCGAGCGCGAAGCTGCGGCCGGCGACGGTCACGGGGACGTGGCGCGGCATCCCGATCGGGATGATATCGCCGACCTCCAGCGCCAGCAGTTTGACTAGGCTGATTTCGGGACGCGCCAGCACCGACCGGACCGGCAGGCGCACCTCGCGCAGCGTCTTGTGCAGCGCGCCCGCCCACACCGGATCGGCGGCACCGGGCATTTCGGGCGCGGGTTCGGCGCCGGCAATCCCGCGCAGCGCGGCAAGCGGATAGGCGCAGGCGATCGTCCGCCCCTCGAACGGCGCCCCGCGCAGGACGAAGCGTTGGACGAACAATTCGTCGTCGGCGCGTACCGCGGCAAGCTTGGCGGGGTCGCCGGTCACGCAGTCGAGCTCGGGCTCGAGGGTCAGCTTGTCGCCCCATGCGGCGGCCAGCTGCAGCCCCATGTCGCGGCCCAGCCGCGCCGCGAACCGATCTTCGGCGTCGGTCAGCTCTTCGCGCTCGGCAGCGAGGCCGCCCTTGCCGCCATAGAAGATGTCGACGAGCTGGAGCAGCAACGGCCGCGGCGCGGCGAGCAGTACCGGCCCTTTCAGCGGCGGGGCATGGTAGCGCCAGAAGATCGCGGGCGCGCTCGCCGCGGTCCAGTCCGCAAAGCTGACCGTTTCGGCGCTGGCGCGTTCGACCTGGATCGACGGCACGCCGAGCGCGCGGATCAGGTCGCGCAGGCTGCGCGCAAACTGCACCGCCACGCTGTCGAGCGCCGGAAAGGCGTAGCTGCCTTCCGCCTTACGGAGCAGCAACGACGCCTTGGCGTCAGCCGCCTCGGTGGTCGGGGCGGCGGGCGGCTTCACGGCTTTGACGGATTTTTCGCGAACGGTCACTGGATCACCAGGCTCGTGAAATAGACATTGTCGATACCACCAAAACCTTCTTTCTCGCGCAGCACATCGTTGATCGCAGCGGTCAATTGCCGCTGCAGTCGCTGTTTCCCCTGCGATGTCGAGAGCAACGCCGGATCTTGTTCGGACAGGACCATAAGCACGACCGAGCGGATCGGCACCGCCTGCCGTTTGATATTATTGATAACCTTGGCGTCATAGAAGGTCGAAAGGCTGATACCTGCCTGCAAAAAGCCCGATCCGTCGGCCAGGTTCGTCGTGAACGCGTCGGGGATCGCAAAGTAGGTGACTTCATATTTGCGCGGGTCGACCTTGAACTTGTCGTTGGGCACCGACACGGTGCCGACCTTCGGCGCGGCTTCCTTGTCTTCGCCTTCGGCGGCGGCCGGCTCTTCGCCCTCGCTGCGCACGACCAGCTTGGGATAATTATCCTCGGGCTTGGCTTCATGCGCCGACAGCGCGCCGAAATAGATGCCCGCGCCCGCCCCGGCGCCGATCAGCGCGACCGCGCTGACGCCAATGAACAGCAGTTTCTTGAGCTTGCCCTTTTTCTTGGGCGCGGCTTCGTCTTTTTCCTTGCTCATCATTCTACCCTTTGTGGTCAGGCAAAGCGGCCGCGGCGGTCGGCGGCCTCTTCGGAATCGCGCGCCTTGACGCGCTCGGTAACGGTTTCGATCAGGTGGCTGACGTCCGGCGCGGCGCCGCGGCCCTCGCCCTGCGACTGGCCCTGCATCTGGCGATTGCCGTCGCCGGGGGTGCAGCTCACTTCGCTGCCGGCCACGCGGACGCCCTGCTGGCGCAGGTCTTCGACCAGGCGGCCCTGCGCCGCGGTGACGATCGTCGCGGTCGCTTCATGCTGGGTGTCGAGTTTCAGCGACACGCCCTCGTCGCCCATGAGCATCGCGACGTCGAGGCGGCCGAGGTGGCGCGGCATCAGGCGAAAGCTGATGTCGCCGCTGTCCGATTTGGTCGCGGCGATGTCGTGCGCCAGCTGGTCGATCCACGCGCCGTCGCTGGCGAGGTCGAGTACGCGTTCGGCCACCGTCACCGGCTGGGCGATCTGGGCGTTCAGCGCGATGCCCGGCGCGGCGGGCTGCGCAAACTGGATCGTCATCGACGGCGCGGCGTCGCCGGTCTTGACCGGCGCCGCTTCGGGGGCGGCAACCGCGATCGGCCGGGTCGGCGCCGCGG
>JAFAGN010000232.1 GCA_023422695.1 Pseudomonadota bacterium
CGTTCCCGCGGCTGTCCGCCTATGCCTTCTGGGCCTATGCCGTCGGCGGACTTTGTTTTTTCGCTTCGATCTTCGTCGGGCTCGCGCCCGACGGCGGCTGGTTCATGTATCCGCCGCTGACGTCCAAGGCCTATTCGCCGGGAATCAACACCGACTTCTGGCTGCTCGGCATCGGCTTCATCGAGATCAGCGCGATCGCGGGGGCGATCGAGATCATCGTCGGCGTGCTGCGGACGCGCGCGCCCGGCATGCGCCTCGACAGGATGCCGATCTTCGCCTGGGCGATGCTCGTCTTCGCAGTGATGATCGTGATCGCCTTTCCGAGCATCATTCTCGGCACCTTGCTGCTCGAGATCGAGCGCGCGTTCGGCTGGCCCTTCTTCGACGCGACGCGCGGCGGAGACCCCTTGCTCTGGCAGCATCTCTTCTGGTTTTTCGGCCACCCCGAGGTCTATATCATCTTCCTGCCCGCCGCCGGGATGATGAGCATGATCGTCGCGACCGTCGCGGGCGAGAGGCTCGTCGGCTACCGGCTCATCGTCCTTGCGATGATCGCGACGGGTTTCATCAGTTTCGGCGTGTGGGCGCATCATATGTTCACCACCGGCATGCCACCGATGACGACGGGCTTCTTCTCGGCCGCCTCGATGGCGGTCAGCGTGCCGGCGGGCATCCAGGTCTTCTCGTGGATCGCGACGCTCGCGATCGGCAAGCCGAAGTTCAATGCGCCCGGCCTCTTCGTGATGGGCAGCATCGTCATTTTCGTGACGGGGGGTCTGACGGGTGTAATGGTAGCGATGGTGCCCTTCGACTGGCAGGCGCACGATAGCTATTTCATCGTCGCGCACCTCCATTATGTCCTGATCGGCGGCATGGTCTTTCCGCTGTTCGCCGCCTTCTATTACTGGATTCCGATGGTGAGCAAGCGGGCGCTGTCGGAGCGGCTCGCGAAATGGGTGTTCGGCCTCATGTTCCTCGGCATGAATGTCGCCTTCCTGCCGATGCATCTGGCGGGGCTGCAGGGCATGCCGCGCCGCGTCTACACCTATCTGCCGGGGCAGGGTCTCGAACTTCCCAACCTCATATCGACGATCGGCGCTTTCATGCTCGGGCTCGGTGTGCTCCTCTTCCTCGTCGACCTGGCGCGCAATTTCCGGCTCGCGCCGGGCGAGGGCAATGCCGGAAATGTCTATGGTGGCGGCACGCTCGAATGGTTGCCGAGCGAGCTCTACTCGACGCGCTCGATCCCGGTCGTCACGAGCCGCGAGCCCTTGTGGGACGATCCTGCGCTCGCGGATGAGGTCGAGCAGGGCCGCTATTTCCTCCCGCGCTCGGCGACAGGCCGTCGCGAGACGATCGTCACCAGCCCGCTGCTCGCCGAGCCCCAATATCTGCAGATCATGCCGGGGCCGTCGCCATGGCCCTTCGCCGCCGCGATCTTTACCGCGGGCTTCTTCCTCGCGCTGACGGTGCAGGCCTATATGTTCGCATCGGTAAGCGGCGTCCTCGCGGTGATCTCGGCACTGCGATGGCTTTGGGAAACCGACCGGCCGGTCGAAATCGAGGGTGTCGACATTGGCGCCGACATCCGCGTCCCGACCTACGTTACCGGGCCGTCGAGCCATGGCTGGTGGGCGATGGTCATCCTGCTGGTCGTGATGGGCATGATCTTTCTCATGGCGCTGTTCAGCCTTGCCTTCCTGTCCTCGAACCAGCCGGGCTTCTGGCGGCCGCCGCCGCCCCTCGGCGAGGCGATAGCGATCCTGGGGCTCTACGCTGTCGCAATCGGTCTCGCGCTCACGGCACGCGCAGGCCTTCGACGCTCGCCCTTCTGGTCGGTATTCGCGCTTCTTTTGTCTGCGGCGGTTTCGAGTGCGGCGCTTGGCTTGGATTACGTGAGTTGGTCGAGTAGCGAACTTGATCCCACTGCGAGCGGGCAGGGGGCTGTCGTCTATGCGCTGCTGGCCCTTCAGGCATGCGCAGCGGCGATTGCAATCTTGATGGCGCTTTACTGCGCGGCGCGTGCTGCGCGCGGCCTTGTCCCGCAGCCTAGGAACAACAGCATCGACCTCGCGATGCTCTTTTTCGTCTACACCGCGGCACAGGGGGTGACGGGCGCACTCGTATCGCGACTGGTCGGCGCTGGCGGATGAAGAGCTGGTTCATCATGATGGGCGGTCTCGTCCTGTGGGCCGTACATTTCTTCCTCCTCTACCTCCTCGCCGAGTTCGGAGGCAGCGGACCCGGCATACGCCTCGCGGCATCGCTCTTGACCTTGGTTATTCTCGGCGGCGTGGCATGGATGTTCGTAGCGGTGCGGCATAAAACGTCCGGCGATCCCTTCGCGCGGTGGCGACGGCGTGCCGCCATGCTGGCGCTGGCGTTCGGCGGGCTCGGTATCGTCTTTCAATATTTGCCCATCCTGCTCGTTGATCGATAGGGCGGCGGGAACGTGGGCCGCGCCGGATCGGGCCGGTGGCCAGATTCGGGAGTAGGATGGATGCAGCTGATCGAGGCGATTGCGAGGTGCGAGGAAGAGCTGCGGGCCGCGATGCTGGCCGGCGATGTCGAGGCACTGGAGCGGCTGCTTGCGGAGGACATGATCTTCGTCGATCAACAGGGGGTCAGGCGATCGCGCGGGGACGACATCGCGGCACACCGTTCGGGCCTGCTCGACCTGAGTTCACTCGACTTTCGCGGCGACCGCCGCATTTGGTCCCACGGTGACGTGGCGAGCGTCGTCGTAACGGCCGATGTCGCGGGAACCTATGGTGGCGCGGCTTTCGTCGGGACTTTTGCCTATCTCCGGCTCTGGAGGCAGCAGGGCGACTGTTGGCAGATTATTCTCGCTCAATGCACGGCTTGTGCCTCGTCGGAGCTGTGATCGAAGTCTGCCTCGGGGAGGTTGAGCGCGGCATCTGTCGAGCGCGCTCTGGCCTCGCAAGCTCGGCCAGGGGTCGCACGGATGTAGGGCCGCGCGTGCACACTTGCCTCGCTTCTTGCCGGTGCGGGCGCGCGCTTTCACGGCGGGCAAGCCGCGCTGCGCGCGGCTCCGGCCACGGCTCCGCCGCGTCCGACCCGCCGCTCCCGCCCGCACGCCGCCCCGGCTGCGGCTCCGGCAAGAGTGCGGCTTTCGGCACTTCGGGCCAGCGTTCTCGCTGCCAAGGTCAATCCGGCCTGGCGCGAAGCTTGCGGCGGATCGTTTTCAGCGCATTCTCGAGACCTTGCGAGCGATATCCGCCTTCCGGCGTTTCACGATCGAACAGGGCGCCGTCGTCATCCCGGCCAAGCAAGAATTCAAGCGCTTCGACAAGGTCCTGATCCATGGTTGTTCTTCCCGTCACCGCGCCAGCGTCACCGATATGGGACAATGATCTGAGTAATGCTTGGTGCCCGACCCGTAGAGCGTCTCGGCAAAGCTCAGCATGTCCGCGCCGGCGCGCCGGTCAAGGACGATATGATCGATGAAACTGTCGTAGCGCGGATCGCACTTCGGTCCCGTCGCGGCATCTGCGAGACGGAGATCGGCGTTCAAGGGCGTGCCATCATCGAGCTCGGACCAGACGCGGTCGGCTGCAAGGCCGAGCCTGCGGTTCCAGTCGCCGAGCAGGGCGAAGCGCACAGGCGCCTCGGCAGCCGCATCGACCCACGCCTCGAGCGCGGGGATCTGCTCGGACAGGATCGGGCACGCCTTGGCGGTATCTCCGGCAAAGCAGCCCGACTTCAAGTGGATCGAAAGCAGACGGAGCGGCCTCGCGCGCTCAGGTCGGAGTGTGATGTCGACGCCCGAGCGCAGCTGCGGATTACCGAGCATGAGACTGGTCACATCGGGGTGGCGGTCGAACGCGATGGTCTTGCGGATCGCGAATCCGACAGCCTGGCGGATCACGCGCTGCGACTTGTGCTCGCCGCCGCAGGTCCCGCTGGGCGCACCGGCGCGCTCTTCCATGACGACGGTATAGCGGGCGGGGTCGAACACGCGCTCTGCCGCCGCGACACTCTCCGCTTCCTGAAACGCGATCACGTCGGCGTCGAGCCCATCGGCGATCTGCCGCATGGCGGCATAGTCGGCGTCGGTTCGCGGCTGACATCCGTCGCCGTTACGCTCGGCAAGGAATTCGAGGTTCCAGCTCGCCAGGGTGAGCGGCCGGTCTTGCAGGACAGAGGGCGAAAAGGGCTGCGAAGCTTGCTCGGCCCCCGCGTAAGCGCTGAGCGAAAGGAGAGTAGCGGCTATAAAGAGGAGGCGCTGGTTCATCGGGCGCTTCTGGCCGCGACGCTGGGCGCTTTCAACCTCTTCGTTGGCAGCAATATTATCTGGGGAGAGAACCTCGTCTCCCGGGAACCAGGGGGAGAGACGAGGCAGTACAAGAATGCGCACCTACGAGGAATTGTTCCGAATGACGTGTAATATGATATTGATTTCGATCAGTTTACCCGAACCGCCGTGCGGTACTCGACTTTCCAACAAGGAGGTTCGTGATCCATTGCTCGGCGCGACCTGCTGTCTGGCTTCGGCGATTCATAGGGACTTCGCGATCGCGGGAACAAGGCTGGCTCCCTTGCCGTTGTTAAAGAGCCTATATCGGAGACCATTCATGCAGCAGCAGATTGCAGTCGTGACGCTCGGGATCGCGGATCTCGTCCGGTCCCGCCGCTTCTATAGCGAAGGCTTCGGCTGGACGCCGGTGTTCGCGAACGAGGAGATCGCCTTCTATCAGATGAACGGTCTGATCCTCGGCACATGGCTTGAGGCAAAGCTCGCCGAGGACATGACGCGGACCTCGTTCGGTGGCCCGGGGGCGTTCGCGCTCGCCCATAATGTCGGGTCGGCGGAAGAGGTCGATGCGGTGATCGCGGCGCTGGAGGCTGCAGGCGGGCGGGTGCTCCGGCCAGGCGATGCACCGCCGCATGGCGGCTATCGCGGCTATGTCGCCGATCCCGACGATCACGCCTGGGAAATCGCTTGGAATCCGGCTTGGCCGATCGACGCCGAAGGCCATGTGACCTTCGGCGCCTGACGTCGGGTCTTAGCCGTTGAGGCGATCCTTGACCGCCTTCGCCGCGCCGAAGCCGAGCTTTTTCGAGGCTGCGATCTGGATAGTCTCACCGGTCGAAGGGTTGCGGCCCTCGCGGGCTGCGCTTTCCTTGACCTTGAACTTGCCGAAGCCGTTCACCGATACTTCCTCGCCCTTGGCGGCGGCGTCGGCGATCGCGGCGAACACGGCGTCGACAGCCTTCTTGCCGTCGGCCTTGCTGGTTCCGAGCGCGCTAGCAACTGCGTCCGAAAGGTCGGCATGGTTCATTCAATATCTCCCTTATGCGGTCGGCCCCTCGCCGACCGGGCGGTCTCTATAGGAGCGAATATTTGCCTTCGCTATCGCGATCAACTCGCGAGGCTGCGGAAGGTGATCGACCAGCGCGCCTCCTCGATCGGCGCGATGCTATGTTCCCACGCGTGCCGCGCTTCGCCAGCGAGACGATAGATCGAGCGCGGCGCGAGCGGCAATGAGAGGCGGTCGAACTTGTCATGGCGGCGGCGCCGGAAGCGCATCGCCGCCTCTGCTCCCAGCGAAATGCCGACGACATGCTCGAAGACGGGCCGGTCTTTGTGCCAGCCGATGCCGGCCCCGGGGCCATATGAAATCAGCAGCGCCTGCGCGAGGGCGCCCGGCGGAAGTTCTGCAAAACGCTCGGCGCGAGCGGCGATCGGCGCGAGCCAGTCGGGGATCGGCGCGGCGCGTGCGAAAACCCCCGTCTGGAAATCATAGCTCCATCCGAATGAGCGGGTGAGGCGTTTGCCCTCCCATTGCTGGAACTTGAAGGCCTCGAGCCCAGCATGTTCGATATGGGCTATGAGCGCCGCTTCCTCGGCTTCCGTGACGAAGGCTTCGGCCGCTTCGAGACCGGGGAGCAGTGCACGGCCAAACAGATCGGCCTGCGCCGCGGCACTTTTGCTGACAGGGTTGTGTTTCATGTCCTTGCGAGTGCGTTCAGTTTCGCCGCGATCGCTTTCCAGCGCTCGACGCCCGCTTTATCCCCCGCGAGCGCGAGCGCACCGATGCGCGCTGCGACGAAGCGCGGTGCGCCCGCGCCATGCTGCTTCTCGACGGCGAGGGCGCAGGCCCAGAGATGGCGGTCTTCGGTGAGCATCAGAGCAGGGTCGGCATATCGGGGAGGGGGGGCGACGTCCTGCCGCGGTTGCTCCAGGGGTCGTTGCTATGCTCGGCAACGAGGCGGTCGCCGGGATATTTGCGCACGAGCCCGAATGCTTCGTCGGCGGGCGCATGTAGCCAGGTCTCATGATCTTCGGGACGGAGGATCACCGGCATGCGGTCGTGGATATCGAGCAGTTCCTCGGTCGCGTCCACCATCACGCCGGTATAGGCGTCGCCCCATTCGTCGGTGGGGCGCCATAGTCCCGCCCAGGCCGCAAGCGGCTGATCGGTGACGCTGATCCAGGTCTTCGTCATTGCGCCTTTTTCGCCGACGGCTTCGGCAAATGCGGTGAACGGGATCAGGCAGCGATGCGCTGGCTGGGCAAACCATTGGCTCCACATACCATAAGGATTGAAGAGCTGATCGTCGCGTGCGTTGTTCGTCGGGCTCGGCTTGTTGGGCAGACCTGTCTTCTTGCTTTTGGAGTGGCGCGGAAAACCCCAGGTCATCGAGCGCAGGACGCGCTTTCCCTGCTCTTCGCGGACGACCATGCCCGAATAGCCGGGATACACATCCTCGGCGCTGTTGAACGCCGGTACGGGGAGGTCGACGCCGAAATGCGCGGCAACCTCAGCCGCGCTTTTGCGCTCGGTGTAGAGATTGCACATGAACGTCAGTCTATCAGCATCGGGCCGGGAAGGAAGGGCATGGGCGGAAACGGCGCTCTGCTAGAGCAGCGCTTGCTGGGGTCGCGCGCTCGGCGGCAATTTGCCGCTGCGCCAAAGATCGTCGGTATGTTCGGCGACAAAATTTTCTGCCGGCGGTGGCGGACGAAACTGGAAGCCGATGACATCCTTGATCGAGCCGTGGAGCCAGCGCTCATATTCATGGGGCATGAGGAGGACGGGCATACGATCGTTCGTGGGATGCACGAGCTCGTTCGCGTCCATCGTCATGCCGGCGTAAACGGGACCCAATTCGGGGGTGTTCTTGGCGAAGCCCGCCCAGGCCATGATCGGTTGGCCTGCGGCAGAGAACCAGCTGCGTGTCTTCTCACCCGGCGAGCCGCTGGGGTTGGCGAAGTGGGTTAGCGGAATGAGGCAGCGATAGCGGGGCTCGACGACGAGACCTTCCCACATCGGGTTGGTGAGATCGGCGACGAGACCGATGCGGCCCGGCGGATCGCCGCGCAGCCGCATCTCGCGGGTGAGGCGCGGGAAGCCCCAGAGCATCTGGCGAAGGTGCCGTCGGCCGTTCATTTCGTGGACGACGAGGCCGGGGAGGGCCTCGATCGTTTCCGAGGGAACGGCGATATCGGTAAAGCCGCCGGCGCCGAAATGATCGGCGACGTCCGAAGCCGTGGCGGCCAGAGTGTAGAGGCGGCTCATCTCTCGGCGTTCAGGCGAAGATCTTCGTCCATTTTTCGACTTGTTCCGCAAAGCTCGCCGGTTCGAAACCGAGACCGATCTCGGTCTCGACGAGCGGAGCGCTGCCGCCGGCGGCGTAGAAGCCGCTGATATCGCTCTCGCCGAACGGGTCGAATTCCTGCGCCCAGCGATCAAGGGCGATCACGCGCGCGTGGAGCGCGGCGCCGCCATAATCGCCGAGCCCGTGCTCACGCGCGAAACGCTCGAGCAGCCGGCCATGCTCCGCGACGTCGCTCGGGCTCTTCACCACGAGATGCCGGATCGTCTCGATCGCGCGCGCTAGATGCGCGCCGGTGATATGGACCGCATTGATCGCGGCGAGAAAACCGCCGGGTGCGAAAAAATCGTTTGCGGGCGCATGGCCTCGGATGCGGTCGCCGCCGTCGGATCTTTCGAACTGGATTACGTCGCCCATGGCCGGTCCTTCGCTGCGAGTCGGTCGAGGTTCATAGAACAAAAATGGAACAAAGGCGAATCTGTGCCATGTCGATCAAGGGTCGACCTCGGCGGGTTGAGGAACAAGGAAGAGCGTGCGGCCCTCGACGCGCCAGGCGGCGAGCTGCGACAGGAAATTCATGCCGAGCACATCCGTATTGCCGAGCGCGGGCGAAATCACGACCTTCAGCCGCTTTGCCTCGATGGCGCCGACCGCGAGCGCATCGACCGTTCCGGCCTCGGCCCGCACTGTCCCGTTCGCGGTCTGCATCAGGAGCGGCAGCAGCGTTGCATCGGCCTCGACCCCGGCTGCGCGGGCGGTCTCCTGCGATAGCGCCGTCACGGTGGCGCCGCTGTCGACGAGCATCTTTCGCTTAACGCCATTGATTTCGGCGTCGACCCAGAAATGTCCGTCGCGCGCCATGGGAATGCGCACCTCGCTGCCGACGACCTGCTGTCGATCGAGACCGATCGCCGCGGTGAGGCGGGCGAGGTTCGGATCGAAGGGGGCGTGCTGAAGAATGAGGAAGATCGCGAAGGCGAGAAGCGCGAAGGAGAAGAGGCCGCGCAGTACGCGGCCGACATAGGGGATCTTGAACAGCAGGATCAGGACGAGCGCGGCGCCAGCCGCATAGATCGCGAGTTGCTCCCAAGGGAGATCGGTGGTGAGAGGCATATCGGCGGCTTTACCAGCGGCCTCGTGTCGCGTGGCTGAACGATCAGCTCTCGGAGATCGTCTCGTCCTCGATCGCCGCGGTGATCATTCTTTCCCACACCCCGGCATCCCCGACTGCCAGCATGCGCCCGCTCGGCTCCCGCATCGTCTTGAGGATAGCGAGCGCCGCGGCGGTATACTCCGGCCAGAGCATGTCGACGGCATCGGCCGCCGACCGCAGTTCGCCTTCGCCGTTCCGGCTGAGCTCATGTCCGGCAAGGACCCTGGCTATCCGCTCGACCGGAGCCGTTGCGGCCGCGTCCCAGGTCATCGGCCGTGGTTCAGATAGGCGCGCACGGCGTCCGCGCTGTTTCCGACAGCATCGACGGCCTCGCGAAGTTCTTCCTCGCCCACGCCGAGGCTCTCGGTCCAATCGCGGATCTCATAATCTTCGGAAAGGCTGATCCGATCGCGATCGGGGGCGCCCGTCAGTCTCTTGTCGTCCGCCATCATGGTCTCCTGTGTCTGCGCTCGCGAAGCCGGGCCGCGCGGGAGCTGCGGCCCGGCCCAGAAGGCGCAGTCAATCTGCGCCTGTCTGTGCCGCGATTCTGTCGGCACCTTGCCTTCGATACCTCTTCCGCCGGTTGAGCGGAGTGGCGCTCTCAACCCCGAATGACGCGCCGACGGCGGCAAGCGTTCCCGAGAAAATTTTCGGATTAACACAGGTTATTCCGGGGGTGCTGAGACCGGGGCGGCGCGGAACTTTCGAAGCGAGCCAGCGTTACCCGGACATCCACCACGGATGAATTGGCGCAGCTTTCAACGTCCCCCGCAAGTGCGGTCGGGCGAGTGGCGGACTGCGTACAGACGGGAGAATTATCATGTTCAGATGGGCTATCATCTTTGCCGTCGTCGCGCTCGTCGCGGCGCTTCTCGGTTTCGGCGGCATCGCCGGCCTTTCGGCCGACTTCGCCAAGATCTTGCTCGTGATCGGCGTCGTCCTCTTCATCGTTGCCTTCGTCTTTGGGCGCGGACGCCGCACATTGCCCTGAGTTTCCGGGATGGCCGAAGTTTCCGACTTTGCCATCCTCACGGGTGCCGGCGATCACAAACCCCTCGGTCGCCGGCACACGACTATATCTTCTCCCATATCGGCCGTGTCTCAGCACCGGCCCGACACATTGGACGTCACGCCGGACGGCCGCTATTTCGTTATTCGCGGCCGACTTTGGCGTATGTCGAACCCGGCGTTAGAGCCTGGCCAGCGCGAGCGACTGGTATCCGAATTGATGACTGCCCGGCGGGGCGTGCGAGCGGCGCTCGCAGCCAAGGACGGCATAGCGCTTCGGCGGGCTCGCTCCGCGGTCGATCGCTCGAAGCGCGCGCTTGGCGAGCGCGGGCCGGTGTGGTGGGACGATGGAGCCCCGGACTTCAATCGACACATGGCAGTCAACACGCCCTATGCGCAGTGGTTCGAGGAGTTGACCGACTAAAGTCGGCCATCTTTCGCCTGGCAGCGGTTCAGGACTTCGCCGTCATCAGCGGAGACGGCGCGCCGCGATGGAGCGTCAGCATGGCGGTTCCGATCCCGGCCGCAGGGACTATCCTCATCCGCTCGGATGCGATGCCGCGATCCTCGAGCAAATGGGCGAGAAGGCTGATCTGTGCTTCGTCGCCGGCTATTTCGATTGTCGCGGCAGGAGCCGCGCGAAGGACGGTGGCAAGGTCTGCGGCGCGCCCGAGTCCAATGCTTGTCAGTTTGGGCCTGTCTTCGTCGAAGCCATGAAAAGTGAATGTCTCGCTTTGGCCATCGCGCGATGCAAGCCAATCGGCCATCTCGCGCGTGAGCGATCCGGATGCTGCCGCCATCGTCGATCCATCGGGCAGCGTGATGAGCGCGCTCGTCGCTGCTTCCGGCGGTGCGGCCTCAACCGGTTCGCTGCCGCAGGACTGGAGCGAAAGGGTGGCGGCGCCGATTGCGAGAACGGACGTCATGAGCAGTAGAATACGGGGCATCATTGATCCTCGATCCCCCTCGCAGCACCAACGCGCGACGTGAACGGATGTTGCTGCTCCTTGGGTGTATTTAAGCCGCTGCCTGCACCTCTGCAGCGTCCTGATATCGGCAGATGCTGCGGCCGCTTCGCTCTACGATATAATGCGCCTCGTCGGCGAGGCTGATCAATTGTTCAAGGTCGCGCGACAGGTCGTCGCAGACAAGGTAACCGATCGACGTCGAAACGCCCGTGGAGGACCGGTCCCACCCGAGGACGGCCGAACCTCCTGAAATCCCGAACGCTTTCAGCCTAGACCGCGAGCGTCAACAAGGCTGGAAGGACGGGGCGCTCGATGCCTAAAATGGTAAAGCCCCGCTGCACAAGGCGGCGGGGCTTTCCTGAAGTCGGGTCCTGAGACCCGAGCTTGCAACCTATTGACGCGCAGGCGGGAGGATTGTTCCCATGGGCGTCGATTTTTATTATCGGCAGCGCACATTGCTGCGATCGATTTCACGCCCGACGGCTGCGCCGCCGAGGGCGCCGATCACGGTGCCGAGCGTTTCCGACCTGCCGTCGGCGATCACGTTGCCGAGCACGCCGCCCGCGATCCCGCCGACGATCAGGCCGGTCGATCCGTCGTTGCGGCGGCAGTAATATTTATTGTCGCGGCCGCGATAGATGCGGTCGTTGTCGCTAAGGCGGCGTTCGCGATAGCGCCGGTCGTTGCGATAATAATTCTCCGCATAATAGCCGCTGTAGCGCGGGTCGGGGCGATCATAGTCATAGCGGCCATATTGGTCGTAATAGGCGCGATCATAATAGCCATAGCCGCCATCGTCATAAGCATAGCTGCTGCCGGTCGAGGCGCAGGCCCCGACCATGGCGGTTGCGGCGGCGAGAGGAAGGATCATCAGGCGGTTCATCGGCATCACTCCATTTGGTTGCGTGCCGGGCCGACCTTGGCGGGGCATGCTCTGGCCCCTCATGATCTAGACCCTTGAACCCATGCAGAGTTCCGGCCCCTGCCATTTGAAAGCTAACGGAAATCCCGAGGTTTGATCTTGATGCCTTCGGTGGGTTGGCCGGGAATGATACCCGACCCGAGGCGGAGGTCGGGAATATAGATGTCGCGCGGATTGCAGCCGAGCGGCTTTGTCTCCGGATCGCGTGGGTCGGGACCAACGGGACTCTTGACGACGTCGGCGCGGCCGACCCTGTAGATATCGGCGATGTCCTTGCGTTGCCCGACACTTGCGAGCAGCGGGGAGAGGTCGTCGAGCCGCTGCGCGACGATATGGATGACCTCGCCCTCGCGCTGAACCTGACCGCGCACCCCCATCATCGCGGCGCCAAGGACAACGCGGCGATATTTCTCGAAGACATTGGTCCATACGACGAGGTTCGCGACCTCGGTCTCGTCTTCGAGGGTGATGAACATGACGCCCTTCGCCGAGCCCGGCTTTTGCCGGACGAGAACGACCCCGGCGAGGTTCACCCACCGGCCGTCCTTGATGCCTTGAAGCTCCCGGCAGGTGATGATCTTTCGCGAGCGAAGCTCGTCGCGGAGGAAGGCGAGGGGATGGGCTCTCAGTGAAAGGCCGGAGGCTCGGTAATCCTCGACGACCTCGGCGCCTTCGCCCATCGGCGCGAGCAGCGTCGCTGGTTCCAGTGCTTCGCGCTGGAGACGTCCGGCGCGTTCGTCGGCAGCCTGGAAGAGGGGAAGGGCGGCAGGTCCCAAGCCCTTCACCTCCCATAACCCTTCCCGGCGCGAGCTTCCGAGCGAGGCGAAGCCGTCCGCATCGCCGATCCGGTCGAGCGCTCCGCGCCCGACGCGTGCGCGGCCCTGGATTTCCTCGGCGCTGCTATAGGGTACGCCGGCACGGGCCGCGGCGACCGCGGCGCCATCCTCATTGGCGAGACCGCGGACCATGCGCAGGCCCAGGCGCACCGCGTGATATTTACCGTTGGCCGTTTCTTCGAGCGTACAATCCCAGCGGCTGTGATTGACATCGATGGGCCTGATCTCGACACCATGATTGCGGGCATCGCGGACGATCTGCGCGGGCGCGTAAAAGCCCATCGGCTGGGCGTTGAGCAGCGCGGCGCAGAATGCGTCGGGATGATGGCATTTCATCCAGGACGAAGCATAGGCGATGAGCGCGAAACTCGCGGCGTGGCTCTCGGGAAATCCGTAGGAGCCGAAGCCCTCGATCTGCTTGAAGGTTTTTTCGGCAAACTCGCGGTCGTAGCCGCGGCCGACCATGCCATCGATCAGCTTGTCGCGGAAATGGCTGACCCCGCCGGTGAGCTTGAATGTTGCCATCGCGCGGCGGAGGAGATCGGCCTCGCTCGGCGTGAAGCCCGCGCATTCGATCGCGACGCGCATCGCCTGTTCCTGAAAGAGCGGGACTCCCAGCGTCTTCTCAAGCACGCGCCTTAGCTCGGGCGTCGGATAAGTGACCTCCTCCTGTCCGTTTCGGCGGCGGCGATAGGGATGGACCATGTCGCCCTGGATCGGGCCCGGCCGGACGATCGCGACCTGAATGACGAGATCGTAGAAGGTGCGCGGCGCCATAAGCGGGATCGATGCCATCTGCGCGCGGCTCTCGATCTGGAATACGCCGAGCGTGTCGGCCTTGCGGATCATCGCGTAGGTCGCGGGATCTTCCGCGGGAATGGTGGAAAGATCGTGCTTCAGTCCCTTGTGATCCTGCAGGAATTCGAACGCGCGGCGCATACAGCTCAGCATCCCCAAAGCAAGGATGTCGACTTTCATGAAACCGAGGGCGTCGATGTCGTCCTTGTCCCATTCGATGACCTGCCGGTCTTCCATCGCGGCGGGCTCGATCGGCACGAGTTCGTCGAGCCGGTCGCGCGTCAGCACGAAGCCGCCGGGGTGCTGCGACAGGTGGCGGGGCGTGTTGATGAGCGTGCGCGCGAGTTCGAGCGTCAGCGCGAGGCGCTTGTCGCCGAGATCGAGGTTCAGCGCTTCGGCATGTTTTTCCTCGACGCCTTCGCGGCTATAGCCCCAGACTGCACCGGCGAGCCCCGCGGTGATGTCTTCGCTAAGCCCGAGCGCCTTGCCGACTTCGCGGACGGCGCCGCGTGAGCGGTAACGCGTGACGACCGCGGTCAGCGCGCTGCGGGTCCGGCCATAGGTCTCGTAGATCCACTGGATGATTTCCTCGCGCCGCTCATGCTCGAAGTCGACGTCGATATCGGGCGGCTCCCGGCGCTCGGCGCTGACGAAACGCTCGAACAGGAGTTCGGACCGCACCGGGTCGATCGAGGTGATACCAAGGACGTAACAGACCGCGCTATTCGCCGCGCTGCCGCGGCCCTGGCAGAGGATCTCGCGGCGGCGGGCTTCGGCGACGATCGAGTGCACCGTCAGGAAATAGGGCGCGTAATCGAGTTCGCCGATCAATCTGAGCTCATGCTCGAGTTGGGTACGGACCTCTGTGCTGACGCCTTCGGGATAGCGGACGGGAGCCTTTTCCCATGTCAGCCGCTCAAGCTCCTCCTGCGGGGTGCGTCCGGGAACCTGGATCTCGTCGGGATATTGATAGCGCAGCTCTTCGAGGCTGAAGGTGCAGCGCTTCGCGAACTCGACCGTGCGTGCGACCGGCGCGCTGTCCTTGAGGTAGCGGCGGAACAGGCTCTCCATCTCGGCCGCCGTCTTGATGTGTCGGTCGGCGAAGCGCTCGCGGCGATCGCCAAGCTCGTCGATCGTGCATTTCTCGCGGATGCAGGTGACGACATCCTGCAGCAGGCGCCGGTCGGGCATATGATAGAGGACGTCGCCGGTGGCGAGCGTCGGCACTTTCGCTTTGGCGGCCAATGCTGCGAGGTTGCGCAGTCTGATCGCGTCGCCGGGGCGGCGCCGGATTGTGAGTGCGAGATAGAGGCGATTGCCGAAAATGCGCCTCGCGCGGGCGATCGCCGCCTCGGCTGCGCCATCGGCGCGGTCGGGAAGCAGGATCGCGAGCAGGCCCTCGTTCCAGTCCTCGAGGTCGGGCCAGTCGAGATGGCAGGCGCCCTTCCCGGCGCGCGTCTTGCCGACGCTCAGCAGCCGGCACATCCGGCCATAGGCCGGTTTGTCGGTTGGATAGACGAGAAGTGCGGTGCCGTCGGCAAGATCGAGGCGCGTGCCGGTCAGCGCGCGGACTCCGGTGACCTTCTCGGCGTCCCACGCGCGCACGATCCCTGCGACGCTGTGCCGGTCTGCGACGCCGAGCGCGGGCAGGCCAAGCATTGCAGCGGCGGTGAAGAGCTCCTCGGGCGAGGAGGCGCCGCGCAGGAAGCTGAAGTGCGTCGTGACTTGTAGCTCGACATAGGCCGGACCTTCATCGGTCATGCGAAAGCAACGCTGTCTGTGGCCGCATTCGCAAGCGAATGCGGTTCGCTACCGGTCGCCTTCTCAAGCGAATGCGGTTCAATGCCGGTCGCATTCTCAAGCGAATGCTCCGTGAATAAACCAGCGCATCGAGCCGGTCGCCGGATTGACCCCGTCGCCGAGGCGGAAGAGCCAGTAACGGCCGCCCGTCTCGGTCTCGACCTGATAATAGTCGCGGACGGTGAGGTGGGTTTCGCCTTCGATCCCGCCGTCGCGCCACCATTCACCCTGCAACCGCTCGGGTCCGTCGCCCTGCGTGACGCGGTAGCGTTTGCGTCGCCAGATGAAGAGGCGCGGGGCATCATCGGGAAGCAAGGCGACGACGTCGACCGGTTCGGGCCGCGCGAGCATGCGCGATGGCCGCGGCCATTCGCTCCAGCTCTCGCCCGTCTCGGGCGCGAGCGCGGGGAGGGCAGCGACCGAGCGCTCGGGCAT
>JAFAGN010000236.1 GCA_023422695.1 Pseudomonadota bacterium
ATAGCGCGGCCTTCGCGTGTCTCGACTTCGCTCGACACGAACGGGATGTAAACCTGGCTTAATCCTTCGCCACATGCGCGTCGAACCAGCCGATCAAATCGTCCAGCACCGCATCTTGTTCCGGCTCGTTGTAAATTTCGTGGAACAGGCGGGGGTAGATTTTGAGCGTCTTGTCGGCTGAGGCGACATGGCCGAACAGATATTGCGAGCCTGCGGGCGACGCGAGGCTGTCCTTTTCCCCATGCTGGAGCAGGATTGGCAGCGTGATTTTGGGGGCGCCTGCCTGCGCCGCGGCCATCGCGTCCATGAACTCCTTGCCCAGCCGCGCGCCGATCTTGCCGGTATAGACCAGCGGGTCGGCGAGATAGGCGGCGACGACCGCGGGATCGCGGCTGACGCCATTGGCGTCGAGCGACAGCACGCCCAGCCGCGGGAAGAAGCGCGACAGCAAGCGGCTGATCCATATGGTGAAGCGCGACGGCGGCGCGGCGGGGACGATTGCCGGGCCAGACAGCGCGGCGGCGGCGAACGCCTGCTGCCGCTCGATCAGGAACAGGGTCGAAATCAGCCCGCCCATGCTATGTCCGAGCAGCAGGCGGGGGGTGGCGCCATGATTGACCTCGACCAGCCTCAGCAACGCCGCCATACCGTCGGTGAAGGCTGAGAAACGCGGCACGAAGCCGCCCTCGCCGTCCGACTGGCCGTGGCCCCAATGGTCGATCGCATAGACGGCATAGCCCGCGTCGGTCAGCCGCTGGGCGACATGCGCGTAGCGCCCCGCGTGCTCGGCATAGCCATGCGCGAGTAGCACGACGGCTTTCGGCAGGGCTGCGGGCAGCCAGTGGGTGACGTGGAGCCTTGCCCCGGCGCCCGCGGAACCGACGGGCAAGATGACCGCGCCCGCCGCCATGGTCAGCGCACCGCTTTCTTCAGCGCCGCGGTGCTGCGGTGGCCGGGGCCGTCGTCGCCCGCGCGGTCGATGCGCGCCAGTATGCCCTCGAGCGCGCGGCTGATCGCGGTCTGGGTGCGGACCATTTCGACCTTGGGCCAGGCGGTACGTTCGCCGGTATCGATCAGCTCGTCGATGTCGTCCTGCGCCAGATCGGACAGGATCTTGGTCGGCGACCAGAATTTGGGCGGGCGGATGATGTTGATGTCGCCGGTATATTCCTGATTGATCACCGAGCGCGCCATATTGGCGATGCTGTTGAGCGGCGGCACCCATTCGAGCGGCTTCTGGAAGATGATCATATTGGCGTTCAGCCACGCCTTGAAGGTCGCCATCGACGCATGTTGAATGGCCTCGATCGGCGCCATCTGCTTGCGCGTGTCGGTGGCGAAGGGCAGCGCGATGGGGTTCGCCTGGCTGACGATATGGTGGTTGACCCCGTACAGCCGTTCGAGCCGCTTGGTCGGGATGTCGTGGGTGACCGACCCGTCGACCCAGCGCCGGTCGGGCTGATAGGGGATGCGCTTGCCCGCATCGTCGCGCGCCATCAGCATCACCGGCGGGAAGACGCCAGGCACGGCGCAGGATGCCAGCACCGCCTCGCGGATCAGCACATTGGGCGCGGTGATCGCGTTCAAGAGGCGGCCGTTCTGATGCTTTTCGGCGGGCGCGACCGAAACATTGAGGTGGCGGCCGCTGATCTCGAAGGCTTCCTGAAAAGTCAGGTCGGGGATGAGGTCGGCAAGCCGGTCGCGCACCTCGTCGGAGACGAGGCGCCGTCCGTCGAGGTCGCGGTCGGGATTGGCGAGGCGCTCGCTTTCGAGGAAGGCGCCGATTTCGCTGTCCTTGCGCGTACAGACGACCGCAGCGACGATCGACCCGCCGCTGGCACCCGACATGATCGCGGGCAGCACGCCTTCGGTCCAGAGCGCTTTCACGACGCCGATGTGGAAGAAGAGGAAGCTGCCCGAGCCCGAGAGCAATAGCGCCGAGCGGCCGTAGCAATGCTGGGCGCGGCGGAAGAAATCGCGCTTTTCTTCGCGCGGGATGCTGCGCGACGCCGCGATCTTGTTCAAGGATGCGACGACCTCGGCGACATAATCCTCGATCAGCTTCTTGGTGCCGAAGCGCGCCTTTTGATACAGGCGCTCGTGACCCATGCCGTCGATATTACCGTGGATGCCTTCGTTGAGGACGAACAGCAGCCCCTTGACGTCGCCCGCCGCCGACAGCTTGCGCAATTTTTCGAGCCGGGCGCGGATCGCCTTATAGTCGAAATGCTTGCTCTCGTCGGCGTCGCGCCACGCTTGCAGCCCCGATTTCTTGTCATGTTCGCGCGCGGCCTTGGCCCAGGCGGTGTAGTCGGACGCGGTCACGAGATCGCGGTCGGCGCTGAGCGTCGGGGTGAAAAGCATTCAGTGTTCCTGCGAGACATGGTTTATTTTTTCGGAGTCTTGCGGGTTGCGTTGCCTTTGGCAACCGGTTTCGCCCTGTCTTTCGCGGGAGGTTTTGGGACGGCTTTCGCTTTTGCCTTGGGTTTTGGCGCTGCTTTGGCCGCCGGTTTCGGCGTTGCCGTAGCGGCTTTCGGCTTCTCGGGCTTGGGCACCGCCGTCATCAGGTCGGCGAAACTTTCCTCGATACATTCGCGGAAAAAGGCGATGTCGGGCATGATCGCGCGTTCGCAGATGATCGAAAAAGCGATGCGACCGTTGTAGCTGGGGGTCGCGACGAACAGCCCCATATTGTTCGCGAGCGGCGCCATGCCGTGCTGCATGACGAGCTGCGCGCCCGCGAGATAGAGCGGCACCTGCGCGCCGGGGACGTTCGAGATGAACAAGTTGGTGCCGCGCACCGCGAAACGCTCGCTGGTCACCAGCCGCGCCACCGCGGCCATCGTCGCGCCCGGAATATGTTGCGACAGGTCGGTCATGATCCGTGCGCTGACCCCCGCCTTCGCCTCCTTCGCCTCGACCGTATAGTCGCGGATCGCGGCAAGCCGCGCGAGCGGATCGGCGATGTCGCTGCGCACCGGGACGCTCATCGCCGACACCTGATTCCCGGGGGTCGACGCCTTCCCCGCGCCCTTGTCCTTGCCGCGGCGGTTGATCGGCGCGACCGCGACCAGGCTTTCCTTGGGCAATTCCTTGTGCTTCGCCAGATATTTGCGCAGCGCGCCGCCGACGGTGGTCAGCACCACATCGTTGACCGTCGCGCCCGGCACCTTTTTGCGGACCAGCGCGACGTCGGCGAGCGCGACCGAGGTGCCGTCGAACATCTTGTGCGGCCCGACGGGGACGTTGAAGCGCGTCTCGGGAACCCCCGCGGTCATCCCGCCCTCGATTGCCTTGCGCGCCGACGAGAGGATCGCGGGCGACATTTTCATCAGCGCGTTCATGAACTTGACCGGCGACTGCAGCGATGCCGACCAGGCGCGCGACAGCGTTTCGGCGCTCGACGGGGGGTCGCCCAGCTCCTCGACCGGCGGCGGTTCGGCGATCGCCGGGGTGCCCTTCGCATCGATGTCACTCATCGCGATAAAGGCATGGGCGCCTGACGCACCGTCGACCGCGGCGTGGTGGACGCGGTGGAGCATCGCAAAGCTGCCCTTGGGGATGCCGGGAATTCGGTCGAGCCCCTCGATGATATAAATGTCCCACAGCGGGCGGTTCATATCCATCGGCTTGGAAAAATAGCGCGCGGTGGCGATGCAGAATTGCCGCCAGTCGCCGGGTTCGGGAAGCCGCGCATGGCTCATATGCGCCTCGATGTCGAAATGCTCGTCCTCGACCCAATAGGGATGGTCCATGTCGAAAGGCAGCCGGTGGAGGCGGCGCTTGAACAACGGCGAGGTGTCGACGCGGCTTTCGACGTGGCGGATGATATCCTTGAAACGCACGAAGCCGCCGGGCGCGGTCGAGGGGTCGTAGATATAGACCCCCATGATGTGGGTCAGGTTGTTCGCGGTCTGGGTATAGAGGAACTGGGCGTCCTGCGCGCTGAGCTGTTTGAGCATGTTAGGTTCCTTTCCCTGCTCCCATCACATCGTCATTGCGAGCGAAGCGAAGCAATCCAGGACGGTTTACGCCACTCTGGATTGCCGCGTCGCCTTTGGCTCCTCGCAATGACGAAGGGTGTGTAGGCACTGTCACTCCCCCACTCCCACCAACCGATCCGCGAGCGCCACCGTCGACAGCCGCATCGTTTCCATGACGTTCGCCAGCCCGCGCAGTTCCGCCAGCAGCGCGCGGCGCTGCGCCAGACCATCCGGCGTTGCCTCGTCGGCCAGCCCCATATGGCGCATCAGCGATAGGCCGTTGGCGAACAGCAATTTGCCGATCGCCGCCTCACTGCTGATCCGGCGGAGCAGATACGCCTGCTTGCCCTCGGTCAGCGCGGCGTCGAGCAACGCCTTTTCATCGACCGCGTCGCCGTGCTTTGCGCGCGCGAGGAGGTCGGCGACGACCGAATAGGCTTCGGCAAACGGCAGCAGGATCGCGTGGCCGACGACCGGCTGGCAGCGACGCAGCAACTGCGCGATGCCGCGGTCGCCGCTGGCGAGGCGGCGGTCCCAGACGGGGTCGATGCGTTCGAGCTCGGCGCGCAGCGCAGCCATGTGCTCGTCGCGCGGCGGATAGAAAAATTCGAATTTGAACAGGTCGCGGAGGCGATCGATCTTGGCCCAGAACGCCGCGGTGGCATCGCCGCTGTCGCCGTCGCGCAGTTCGAACAGCGCGAGTTCGATCATCGCGCGGTCGAGGAAATGATGCGCGATGATGTTGCGGTAATAGCTCGCCATCGGGTGCTTGGCGGGGTCGATCGAATAGACATTTTCGCTGCCCGCCTCGTAACGGGTCAGCAAGCCGCTGGTGACGAGGGTGTCGACGGTGGCCGAGAGCGCCGCGTCGTCGCCGCTGGCGAGTTCGCTGCTGAGCCTTATCCCGCGCGCGCGCGCCCATTCGGTCACCGCGCCGATCGCGCCGAGCAGTTCGGCCGACGTCGCGCCGCGCGGCGCCATGCCGAGCAGGATCAGGCACATCACCGAAGTGACGGTCAGCGGGGTCACCCGATTTGCCTCGACCGCGACCGCGAAGGCGATCCTTTCCAGCGCGCGCTTGTCATCGGGGCCGGGGGCGGTATCGATCACCACCGGGTTGCCGATGTCGAGCCGGATGCGTCCCGAGGGTTCCTTCAGGCTTTTCATATAGCCGATGAACCACGATAGGCTTTCGGGCTTCTTGTTCCGGCCGGTCTGTTCGGCGGCATATTCCTCGACGTCGCGGATCAGGTCGAAGCTGGTGACGAAGGGCACGAAATGCACCCCGCGCGTCCCCGTCGCGTGGGCGGCGTCGAGGACATATTTCATCAGGCCATATTTGGGCGGCATCAGCTTGCCGAGCCGCGACCGCGTCCCTTCGAACGCCCAGCTCAAGGGGAAGCGCTTGGCGAGCAGCCAGGCGATATAGTGGCGCAGCACCAGTTTATAGACCGGCTGATCCTGAAAGCTGCGGCGGATGAAGATCATGCCCGAGCGGCGGAAAAATTCGCCCATGATCGCGAAGTCGAGATTGGCGCCGCCGAAGCTGTGCAGCATCGGCATGTCGTTTTCATAGGTAAGGCGGCTGGGGGTGGCGCCGTCGATATAGGTTTTGTGGGTGAACAGGATCGCGGTCGGATGTTCGCGCAGAATCGCGCGCAACCGCGCGAGTTCGGCGGCGTCGACCTCCATTTCGGGCGCGTAACCGCCGAACATCATGCGGTCGAGCCGGGCGCGCAGGTCGAGGAAGATCGCGCTGGGGCGCGCGATGACCTCTTTCATCAAGGGCCGCGCTTCGCGGAACAGCTCAGCGACTGGGCGACCCGTCGCTTCGGCGAGGTCGGCGAGCGCGGCGCGGAATTTCGGGCTGGTGCGCAGGCCGTCGGCGACGAAACGCGGGACCTTGTAGCGGGTGCCGCGGATGCCGCGTTCGGCGACGTCGAGCGCCAGCGACGCCTGCCGCGCGACGAAGGCGGCAAATTCGGCGCTGTCGCAGCCCGCGCCATCGCCGCCGCCGGTCTGCGCCGTGAAGCGATCGCGCAGCGCATCGAGCGTCGCCGCCTCGCCGACCAAAATCTGCGCGCGGCGGCGGTCGCGCAGCAGGATCAGCCGCGCGCGCAGCGATCCGGGGTGGCGCGGGTCGCCGAACAAGATGTGGCGGAATTTGAGCGCGCGGTCCTTGTCGAAGCCGGGGATACGCCACGCGACGCGCAGCGGCACGACCTGCCGCGACACGGCGCTGCCGAGGCGCGCCTGCAAGGCGTCGACGGCAAGCGCCTGGTCGCCGTCCTCGATGTCGAGGCTGGCCCATTGCGGTTCGTCAGCGCCGCCCGAATCGTTCGATGTGGCGTGGATCCAGTCGAGCAGCACCCGGCGCTCGACCCCGTTGCGCGCGTCGATGATGTAGAGGCGGTCGGCGGCGGCGTCCGTCATGATGGGCGGGCGGGGCGTGCCGTCGGCCACCGGCTAAAACCCCTCCGTCATTGCGAGCGGAGCGAAGCAATCC
>JAFAGN010000247.1 GCA_023422695.1 Pseudomonadota bacterium
GCCTCGGCCTGCGGCGCTTCGGCTGCGGGCGCTTCGGCTGCCGGTTCCGCTGCGGCGGGTGCCGGGGCGGGTTCGGCTGCCTTGGTCGCCGCCCGCTCGGCGCGCTGCTTTTCTTCTTCGGCCGCGCGGGCGCGCGCGGCCTCTTCGCGGCGGCGATTTTCTTCGAGCGACGACATGCGCGCTTCTTCGGCTTCGCGCAGCAGCTGCGCCTGCCGTTCCTGACGCGACATCAGGCTGTCATTCTCGCTCGCGCGCGGCGCGGCGGGTTTCGGTGCCGGGGCAGGCGCCGGGGTCGGCGCGGGCGCCGGAGCGGCCTCGACCTCTTCGACCACGGGTTCGGGCGCGGGATCGCCGGGACGACCGAGCACGCGGCGACGCTTCACCTCGACGACCACCGTGTTGCGGCGGCCATGGCTGAATTGCTGCTGCACCTGTCCGGCCTCGACCGTCCGCTTCAGCCCCAGGGGCTTGCGGGTCAGGGTCGGTTTGTCCTGTTCGTCACTCATCGAAACTCATCATTCCTTCAAAACGCGTCCGAAGCGGCGGAGCCTGTCGGCGCCGCCCCAATTTTGTCCTCGCCAGCAAGCGGCGCGGCATGCGGGTCGGAATCGCGGTTGGCCGCGTCCCTACTCCATCCTGTGAAAAACTGCCAGCGGCTCAAATGCGCCAGCACCCGCGCTGCGGCGCGGGCGTCGGTCAACGCCAGATGCACCGCATTTTCGCGCCCCAATGCCATAGATAGGGTGCCGCGGTCCACCGGCAAGACCAATCCCTCGCGCCCCGACCCCTCGGCATCCTCGCCGACACGCCACGCCTGCGCCAGTTTCTTGCGCCCGTCCTCGCCCGCATCGCTGGCGTGGAGGAGCAGGCGCACCTGCCCCTTGCGCGCCGCGGTCTCGATCTTTTCATTGCCGCTGAGCAGCGTGCCCGACCGCGATTCCAGCCCCAGCCGGTCCAGCGTCGCGCGCGCCAGCTGCGCCTCGATCCGCGCGCCGAGGTCGTCGGGTATAGTGAATTGACTGTCGTGCAGCGCGCGCGCCAGCCCGCCCTTCAGCTTGCCCTTCGCCTGCGCCGCCTCCAGCGTCGCGCGGTCGACACCGATCCACGCCCCGCGTCCCGGCGCCTTGCCGTGGACGTCGGGCGCGATGCTGCCATCGGGACCCAGTGCCAGACGCACGAGCTGCTCCGCCGGTGAAACCTCACCGGTGACTACGCAGCGCCGCTCGGGCACATGCTCCCCGCGCTTACCCGCGCGGCCGGTTTCGCTCAGACGGTCATTGCGCGGGGTCCGCATCGGCGGCCTCCCCGGCTTGCGGCGCGGTTTCCGCCGGTTCGTCTTCGAACCAGTGCGCGCGCGCCGCCATGATGATCTCGTTGCCCTGTTCTTCGCTCAGGCCATATTCGCCCAGCACGCCGCCCTTGTCTTCGGCGCGGTCGCTGCGCGGCGGGCCGCGGCGGTTGTCGGTGCGCTTCTTGGCGATCAGCTCGTCGGTGGCGAGGTCGGCCAGATCGTCGAGCGTCTTGATCCCCGCCTTGCCCAGCACGACCAGCATCGCTTCGGTCAGGTGCGGGATCGCGGCCAGATCGTCCTCGACGCCCAGTTCGCGGCGTTCGGCGCGCGAGGCTTCCTCGCGGCGTTCCAGACCTTCGAGCGCGCGGCTCTGCAGTTCCTGCGCCAGCTCATCGTCGAACCCTTCGATGCTCGCCAGTTCGTCGATGCCGACATAGGCGACTTCTTCCAGTTCGCTGAACCCTTCGGCGACCAGCAGCTGCGCCAGCGTTTCGTCGACGTCCAGCTCTTCCTGGAACATCGTCGACCGCTCGACGAATTCGCGCTGACGCTTCTCGCTCGCGTCGGCCTCGGTCATGATGTCGATCTGGCTGCCGGTCAGCTGGCTGGCCAGACGGACATTCTGGCCGCGGCGACCGATCGCCAGCGACAACTGATCGTCAGGAACGACGACTTCAATGCGGCTGTCATCTTCGTCGATGACGACGCGCTGGACCGTCGCGGGCTGCAGCGCGTTGACGACGAAGGTCGCGGTGTCTTCGGACCAGGGGATGATGTCGATCTTTTCGCCCTGCATTTCCTGCACCACCGCCTGCACGCGGCTGCCCTTCATGCCGACGCACGCGCCGACGGGATCGATCGACCCGTCATAGCTGATGACGCCGATCTTGGCGCGCGAACCCGGGTCGCGGGCGGCGGCCTTGATCTCGATGATCCCGTCGTAGATTTCGGGGACTTCCTGCGCGAACAGCTTCTTCATGAAGTCGGGGTGCGCGCGGCTCAGGAAAATCTGCGGCCCGCGCGTTTCGCTGCGCACCGACAGGATCAGCGCGCGGACGCGGTCGCCGACGCGCATCAATTCGCGCGGGATCTGCTGGTCGCGGCGGATCACACCTTCGGCGCGGCCTAGGTTGACGACGATGTGGCCGAATTCGACCGATTTGACGACGCCGGTGATCAGCTCGCCGGCGCGATCCTTGAATTCCTCGAACTGGCGCGCGCGGTCGGCTTCGCGGACCTTCTGGAAAATGACCTGCTTCGCCGACTGCGCGTCGATGCGGCCAAGATCCACGGCGGGCAGCGGGTCGACGATGAAGTCGCCGATCTTGGCGTCCTTCTGCAACTTCTGGCCCGCGGCCAGATCGACCTGCTTGAAATAATCCTCCACCGTCTCGACCACCTCGACGACGCGCCACAGGCGCAGGTCGCCGGTCTGCGGATCGAGCTTGGCGCGAATGTCGTTCTCGGCGCCATAGCGGGCGCGCGCGGCGCGCTGGATCGCTTCCTCGATCGCCTCGATGACGATGCCCTTGTCGATCATCTTCTCGCTGGCGACGCTGTTGGCAATCGCGAGCAGCTCGGCCTTGTTGGCGGAAATGGCAGTGGCCATCAGTCCTGTCCTTCTTCTTCCAGATCGTCGGCGCCTTCGGTGGAAAGCGGGACGGTTGCAGCAATCAGTTTGTCGGTGAGCACCAGCTTGGCCGTGTCGATCGCATCGAACGGCAGCTTGTGCTCCACCTCTTCCTTGTCCAAAATCGAAACGACATCGCCGTCGATCCCGACCAAGAGGCCGTTGAAGCGCTGGCGACCGTTCAGCTTTTCCTTCAGCGACACCTTCGCCTCATGCCCCGCCCAGTCGGCGAAGTCGGCCGGGCGCGTCAGCGGGCGGTCGATGCCGGGCGACGACACTTCCAGCCGATAGGCGACGTCGATCGGATCCTTGCCCGCTTCCTCCAGCGCATCGAGCCGGTCCGAAATGCGGCGCGACAGGTCGGCGCAATCGTCGATGTTCAGCTGGCGCGTGTCGGGCCGCTCGGCCATCACCTGCAAGGTCGGATCGCTCTCGCCGCCAAAAAAGGCGACGCGCACCAGCGCCAGCCCCATCGCTTCGGCTTCGGGCGCGATGATCGCGGTCAGGGCATCAAGATCGGCCAAATCACTCTTTCAAAACGGATGACCGGCAAGCATGTGGGTACAGCCGCCGCGGCCCGCGGCCCCGACGTCCCAACTGGCTAACCATGTCAAGAAGTGCGCTGCATATAGGCTGCAGCGGGTGAGTCGGCAAGGGGGAATGCGCGTTCGGACCGCACGGCCGGGCTAGAGACTGTCCTGTTCAGATTGAACCGTAGCCCTGAGCCATTCCGCCTACCCTAGACCGAACGCCGCGCCCGGCGCCGGATGAACAGCGCGACCAATATGCCGAGCAAGCTGATCAGAAAGGCCGTCGACTTGATCGGCTGCGCCGCCGCGGCAATCTCAGCCAGCTGGTCGTCGCCGGCAAAGCGCAGCGCCTGAATGAACTGGCAGATCGTCTCGATATAGTCGGCGACGCACACCGCAATGGCCGCCGCCATGATCATCCAGCCCAGCCGCCGCAGCACGGGCTGCGGCGCGGCGCGAAACATCTGCCCGCCGCAATAGGCGCCGAACGAATAGACCCCGATATAGATCAGGTCCAACGCGATCGCCCACCGCGCGATGTCCATCACCCCCGCCGCCCGCCACGCCGCCTGGATGGCGTCGATGCGCAGCGCGCTGCCCGCGGATTGATGATCGCGGATTCCCCATGGCGACACATCGTTCACGAACAGCGGGTTCATCGCGATCATCGCCGCCAGAATGAGCAGGCCGCCCAGCCAGAAGCGCCAGAAATTTCGTTCGATCCTGCTGCTGCCCGTCATGCCGCCCTCCTTCCGCGCCGCGATGGCACGCCCCACGTCCAAGGCCCGCCGGCCCATCCGGTTGGGCCGACCTATAGCGTCATGGCGCCCCATGCAGCGTATGAAAAGTAACCGGTACAAATGTCCTGCGCACCGCCCCATCGACGGGTTGGCGCCCCTTGCCGATTCCGGATCATCGCCGCGCCCCGGCGCGGCCGCGACCGGACGAACGACGCAAAATCTTGACTTTTCGCCAAATTTGCCACAGCTTCACGCCGCTAACGTCGCCTGCGACGGAAATTTGAAGCCTATGGCTGATACTTCCCTTCACGCGCTACCAGCTCCTCCGGTGCTTTTACCGGTTGATTCCCTGTTTTCGTGAAAGGAAACACCCCATGCCCATCGGCACCGTAAAATTCTTCAACACCGACAAAGGCTATGGCTTCATCGCCAATGAAGACGGCTCGGGCGACAGCTTCGTCCACATCACCGCCGTCGAACGCGCCGGCATGTCGACGCTGAACAAGGACCAGCGCGTTTCGTACGAACTGGAAACCGACCAGCGCGGCAAGACCGCCGCGGTCAATATTCAGCAGGCCTGATAATGTCCCGGTCCGGTGCCCTCGCGGCGCCGGACCGGACGATCCGGACGGCGCCGCCGTCCGCGATCCATAGCGTCAATCGCCCTTGTCGACGATGATATGCGGCCATTGCGCCGCCAGCCGATCCGCCCAGCGATCATAGGGCCACGGGATCACCTCTTCATCGAACCAGAACAGCCGCTCGCCTGCGCGGTCGTACAGATGCACGGCGTCGTCGCTGTCATCCTGGCGGATGATGCGCAACCGGCTGATCTGCGACGGATGGATGCGGCCTTCGTCGCCGCCGCTGCTGCCGATCCGACCCTTCCACCACACCAGATCGCCCGTCGCCGGGTCGATCAGGCTGCCGCGGTTCGGATTGGCGAGCATATTGAGCCCGGCGCCGAGCGCGATCAGCGCCCCGAACCCCTGCGCCAGCGGCACCAGCCAGGGCGCACATTCGCGGCCATCGGCGCTGCAATTGTTGGCGGGATCGACCACCATTCCCGTCCACAGAAACCCCAGCCCAACGACCAGCAGAATCCACATCCGGACGTCGGTCCGCGCGCTGCGCCGATAGGATGGGATGCCGCCGCCGGTCATGGCGCGGTTGTACCCCCATGCCGTCAACAGGACGCTAACGCAGCGCGGCAACATACCGCGCACGCACTGCAACATTTTATTGGCGTTTGCGGGTATAAGGCGGGTCGACACCCGCTGGCGCGAATCGGCGCGGGCGCGGCGATGGAATGTTGCGATTGATGAAGCCCGAACTCAACCTGACCGCCCGCTCGACGTGGCGCGACCCGATGCCGGAGAAACCGGCGGGGCCGGGCCGCGCCTTTTGGGCGGCCATCGTGGCGGCGGTGTCGATGGCGTGCCTCGCCTTCCTGCTGTCGAGCGGGCAGCTGCGCCCGCCCGCGATGTTTGGCCCGTACAGCGTGTCGGTGCCGCTCGAATTTCGCGCCTATGACCCCGCGCGCTGGGCGATCATGAACGCCGGGGATTATGAGGACGCGCTCAAGATCGATCCGACGCTGCCCGATCCGGCCAGCATCGGCTATGGCGACGCCGCGGCGCTGCCCCCCACCGACCCCGCGCTGCTGCGCGACGAGGCCTTTGCCGGACCGCCCGCCAAGCCCTATGTGTTTCGCGGGCTGACCGCGCTCGACCGCGAACGCGCCCATTATTGCCTGACCGCCGCGATCTATTACGAGGCCGCGTCGGAAACCGACGACGGGATGCGCGGCGTGGCGCAAACCGTCATCAACCGCGTCCGCCACCCCAGCTTCCCCAACACCGTCTGCGGCGTCGTGTTTCAGGGATCGCAGCGCGCCGGGGTGTGCCAGTTCACCTTCAGCTGCGACGGCGCCATGGCGCGCACGCCCAGCAAGCCCAATTGGCTGCGCGCCAGCCGCGTCGCGTCGGCGGCGCTGGGCGGCTTCGTCTTTCCCAAGGTGGGCCTTGCCACCCATTATCATACGACCGCCATCTGGCCGCGCTGGGGCAAGAGCCTGGTGATGACCAATATCGTCGGCGCGCATATATTTCACCGCTGGCGCGGCCGCTGGGGGATGCCCGATGCGTTTCGCGCGCCCTATCTCGGCCGCGAGCCCGTCCCCGGCCCCTATCTGCCGCTGGCGCAGCAACTTGCCATCCTGAAGGGTCAGGGCATCGCCCCCGGCGCCGGTCCCGCGCCGCTGCTCGCGGGTCCGGGCGTAGCGTTGCCCGACGTCGCCGCCGCGCCGCTGCCGGGCGCGATGGCGCCCGCCGCGCCCGTCGTCGCGCCGCCGGTCGCCGCACCCGCCCCGACACCGACCTACGCCGATCCGCGGCTCAACCAGTCCGGCCAGATCCGCGAAGAATTCCGCGGCAGCGGAGAGTGGAAACGCTGACGCGATCGCGCTAGCCTGCCTGCCGCACGACAGGGAGGCTGAGATGGGACATGTCAAAGGCATTGGGGGGTTGTTTTTTCGCGCGCGCGACCCCGACGCGCTCAACGCGTGGTACAAGGCGCGGCTGGGCGTCGGCGGCGGATGCAGCGCCGACGAGAGTGTGCCGCCCAATGAATGGGTGTGGAACGTCACCGCCGGGCCGCTGGTGTTCAGCGCGTTCAAGGCCGAAACCGATTATTTCCCCGCCGACAAGCAACATATGCTGAACCTGCGGGTCGACGACCTCGATGCCGTCCTCGTCCCCTTTCGCGAAGCCGGCGAAGAAATAATCACCAAGCCCGAATGGGATGACCCCGCCGTCGGCCGCTTCGCCCGCGTCCACGACCCCGAAGGCAATCCGATCGAACTGTGGGAACCGCCGACAACTTAACCATCGTCATTGCGAGCGCAGCGAAGCAATCCAGGGCGGTTTGCGCTACCC
>JAFAGN010000082.1 GCA_023422695.1 Pseudomonadota bacterium
CGCATCATGCCCCCCTCCCCTTGCTTGCGCCACGGGGAGGATTATGCTACCCCGCCCAATATTCCAGCAAATAGCGCGCGATCGCCAATGGCGGCGGCGCCATGAACGGCGCGCCCATTTCGCCAGCCAGCGCGGCGCGCACCTCGGCCTTGTCGACCCACATCGCCGCCTCGATCTCGGTCGTGTCGAGCGTCAGCGCCGGATCACTGGTGACCGCACGGCACCCGATCATCAGCGATGACGGAAACGGCCAAGGCTGGCTCGCGACATAGGTCACATCGGACACGCGGATGCCCGCTTCCTCAAACAATTCGCGCGCCACCGCCTCCTCCAGCGATTCGCCGGGTTCGACGAATCCCGCCAGCGCCGAAAAAAAGCCCGGCGGAAAGCCGCCTTGCCGCCCGACCAGCACCCGGCCCTCGCATTCGGCGAGCATGATGACGACCGGATCGACGCGCGGAAAATGTTCGGCGTTGCAGCTGCCGCAGCGGCGCCCCCACCCGGCGCGAAACAATTCGGTCGGCGTGCCGCACACCGCGCAGAAACGATGCCGCGCGTGCCAGTCGACCAGGCTGCGCGCGCCGCCATAGAGCGCTGCTTCGGCGCCCGACAGCAGGGGCAGCAGCCGCATGACGGTGCGCGAACGCGCGTCGATGCGCGCGCCCGGCGCCGCTTCGCGAACGAAATGCGGGACACCGCCGTCGTCGAGGCCGAGCAGCAGCAGCGCGCGGTCGTCAGCGGGATCGAGCGCGTCCCAGCGCAGTCCCCCGCCCTCGCCCGGAACGAAATCGATCCCGTCGAGCGTCAGACAGCGCGCGCGCGGGTCGGCGGCGGCGGCGGCAAAACCCGCCGCATCGCTGCGCAGCTGGTCGGCACGGTCGAGCCACGCCCCGGTAAAGCCCAGCGGCAACGGCATCAGGCCAGCACGTCCTTGATCACCGTCTCGCCGAACTTCGCCTGGAACGACACGGTTTCGGGGGGCATAATCTGGGTATAGCCGGCGACGCGATAGCCGAGCTTTCGATGCACAAAACCGATCGTCCCCGCGGCGCCCGCCCAGCCGAACAGCCCATCGCCGCCCGGCGAACTTGGCAATGACACGCGCCCGCCAGCACCAAAACCCTGCCCGTCGACGAAAGTGCCTTTGCGGTCGACGCTGTCGTCGAGCATGTTCGACATCGCGAGCCGCGCCGTTTCGGCCTTCATGATCCGTTTGCCGCCCGTCTCCCCTTCGCCCAGCAGCATCGCGAGGAAGCGGTCATAATCGCGCGCGCTGGACACCAGGCCGCCGCCGCCGAACGGATAGGGTGGCGGGTCGAGATAGATCGAGCTGGTCGCCGGGTCGAACGGGATCAACGCACCGCCGAACGCCGCATAATTGCTGGTGAACCGCCCCACGTCGCGGGCGTCGACCATGAAGCCGGTGCTGGTCATGCCCAGCGGATCGAACAGCCGCGCTTTCAAAAATGCCTCGAAAGACTGCCCCGATACCACCTCGATCACCCGGCCCAGCAGGTCGAGGCT
This sequence comes from Pseudomonadota bacterium, assembly GCA_023422695.1. Taxonomy (GTDB): domain Bacteria; phylum Pseudomonadota; class Alphaproteobacteria; order Sphingomonadales; family Sphingomonadaceae; genus Sphingopyxis. Next base: position 1,525 of record JAFAGN010000082.1, read on the forward strand.
GATCGAATAGCTCCATTTGGTGCCGGGTTCGTAAACCAGCGGCAGCGCCGCGAGCCGGTCGGCCATCGCCGCCAGGCTGGGTGCCGCAGTGACCGGCGCCAACCCCGGGATCGGCAACCGGCTGGCCTGTCCGCCGACGATACCGGCATCGTCATAGGCCTTTTTGATCGGCCCCTTCTGAATGATATTATAGCCGAGCCCGGCGGTGTGGGTGAGCAGGTGGCGCACCGTGATCGCGGTCTTCGCCGGGCGCAAATCGGTGAGCGACCCGTCGGGCGTGACCTGCACCTGCATTTTGGCAAAAGCGGGAAGGAAATCGGCGATCGGCTGGTCGAGTTTCATCTTGCCGTCTTCGATGAGCAGCATCGCGGCAATGCCGGTGACCGGCTTGGTCATCGAATAGAGCCGCCACAAGGTGTCGGGGCCGACCGGCACCGCATCGCCGATCGACTGCACCCCGGCGCCGAAATAGTCGGCGGGCGCCTGTCCCTTGCCGATCGCGGCCAAGGTTCCGGCGAGTTCACGGCGGTCGACGAAGCCTTTGATGAAGGCGTGGGTCGCGGGATAAAGTTGTGCCGCGCTTTCCTTCCACGCGAACGCGGCGCGCGGCAGCAGCGCGGCCGAGCCGCCCAGCGCCAGCCCGCCGAGCAGCGTCCGGCGCGAAACCATCATGTTCATGCGTCACTCTCCAGCATCTTGTCGATCAGCTTGCGATAGAGCGTCGGCAGCCCCGCCGCGTCAAGGTCCGAGATCGGCCACCATATGCCTTCCGCTGCGGCATCAGGGGCTTCGGGGGGATGTTCGCGGCGAACCAGCGTCAGTGTCAGGTCGAAATGGGTGAAACCATGATCGACCTCGGCGATTCCCGATTCGTCTGGCCGCGCATCGCCCCAGTCGCCGCCTGGCAGCGCGCGCATCCCGCCGAGCATCCCTTTGTCGGGGCGGCGGACGAGCCAGATCCGCGCATCGCGTTCGATCCAATGGGCCACCCCGTGGCGATGCGGCTTAGCATTCTTTGGCGGCTTGACGGGCAAGCGCTCGATATCGGGCCGCCCGCGCGCGCGGCAGTCGGCCATCAGCGGACAGATCGCGCAGGCAGGCGCGCGCGGGGTGCAGATGGTTGCGCCGAGGTCCATCAGCGCCTGCGCAAAATCGCCCGGGCGGTCAGCCGGTACCAACGGCGCCAACGCCGCGCGAATCTCGCGCTTGGCCAGCGGCAGGGGGGTTTCGATCAGCCTGTGGCGCGCGATCACCCGTTCGATATTGGCATCGACGACGACGGCAGGACGGCCAAAGGCGATCGCCGCGACCGACGCGGCGGTATAGTCGCCGATGCCGGGCAGCGCGCGCAATTCCGCCTCCGTACCGGGGAAAACGCCGCCATGATCGCGCACCACCGCGCGTGCGCAGGCGAGCAGATTGCGGGCGCGGGCATAATAGCCCAGCCCCGCCCACGCGGCCATGACGTCGGCATCGTCCGCCGCAGCCAGATCGGCAACCGTCGGCCAGCGCCCGGTAAAGCGCGCAAAATAGCCCGCGACCGCAGCGACCGTCGTCTGCTGCAGCATCACCTCGGCCAGCCAGATGCGATAGGGATCGGGAGTTTCGTCGCTGCCCGGCGCGATCCGCCACGCCAGCACCCGCGCCGCGCGGTCGTACCACGCCAGCAGACGCGGCGCGAAGTCGCCCGTAATGTCTTCATCGATGCCGGAAGTCTGGACGCTCACCCCCCGCCTATGGCATGGCACCGGCGATGACAAAAGACGCAGGCGAGGATGGCCCGGCCAAAAAGGTCAAGGCAAAGGGCGGGGCCAAGAAGCCCGCCAAGGCCGCCGTACGCGCGTATGAACGTCCGCGCGGCGGCGAGGCGCGCGCGATTTCCGACCTCGTCCCCGAAATCGGCCGCGCGGCGTTTCGCAAATTCGGCTTTATCCAGAGCTCGGTGGTCAGCCGCTGGCGCGAGATCGTCGGCGACCGGCTGGCCGACGTCACCCAGCCCGCGATGATCCGCTTTCCGGTCGGCGCCAAGGCGGGCGGGACGCTGCATCTGACGATCAGCGGCGCGCACGCGCCGATGTTGCAACATGTCGCGCCCGACATCATCGCCGCGGTCAACCGCTTCTTCGGCTATGCGGCGGTCGCACAGGTTCGCATGACGCACGGCCATATCACACCGGCACCCGCCGTTCAGCCCGCGGCAATGCTGAAGCCCGTACCCGCCGAACTGGGGGACAGCCTGCGCGATATTGGCGACCCGGAACTGCGCACCGTGCTCGAACGCATGGCGTCGGGGCTGGCGAGCGCGCCGAAACTTCCCCGGATCAGTTGACGAAAGACCCGCTGCAGATGGCCGCATTTGACGATTCCCCGCTCGATCGCCGCACCGCGGTGCTGGCGCTGTCGGGCGCTGCGCTGACCCTGATCGCCGCAACCCCCGCCAAACCGGCGCTCTGGTCGTCGAAGGTGACGACGAGTTCGATCGGCGCCCATATCGTCGGCAACCCGGCGGCGAAGGTCCGGCTGGTCGAATATTTCAGCTACACCTGCCACATCTGCGCCGACTTCGCGAAGCTGGGCTCGGCGCCGCTCAAGACGCAATATATCGACCGCGGGCTGGTCTTGTTCGAATATCGCAATCTGGTGCGCGACCCGGTCGATATGACCGCAGCGCTGCTGGCGCGCTGCGGCGGTCCCGCAGCGTTCGCGCGCAACCATCAGGCGATTTTTGCCGCCTTTGACGTGTGGATGGCCAAGGTTACCAAGGCCAGCGACGCGCAAAAGACCAGCTGGTTCGAAGGCACCACCGCCCAGCGCGCACGCAAGATCGCCGCGGACACCGGGCTCGGCGCGCTGATGCGCGCGCGCGGTTATACGCAGGCGCAGCTTGATGCGGCGCTCGACAGCGAGGTCGCGCAGGCCGAATTGACCGGCATGACCAACATCGCCCGGGGCGCCGACCGCGTCGGCGGTACCCCGACCTTTTTCGTCAACGGCCGCAACGCCGAAGTCACCGCCTGGCCCGCGCTCAAATCGAAACTCGACCTTGCGATCAAGGGATCGTAAAAGCCTGCCCATCTTGTTTCCGGAGAACCGCAGATCATGACCGCATCGCTTCGTATCGCCCTTCTGTCTTCGCTTGGCGCGCTCGCGCTTGCCGGTTGCGGCGGCGGCGCCAGCGACCCCGCCAAGGAGCAGGAGGTCGTCGCCAAGGTGGCGGCACCCGCAGGCAAAAGCTGGTCGCAGGTCGTCAGTTTCGACGGTGACGGCGTGGTGATGGGCAATCCCGATGCCCCGATCAAACTTGAGGAGTTCGGCGCCTTCACCTGCGGCCATTGCGCGCAGTTCACCAAGGATTCGCACGAAGAGCTGAAGCGCGACTTTGTCGACACCGGCCGCGTGTCGTACAAGCTGACCCCGTTCATGCTGCACCCGGTCGACGCGATCGCCGGCGCGATCGCGAAGTGCGCCGGCCCCGACCGCTTCTTCCCGCTCGCCGATGCGACGTTCCTCGAGCATGAAGCCTTCATCGCCGGGGCGCAGAAGCCGCAGCCGGGGATCGAGGCGGCGATGCAACTGCCGCCCGAACAGCGCTTCACCGCGCTCGCCAAGGGCTGGGGAATCGATCAATTTTACCAGCAGCGCGGCGTTCCCGCTGCGACGATCCAAGCATGCCTGAGCAAGGTCGACAATGTGTCGGCGATCGAAAAGGGCACCAACGCCGGGGTCGAAAAATATCAGATCACCGGCACCCCGACCTTTGTGCTGAACGGTCAGGTCGTCGAAGGCATCAACACCTGGGGTCCGCTGCGCGACCGCCTGCGCACGATGGGCGCGCGCTGACGCTCATAACGCCCTCCCCTTCAAGGGAGGGCAGCGAGACTTGGCAGCTTGCTGCCTTAGTCGCAGCGGGTGGGGTCCATCGGCCTTGCGCAGGGCCGATG
>JAFAGN010000131.1 GCA_023422695.1 Pseudomonadota bacterium
GGTTTACGCGGCGCTGCTGGGGCGGGCCGACAGCGGCCCCCGCCTGCGCGGGGGCGACGGTCAGATGATCGCCGAACTCGGCCTTGCGCTGCTCTGGATCGCCGCGGCGCTCGCGTGCCTGTCCCTGATCGCGGGCGCGCTGTATCTGCGCGGCGGGCAAAAGGATCTGGCGGCGCTGGTCCGCCCCGCCAGCATCGCGCAGGGGGTGCTGACCGCGACGGCGTTCGGCCTGCTGATCGCGCTGTTCGTGCGATCGGACATGTCGGTCGAGCTGGTGGCGCGCAACAGCAACAGTTTGAAACCGATGATCTTCAAGATCGCGGGGACGTGGGGCAATCACGAAGGGTCGATGCTGCTGTGGCTGACGATCCTGTCGCTGTCGGGGGCGCTGATCGCGCTGTTCGAAAAGCGGCTGCGCGAGGACACGCTGATCGCGACGCTCAGCGCGCAGGCGGCGCTGGGGCTGGGCTTTTTCGCCTTCCTGATCTTTTCGTCGAACCCGTTCAACCGGCTGCCGGTGGCGCCGCCCGACGGGCAGGGGCTGAACCCGCTGCTGCAGGACATCGGCTTGGCCTTTCATCCGCCAACGCTTTACGTCGGCTATGTCGGACTGTCGGTCGCGTTCAGCTTTGCCGTCGGCGCGCTGATCACGCGCGAGATCGGTCCGGCTTTCGCGCGCGCGATGCGGCCATGGGTGCTGTTCAGCTGGATTTTCCTGACCATCGGGATCACCGCGGGCAGCTATTGGGCCTATTATGAGCTGGGCTGGGGCGGCTGGTGGTTCTGGGATCCGGTCGAGAATGTCTCGCTGATCCCGTGGCTGGCGGGCGCCGCATTGCTGCATTCGGTGGCTGTGACCGCGACGCGCAACGCGCTGCGCGCCTGGACGGTGATGCTGGCGGTCATTGGCTTTTCGATGTCGATGGTCGGCACCTTCATCGTGCGGTCGGGTCTGCTGACGAGCGTCCACAGCTTTGCGGTCGATCCCGAGCGCGGGACGTTTCTGCTCATATTGATGGCGATCTATATCGGCGGCGCGCTCACCCTGTTCGCCTTGCGCGCGGGGAGCGTGGCGGAGGGCAAGAAATTTGCGTTGCTGAGCCGCGAAGGGTCGTTGGTGATCAACAATCTGCTGCTCACGACGATCCTCGCGCTCGTGCTGCTCGGCACCCTCTATCCGATCGTCGCCGAGGCGATGGGGGAGAAGATTTCGGTCGGCCCGCCCTATTACAATCGCGTCGCGGGACCGCTGGCGCTGATCCTGTGCCTCGTCATGGTCGCGGGGCCGCTGCTGAGCTGGCGCAAGGATGATGGCCGGAAAATGTGGTCGCGGCTGCCGCTCGCGATCTTTGCCGGGGCGGCGGTGCTGTTTGCGCTGGTCCTGTTCGGTGGCAAGGTCGGCATCCTGCCGCTGCTCGGCATGACCGTTGCGGGAATTGTCGCCGTCGCCAGTCTGGCGCCGCTGTGGGGCCGAAATCTGCGCCGCACGCCGCTGCCGACCTGGGGCATGGTGATCGCGCATTTCGGTGTTGCGGTGTGCCTGGGCGGGATGGGCGCGGAAAGCGCCTTCATCAAGGAACGGCTGGTCGCCGCGGCGCCGGGCGACGTGATCAAGGTCGGCGATTTTGCGGTGAAATTTGTCGGGGTGAAGCCCGTGGCGGGGCCGAATTTCACGTCGATCGAAGGCACGCTGGTCGCGACGACGTCAGGCGGCCAATCCTTTACGATGCGGCCCGAGGCGCGCACCTTCCCCGGCCTGATGGGGACCGCGCCGACCGAGACGAATGAAGCCGCGCTGCTGACGCGGCCGGGCGGGCAGCTTTACGCGGTGCTGGGCCAGCCGGTGGCCGACGACGAAGGCGCGCGCGACCGGTATCAGATTCGGCTGTGGTGGAAGCCGCTGGTGTGGTGGATCTGGCTGGGCGGCGCGCTGATCGCGCTGGGTGCGGCCCTGTCGCTGCTCGGCCGCGCGCAGTTGCTGGGCATCTGGCGCGCGCAGCGTCGCCGGAAAGCAGAGGAGCGCTTTGCGCCATGACCAACCGCTGGGTTCTTTTCGTACCGCTGGCGATCATGGGATTGCTGTTCGGCGCCTTCATCTATCGGCTGGTGACCCCCGCCGAGACGCTGATCCAGTCGCAGTGGATCGACAAGCCGATGCCGCTGTTCGACCTGCCGCCCGCGACCGCCGGGGTCGAGGGGCTGAAGAGCAGCCAGCTAGCCGACGGTCGCCCGCGGCTGGTCAATGTCTTCGCCAGCTGGTGCATCCCGTGCCGCGCCGAGGCGCCGCAGCTGGAGGCGCTGAAGGCCGCGGGGGTGCCGATCGACGGCATCGCGATCCGCGACCGCCCGGAAGACGTCGCGATGTTCCTGAAGGAATATGGCAATCCGTTCGACCGGATCGGATCGGACATGCAGAGCAGCGTCCAGATCGCGCTGGGATCGTCGGGGGTGCCGGAGACGTTCCTGATCGACGGCAAGGGCGTCATTCGCGAACAGATTCAGGGCGTGATCCTGGCCGATCAGGTGCCGGAAATCGTTGCGAAGCTTGAGGCGATGAAGTGAGCGAACTGCGCTTCCTCTCATCTCGCTCCCCCGCGAAAGCGGGGGTCCAGGGCGGCAAAGGGCGAAGTTGGCGTATTGCCGCCCTGAACCCCTGCGTTCGCGGGGAAGCATGGTTTTTGGCGGCGGCGCTGTTTATCTTCAGTGGTGTCTTCTCGTCGCCATTGACCGCGCAGGATCGCCTGCCGCCCGCGCCTTATGCTTACGAACAGCTGCGCGATCCGGCCAAGGAAGCGCGTGCGAAGGCGTTGATGGAGGAACTCCGCTGTCTGGTCTGTCAGGGCCAGTCGATCGCCGATTCGGACGCGCCGCTCGCCGGCGACATGCGGCACGAGGTGCGGAGCAAGATCGCCGCGGGCGAGAGCCCTGACGAGATCAAGGCGTGGCTGGTCGCGCGCTATGGCAATTGGGTGAGTTACGACCCGCCATTCGATGCGGCGACCGCGTTTCTATGGCTCGGGCCGCTGCTGTTCCTCCTTCTCGGCGGCTGGTTGGCGTTCGGGCGCTTCCGGCGCGGCGAGCCGGATGCGGAGGACAACACATGATCTGGCTGTGGGTCATGCTGGCGGCGCTGCTGACGATCGCGGCGATTTTCTGGCTGGGCAAGCTGCCCGCCGCGGCGCGGCCGCTGGCGGGGGCGGCGGTCATGCTGGGGCTGGCGGGTTATGCGCTGCAAGGCAGTCCGTCGCTGCCGGGCAAGCCGGTGGCGGCGCCCGAGGAACCCGAAGGCTTTGGCGAGGCGCTGACCGACCAGCGGCAGGGCATGGCGGATCGTTTCGGACCCGCGGCGCAATGGCTGGGCATGTCCGACGGCTTTGCCCGCACCGGCAAGACCGAATTGGCGGCGCAGACACTGGAAAAGGGGCTGGAGCAATATCCTGACAATGTCGACCTGTGGGTCGGGTTGGGCAACGCGCTGACCGCGCATGGCGGCGGAATGATGTCGCCCGCCGCGGCGCTGGCGTTCGACGAGGCGGCGCGGCGTGATCCGAGCCATCCGGCACCGCCCTTCTTTGCCGGCCTCGCGCTGGCGCAGGGCGGCGACCTGAAGGGCGCCGAGGCGGTGTGGAGCGAACTGCTGGCGCGCAGCCCTGCCGATGCGCCGTGGCGCGCCGACCTGGAAATGCGGCTGGCGCAACTGCGGCAGGCGATGGGGCCGCAGGTGCCGCCCGAGGCGTCGGTTGCGCCCTGATTTGGACGCTATTCCAAACGTGCGGGCTCGTCTAAAGGCTCGCGATGACTGCTGAGTCGCAAATCGCCACTGGCGGCGCCGAGAGCGCCGTGCCGACCGCTGCCAATACCGGTCATTATGGCCATGGCCATGCCAGCGATGGCAAGCTGAAGCTGGCCGTGGGCGCGGTGGGCGTGGTGTTCGGCGACATCGGTACCAGCCCGCTGTACGCATTCCGCGAAACCTTTGCCGGGCATCATCCGATCGAACCCGATCGCCTGCACATTTACGGCGTGCTGAGCCTGGTCTTCTGGTCGATGATGCTGGTCGTCACCTTCAAATATGTGCTGACGATCATGAAGGCCGACAACAAGGGCGAGGGCGGCAGTCTGGCACTGCTTGCGCTGATCAGCCGCTCGTCGGGCGAGAAGCGCTGGACGTGGCCGATCATCCTGCTCGGGGTGTTTGCGACCGCGCTATTCTATGGCGACAGCATGATTACCCCGGCGATGTCGGTGCTGTCGGCGACCGAGGGGCTGCGTTATATCGACCCGGGCTTTTCGCCCTATATCGTGCCGATCGCGCTGACTATCCTGATCGGCCTGTTCGCGATCCAGTCGCGCGGGACCGCAAAGGTCGGGGCGTTGTTCGGCCCGATCATGCTGACCTATTTCCTGACGCTCGCCGGGCTAGGGATCATGCACATCGCCGACAATCCGTGGATCATTGTCGAGACGATCAACCCGGTGAATGCGCTGCGGTTCTTCTATGTCGACGGCTTTACCGCCTTCATCGCGCTGGGCGCGGTGGTGCTGGCCGTGACGGGGGCGGAAGCGCTTTACGCTGACATGGGGCATTTCGGGCGTGGTCCGATCGGGATCAGCTGGCTGGCCTTTGTGCTGCCCGCGCTGATGCTCAACTATATGGGGCAGGGGGCGATGGTGCTGGCTGCCGAAGCCGGGCCGCGTGCCGACCTGATTTCCGATCCCTTCTTCCAGATGATGCCCCAATATCTGGAGGTGCCCGTCGTCATCCTCGCGCTCCTGGCGACGATCATCGCCAGCCAGGCAGTGATTTCGGGCGCCTTCTCGCTGACCCAACAGGCGATCCAGCTGGGCTTTATCCCGCGCCTGCGCGTCGAGCACACCAGCGCGTCGGCGGCGGGGCAGATCTATATTCCGGTGGTCAACTGGTTCCTGATGATCATGGTGATCATCCTGGTGCTGTTCTTCGGATCGTCGAGCAACCTTGCCGCCGCCTATGGCATCGCGGTGACGGGTGCGATGTTCATCGATACCTGCCTGTTGTCGGTCGTCCTCTTCACCTTGTGGAAATGGCCGGCGTGGAAGGCCTTGCCGGTGTTGGCGGTCTTTTTCATCGTCGACATCGCCTATTTCGGCGCCAATCTGATCAAGGTGCCCGACGGCGGCTGGGTGCCGCTGGCGATCGGGCTGATCATCTTCACGATGCTCACCACCTGGTCGCGCGGGCGCAAGCTGATGCAGCAGGAAATGGCCGAGGGCGCGATGCCGATCCCGGTGTTCGTCAAATCGGCGGCGAACAGCGCGACGCGCGTTCCGGGCACGGCGGTGTTCATGACGTCGAGCAGCGACGGGGTGCCGCACGCGCTGCTCCATAACCTCAAGCACAACAAGGTGCTGCACGAGCGGATCATCCTGCTGACGATCAAGGTTGCCGACGTGCCGTTCGTGCGCGAGGAAAACCACTGCGCGCTGGAGGATCTGGGGCAGGGGTTCCACCGCCTGATCCTGAATTACGGCTTCATGCAGCCAGTCGACGTGCCCGATGCGCTGAAGCGCGTGACGAGCTGCGGCGGCGAGTTCAAGATGCTGGAAACCAGCTTTTTCCTCTCGCGCCAGACGCTGATCGCGGCGAGCAAGCCGGGGATGCCGATCTGGCGCGAAAAGCTGTTTGCGTGGATGCTGCGCAATTCGGAAAGCGCGATGGAGTATTTCCGCTTGCCAACCAATCGCGTCGTCGAACTGGGCAGCCAGGTCGCGATCTGACGCCGGGCCGCCGGATTAACTCGGCGTCATCTGCGATTATGCATTTGAACATTGCCGCGGGTCTTGCGATGCCAGCGTCAGGGAGGCTCGCCGACGCGATGGACGCAGGGAAGGTCGATGCTCTGACGCCGCCGGTGCCGCCGGAGCCCTTTGCGCTGATCGTCGGTGGCGTCATGCAGGGGCACCCGCCCGACGCGCTCGAAACGGCGCTGCGCCATATGGGCCTGCGCCCCGAGCGGATCGAAGGCGATGGCGCCGCCAATGCGCCGACATGGTTCCGCCTGCGCTTTGGCGGGGTGTCTGTGCTGGCGGGTCCCGCCGCCGCGGCCGCAGTGGGCATCGCGGACCCCGAACATCCGTCGACGAGCTTGCTCGCCGCCAGCCTGCCGCGCGACTGGCATCAGGGCGGGCATTGCTGGATGGTCGTGGCCGAGCGCGGCGAGGCGGCCGCCGCGACGGCGCAACCGACGCAGATGCGCGAATTTTTCAAGATCATGGTGCTGCTGGTCGATCTGTTCGACGCCAGCCATCTTTTCTGGTCCCCGGCGCGGCTATGGTCCGATGCCCCGCAGTTTCGCGCCGCAATCGCCGAGATGCTGGCGAGCGGGATGCCGCCCGTGCTGCATCTGGTCGCGTTCCGGCGCCGCGAAGGGGCTGCGGGCGTGGAAGAGATCGGAACGCGCGGGCTGGCGCTGTTCGCCGGGCAGGAACTGGCAGCGCGGATGCCCGATGGCTGGACGGTGGCGGACATGGTGAAGCGGTTGTCGCGGCTGGCGCTCGACATGATGCTCAATGGATCGGTGAACGCGGCGCGCACGATGCGCGGGCTGGAGAGCGGCGAATGGATAGACCTGTGGGCCGCCCCGCGGCGCGGGGGGGCGG
>JAFAGN010000140.1 GCA_023422695.1 Pseudomonadota bacterium
AATCCAGAGCGATTACGCTACTCTGGATTGCTTCGCTTCGCTCGCAATGACGAGTTAGGAACCCGGCTGAATATACGGCACCCGCGCGAACAGTTCGCGTTCCCATCGGCGAGGATCATCTTCGACGCGGCTTTTCTGATCAAAGATCATCGTCTGCCGCCGTTTCAGATCATAAGCAGCCCAGCCCGGATTGCCGGTGCGCGCGAAACGCACGAAGGCGTCCATCACCGTGTCGCTCATCGCCTGCTGCGCCGGAGTCGGGTCGGGGATGGTACCGAAGCCGAGCCCGATATCGTCGGTGTGCTTCGCATCCTCGAAATCGAGCTGATAGACGAAGGCGGGAGCGCGCGCGCGAGCGCGTGCTTCGGCTTCCTCGACCTGCCCGCGCCAGCTGCGCGCCGCGGTGACGATGCGGTGGAACAGCTCGGTCGGTGCAGCACCCGGATAGCGCGCGCGAAATTCGCCGACGACCCATTCAGGATGTGCGTCGATCCGCATCTCGGGCGCGATCCGCGCCGCGAGATTGTCGAAAGTCAGCCCCGCCAGCTGCTTGCCGTCAGGCGCGTAAAAGGCGCGCGTTTCCAGTACCGTATTGCCAAGCAGCATCGGGATGCCTAGTGACTGCGGGGCGGCATCGGGCCAGAAGGGATGGCGCGTCAGGTGCTGCATGTCGAGCACCGGTCCCATATAGACCCCGCCGCCGAGCACCGGATCGATCGCCACCAGCGCCGCAACCAGTTGCTCGACCGGCGCCGTCGCAGGATCGACACCCTGCCCCAGCTTGTCGAGAAACGCCTGCGCGCGCTTCGTTGCGTTGAGCGGCCCCGAGGCGGTGACCTGCTGCCCGCTCATCGTGATCGCTTTATGAAACAACCCTTTGGCCGCGGGCATCGCCATCAAGGTCGCGATCTTGGCGCCGCCACCCGATTGGCCGAACACCGTGATGTTGCCCGGATCGCCGCCGAACGCCGCGATATTCCGCTGCACCCATTGCAGCGCGGCGATCAGGTCGAGCTGGCCCGCATTGCCGCTGTCGGGGAAGCTTGGGATCAGCCGCGCGAGATAGAGATAGCCGAGCGCGTTGAGCCGGTGGTTGACCGTCACCACCACGACATCGCCGCGCGCCGCCAGCGCCGCGCCATCGTTGACCGGATCGGTGACGCTGCCGGTCGAATAGGCACCGCCGTGGAAATAGACCATCACCGGGCGCTGACGCTTGACGTCGATGTCGGGCGTCCAGACGTTGAGGAACAGACAGTCCTCGGATTGCGGTTGATAGCGGTCGCCGACCTGCGGACAGGCGGGACCGAAGCTGTCGCCTTTCAGCTGCTCGGCTTTGGTCACCGCCACCGGCGCCGAAAAGCGCTTGGCGCGGGCATAGCGGATGCCGATGAAGGCCCACGTTACCGCGTTACCGATGCTTCGCCGTTGCCCCGATACATAGGAGCCGTCGCGGGCCTTCACGGCGCCGACATAATCGATTGGCGTGAAACTTTCCGCCTTGGCGATCACCGGCAGGATCAGCGACGCCGCACCTGCGGCCAGCACACCGCGGCGCGTCAGGCTATCGCCGGACATCGAGCCCGCCGCCGTGAAAGGCGTCGATATCGGCCTGCCCAAAGCGGCTAGCATCGCCGGGCAGCGAATGTTTGAGCGCGGTCAGCGCCAGCCCCGATTCGGCCATCGCTTTCGCATCGCCCCCCGCCAGATGTGCGTGGAGCACCCCGGCGGCAAAGGCGTCGCCCGCGCCGATGCGGTCGACGATGCCGGTCACGTCGATCTCGTCGGTCTGGTGGCCACCCCCGCGCAGATCGACGCGCGCCGCGATGCGATGATGGTCGGCGGTGACCGTGTGGCGCGCGGTCGAGGCGATCAGTTTGAGATCCGCAAAGGCGGCGAAGCCCGCCTCGGCAGCCTCGCGGCGCCGGTCTTCGCCTTCGCCGCTGAACTCCCGCCCCAGCACCAGCGACAGGTCGCGGTGGTTTCCGAACAGGATGTCGGTCAGGCCGATCAGCTCGGACAGTACCGCACGCGGGTCGCTATCCCACGCCTCCCACAGCATTGCACGGTAATTGCCGTCGAAGCTGACCCGGACGCCAAGCCGTTTTGCGGCGCGCGCTGCGGCGAGCGCCGCCTCGGCCGAGCGCGGCCCGAGCGCGGGGGTGATGCCCGACAGATGGAGCAGGCGCGCACCGCCAAGAAGCGCATCCCAGTCATAATCCTCGGCGCCGGTTGCGGCGAAGCTCGACCCGGCGCGGTCATAGACGATTTCGGACGACCGCAGCCCCGCACCAACGCTCAGGAAATAGAGGCCCATGCGGCCGGGATGAGGGGTGACGGCGGTGCAATCGACGCCCGCGCCGCGCACCGCCGCCACTGCACCGCGACCCAGTGCATTGTCCGCTATTTTGCTGACCATCGCGCAGTCATGGCCCAGATGCGCGAGCCCGATCGCGACATTCGCCTCCGCCCCGCCGACATGCAGCGCCAGCGACGGCGACTGCATGAGCAGTTCGTTGCCGGGCGCGGTCAGGCGGATTAGCAATTCGCCGAAAAAGACTAGCTCGCCTTGCGCCATCCCAACTCCGTTCGCCGGATAACCGGCTTATATCTCAACCGTAGCCCTGAGCCTGTTGAAGGGCGCCTAACGCGGATAAGCGCCCTTCGACAGGCTCAGGGCTACGGCGATTGTTTCAAGCCTACCGCGCGAGCCAGCCGCCGTCGACGGCAAGGATATGCCCCTGCACATAGTCCGACGCGCGCGACGCCAGAAACACGGCGGCGCCGCCGATGTCACCGGGATCGCCCCAGCGACCCGCCGGAATCCGCTCCATGATCTGGCGGTTGCGCGTCTCGTCGCCTTGCAGCGCGGCGGTGTTGTTCGTCGCGATATAGCCCGGCGCGATCGCGTTGACCTGGACGCCCTTTGCCGCCCATTCGTTGGCGAGCAGCTTGGTCAGCCCGCCAACCCCCGATTTCGACGCGGTATAGCTTGGCACGCGGATGCCGCCCTGAAAGGTCAGCATCGAGGCGATGTTGATGATCTTGCCCGATCCGCGCGCGATCATGTGGCGGCCGACGCTCTGGCACAGAAAAAAGAGCGTCTTGAGATTGGTGTCCATCACCGCATCCCAATCCTCTTCGGTAAAATCGACCGCGTCGGCGCGGCGGATGATCCCGGCATTGTTGACGAGGATATCGATACGCCCGAAGTCGGCGAGCACTGCGTCGATCAGCGGCTGCACCGCGCCGACGCTCGACAGGTCGGCGGCGAAATTTTCGCCCTTCCGGCCGAGTCCGCGCACCTTGCCGACCGTCTCGTCGGCCGCCGACCGGCCGGCCGCAGCAATATCCGCCCCCGCTTCGGCCAGCGCGAGCGCGATGCCCTGCCCGATGCCGGTATTGGCGCCGGTGACCAGCGCGACCCGGCCCGAAAGATCGAACAATCCGGCCATATCAGGCGAGCGCCCGCTCCGCCGACACACGCTTCAGATAGGCGCTGATCGCGTCGTCCTGCGAATTGGCGTAGAAATATTCGGCGAATTTCTCACCCGCGATCGCGGCGCGCAGCAGATCCTGATCGACGGCCTTGAGCACCGTCAGCATATCATTGCACGACGCGGCTTTCAGATCCTTCAGGATGCCGCGGTTGGTCCGCATGATTTCGGCGCGCTCCTTCGGATAGCCGAGACCGCGTTCGCCATCGAACAGCTTGCGGTAAACATCCTGCAGATTGAGCTCAGCAGCCCAGCCGAAGCCCTTCGCATAGGGCATCGAAATCGCATTGCCGTCGTTGATCTGGCCGAACAGAAAGGCGTCGGTCGGATCGATCACCAGCCCGCAGAACACGCCAGGCATCGCGTTGCAGGCGAGCATCGACCCCATGCCGGTGCCGCAGCCCGTCACGACAAAATCGGCGGCTTTCGAATTGAGCAGGATGCCGGCGAGCAGACCGTTCATCACATATGTCAGCGACGCTTTGTCGTCCGCCGAATACATGCCGTAATTGAACACCTGATGGCCCAGCGGCTGGGCGACCGTGGTCAGCGCGTCGTGGATGATGGCATTTTTGGCGGCCTGGCTGTTTTCGGTGATCAGCGCGATCTTCATGATGCGGTTCCTTTGCTGGATTTCCTGCAAGCTAGACATTTTGGTAACCGGTGTCAATATCAACGCCGCCCGATCGCGGCAAGCGATCTGGACACCGGTATCCATTTCGGCCAGATGGCGATTGTCGCGATTGATCCGGAGATTCCGGACACACATGGCAAGGAGCGGTCGGCGGGACAGCCGCCCGAACCCGCAAAGGATTGGACGCATATGGCGGCACAAAAAAAGGGCGGGAGCGGCAAACAGCCGACGATCAATGACGTCGCCGCGCTCGCCGGGGTGTCGAAAAAGACCGTCAGCCGCGTGATTAACCGGTCCGAATTCCTGACCGAAAAGACGCGCAAGGCCGTCGAACAGGCGATCGAGACGCTGGGCTTTGTCCCCAACCCGCAGGCGCGGGCGCTGGCGTTCCGGCGCAATTTCCTGATCGCGCTGCTCCACGACAATCCGAATGCGCAGACGGTGCTGAACTTCCAGCAAGGGGTGCTTGACGCGATCAAGGACAGCGACCTCGCGCTGCTGGTCCGCCCGGTCGACCGTGGGTCGGACCGGATGCTCGACGATGTGCGCACGTTCCTTGAAAAGCAGCGACCGATCGGCGCGCTGCTGTTGCCGCCGATTTCGGAGAATGACGAGCTGGCGGCGCTGTGCGAAGATCTGGGAGTGCGCTATGTGCGCGTCGGTTCGGCGCCGCTCGATGACGCCAGGCATTGCGTGTCGTCGAACGATCGCGAGGTGGTGGGCGAAGCGGTGCGCGGGCTGATCACGCTCGGGCATCGCCGCATCGGCTTTGTGCGCGGACCGATCGGCTTCCGTTCGGCGGCCGAGCGCGAAAAGGGGTTTATGGAAGCGCTGGCCGAGGCAGGCCTCGACCTTCCCGATGCCTATAATGCGCCGGGAAACTACCGCTATGCCGCCGGGATCGAGGCCGGCGAAGCCCTGTTGTCGCTGCCCGAACCGCCGACCGCGATCTTCTGTTCGAACGACGAAATGGCTGCGGGGGTGATGAGCGTCGCGCATGCGAAACGCATCGAGGTCCCGGGCGCGCTGTCGATTATCGGCTTCGATGACAGCCCGACCGCGACGCATATCTGGCCCGCGCTCAGCACGGTGCGCTGGCCGATCCGCGAAATGGGGGTGCGCGCCGCCAAGACGCTCGTCCCCGACTTTTTGCCGCTCGCGAGCAAGGTCGACGACGGGGAAACCGCCGTGCTCGCATCGACCTTTGTCCAGCGTCAGTCGGTCGCGCCGCCCAAATAGACAGCCGCCGCTACAGCCGTTCGGCACAACAAAATTGTCTTAAATTGTCGCAATCTCCCCCATTGCGCTTGCATGCGTCAATTCAATGGGTTGAATAGGCGCCAACCCCTCCCCGCCGTTCGGCGTGCTGACATGAGAATATCGCTATGCTGGACAAAAGGTCGCTGCTGCTGGCCGGAACATTATGCGCCGCGACCGTCTCGCTGGGCGCCTGTTCGGGCCAGGAAGAAGCAGGCAAGGGTGGGCGCGGCGCGCCGGAAGTCGGCTTTGTCGTCGCCAAGGTCGAGGCCGTCCCGGTCACGACGTCGCTTGGCGGGCGCACCGTGGCGTTCGAAACCAGCGAAGTCAGGCCGCAGGTCAATGGCCTGATCCGCCGCCGCCTGTTTACCGAAGGCGGATTCGTGCGCGCCGGGCAGCCGCTGTATCAGATCGATGCCAGCCTCTACCAGGCCGCGGTCGATCAGGCCGCCGCCAACCTCGCCAGCGCCCGCGCCAGCGCGCAGGCGGCCGACGAGCGCGTCCGCCGCTTCGCCCCGCTCGCCAAGATGCAGGCGATCGCCGAACAGGACTATACCGACGCGCTGGCCGAAGCGCGCGTCGCGCGCGCCGCGGTCGCGCAAAATGGCGCGGCGCTGGAAACCGCGCGGATCACATTGCGCTACGCGACGATCACCGCGCCGATCAGCGGGCGAATCGGTCGCAGCCTCGCCACTCCCGGCGCGCTGGTCAGCGCGAGCCAGGCTTCGCCGCTGGCCGTGATCCAGCAGACCGACCCGATTTATGTCGATATGCAGCAATCGAGCGCCGAGCTGACCACGTTGCGCCAGGCGCTCGCCAATGGCGGCGTCGCCGCGGGGAGCACGTCGGTGCGGCTGCGGCTGGAGGACGGCAGCGCTTACGGTTTTGCAGGTACGGTGCAGTTTTCCGACATCACGGTCAATGAAGCCACCGGCACCGTGACGCTGCGCGCGCGCTTTCCCAATCCCCAAGGCGTATTGCTGCCCGGGATGTTCGTCACGGCGCTGTTCGACCAGGCGATCAATCCGCGGGCGATATTGGTGCCGCAGGCGGCGCTCCAACGCGATTTCGACGGCTCGGCGTTCGTCTATCTGGCCGACGCAGGCAACAAGGCGATCCGCCGCAAGGTGACCGCCGATCGGACCATCGGGACCGATTGGGTGGTCACCGACGGGCTGAAGGCGGGCGAACGCGTCATCACGCAGGGGGTCGGCAATCTGAAACAAGGGGCGCCGATCAAGCCGGTGCCCGCCAACAGCGTGCAGCGGGTGGGGGCGCCCGCGGCCAAGACAGCAGAAAAGAGTCGATAGCCCCCCATGTCGCGTCTGTTCATCAACCGTCCCATCTTTGCCTGGGTGCTGGCAATCATCGTGATGCTGGGCGGGGTCGGCGCGCTGTTCGCGCTGCCGATCGAACAATATCCCGACATCGCCCCGACACAGGTCAACATTCGCGCGAGCTATCCCGGCGCCTCGGCCGAGGCGATCGAGAACAGCGTCACGCAGGTGCTGGAACAACAGCTGACCGGGATCGACGGGCTGCTTTATTTCAGTTCGCAATCGAGCGCGCGCGGACAAGCCAGCATCACCGCCATCTTTGCCAAGGGGACCGATCCCGACATCGCGCAGGTGCAGGTGCAGAACAAGATCCAGTCGGCGATCTCGCGCCTGCCCGCCCAGGTGCAGCAGCAGGGGGTGCGCGTTACCAAATCCAATTCGGACACGCTGCTGCTCGTCGGCATTTATGACGCGACCGACACGCGCGCCAATACCGACATTGCCGACTATATGACATCGAACGTCCAGGATCCGCTGTCGCGGGTCGAGGGGGTCGGCGACGTCAACATCTTCGGCGCCCCGCACGCCATGCGCATCTGGCTGAACCCGCAGCGACTCGCCGCGGTGTCGCTGATGCCCAGCGATGTGATAACCGCAATTACCGCGCAGAATAGCGAGGTCGCGGCGGGCGAGGTCGGCGGCTTGCCGTCGCCGCAGGGCCAGATGCTCAACGCCACCGTCACCGCGCAGTCGCGGCTGCAAACGGTCGAGCAGTTCGAAAACATCGTCCTCAAGACGTTGCCCGACGGATCGAGCGTGCGGATCAAAGATATTGCGCGGGTCGAAATCGGCGCCGAAAATTACAGCCTGGTCAGCCGCATCAACGGCCACCCTGGTGCGGGCATGGCGATTTCGCTGTCACCCGGGGCTGACGCGCTGGAGACTGCCGAACGCGTCAAGGCGCGTATGGTCGAGCTGGCTGCCGATTTCCCCGATGGCCTCACCTACAGCTATGCCAATGATTCCACCGCGTTCATCAAGCTGTCGGTGAGCGAGGTCCAGAAATCGCTGATCGAAGCGATCCTGCTCGTCATCGTCGTGATGTTTGTGTTCCTGCAAAGCTGGCGCGCGGTGCTGATCCCGGCGATCGCGGTGCCGGTGGTGCTGCTCGGCACCTTTGCCATTTTCTATATCGCTGGGTTCAGCATCAACACGCTGACCCTGTTCGGACTGACGCTGGCGATCGGGCTGCTCGTCGACGACGCGATCGTCGTCGTCGAAAATGTCGAGCGCTTGATGGAAGAAAATCCCGGCATGTCGGCGCGCGAGGCGACGATCCAGTCGATGAAGGAATTGCAGGTCGCGCTGATCGCGATCGGGCTCGTCCTCTCGGCGGTGTTCCTGCCGATGGCCTTTTTCGGCGGCTCGACCGGCGTCATCTATCGCCAGTTTTCGGTCACCATCATTTCCGCGATGATGCTGTCGGTGCTCGTCGCCCTGATCCTCAGTCCGGCGCTGACCTCGACGCTGCTCAAGCCAAAGTCGCATGGCGCTCCATCAACCGGCGGCCGCTTTGCGCGCGCGCGCGCCATGCTCGAACGCGCCAAGAACGGCTTCAACACACGCTTCGATCGCACCGTCGATCGCTATGTCGGTAGCGTGTCGGCGGTGGTTGACCGCAAATGGCTGTTTCTGGGCATCTATCTCGTCATTCTCGCCGTGCTGGCGATCCTGTTCCTGCGTCTGCCCAGCGGCTTTCTGCCCGGTGAAGATCAGGGGCGCGTCCAGGTCCAGTTCCGCCTGCCCGCGGGGGCCACGCAGGCCCGCACGCTCGAGGTGCGCGACATCATCGAAAAATATCTGCTGGCGCAGGAAAAGGCGAATACCCAAACGCTGTTCCTGTTTACCGGCGGCGGCGGCGGAGCGGGCGGCCAGAACAGCGGCCAGGGGTTCATCAACCTGACCCATTGGGACAATCGCGAGGGCGCCGAGAACACCGCCGATGCGATTGCCGAACGGACGCGCAATGCGATGCGCGGGCTGCGCGATGCCGAAGTGTTCGCGCTCGTCCCCGGCGCCGTGCGCGGCCTCGGCGACAGTTCGGGCTTCACCATGCAGCTCCAGAATCGCGGCGGGATGAGCCGTCAGGACTTCGTCGCGGCGCGCGACCGGCTGCTCGCCATGGCCAATGCCAACCCCAAGCTGACCTCGGTGCGGCTCAGCGACTTGCCCGATATTGCGTCGCTCAAGATCGACGTCGACACCCAGCGACTGACCGCCTTTGGCATCAACAACAATGATGTGAACGCCACCCTGGCAACGGCATGGGGCGGCCGTTACGTCAATGATTTCATCGACGAAGGCCGCGTCAAGCGCGTCTATGTTCAGGGCGATGCGCCGTACCGCGCCAAGCCCGAAGACCTCGGCCAATGGTATGTGCGGTCCACCGACGGAGCGATGTCGCCCTTCTCGGCCTTTGCCCGCACCGGCTGGGCGACGACCCCCAGCAGCACCTCGCGCTTTCAGGGGGTCGCCGCGTTCGAAATCTCGGGCCAGCCCGCCCCCGGCACCAGTTCGGGCGAGGCGATGGACGAAATGGAAGCGATGGCGGAGCAGATTCCGGGTACCAGCGTCGCCTGGTCGGGTTCCTCCTTTCAGGAACGGCTGTCGTCGGGGCAGGCGCCCTTGCTCTATGCCATCTCGCTGCTCGTGGTCTTTCTGTGCCTCGCGGCGCTGTACGAAAGCTGGACGATCCCGCTCGCGGTGATCCTGATCATCCCGCTCGGGCTGATCGGCGCGGTCGCCGCGGTGTCGTTGCGCGGGCTGGAGAACGACGTCTATCTGCAGATCGGCCTGCTCACGACGATGGGGCTCGCGGCCAAGAATGCGATCTTGATGATCGAATTTGCCGAACAGGAAGAACGCAAGGGCAAACGCGTGATCGAGGCGGCGATCGCCGCGGCGCGCATCCGCCTGCGGCCGATCCTGATGACCAGCTTTGCCTTCATCTTCGGCGTGTTGCCGCTGGCGATCGCAACCGGTGCGGGCGCAAACAGCCGCGTCGCGATCGGCACGTCGGTGATCGGCGGGATGCTGACCGCCGCTTTCCTCGCGATCTTTTTCATCCCGCTGTTCTTCGTCCTCGTGCGCCGCGGCGTGCGCGACGGGATCGCGGCAGTTCGCAAGCGCTTCGACAAGGGCAAGGCCGACGGCGGCGCCGAGGTGCCCGCATGATCGGCACCCGCGTCCTGCTGCTCGCCAGCACCCTCGCGGTCACGGGCTGTTCGCTGGCGCCCAAGACGGTGCTGCCGACGCCGCCTGTGCCGCAAAGCTGGCCGGTCGGCGACGCCTATCTGCTGCAAAGCGAGGCGGCGCTGCCGATCTTGTCGTACCAAAGCATATTCACCGACCCGCGGCTGCAGGCGCTGGCTGAACAGGCGCTCTCCAACAACCGCGACCTGCGCGTTGCCTACGCCAATGTCGCCGCGGCGCGGGCGCAGGCGCGCGTCACCCGCGCCGGGCAATTTCCCGAAATCGGGATCAGCGGCGGCGCAGGCTATTCCGACGGCGGCAGCACGAATGGCAGCGGCGACTTTTCGCTGCGCGGGGGCGTCACCGCGTTCGAGCTCGACCTGTTCGGCAAGCTCGCCAATCTGGCCGAGGCCGATCGCAACCGCGCGCTGGCGACCGAGGCCGCCTCGCGCACCGTGCGGCTCGCGCTGATCGCCAATCTCGCCGAAGCCTGGGCGACCTATGGCGCCGACCGCGACCTGCTCAAGATCGCCGAGGACACCGCCGCTAATGCGCGCGAAAGCGTGCGGCTGACCAAGGCGCGGCTCGACGGCGGGGTCGCGCCGCGCACCGACCTGCGCCAGGCCGAACAGATATTGGCGACCGCCGAAGATTCGATCGCGCAGCAAAGAACGGCGCTGGCGCAGGACGAAAATCTGATCCGCCTGCTCGTCGGCGGCGATGTCGATCGCGGGCTACTTCCCGCCGGGCTGAGCGAAGTGACCCCGTCGGTCGTGGAGTTGCCCGCAGGGGTCAGCTCGCAAATTCTGCTACGCCGCCCCGATGTGATCGAGGCCGAATATGCCCTGCGCGCCGCCAACGCCGACATCGGCGTCGCGCGCGCGCAGCTGTTCCCGTCGATTTCGCTCACCGGGCTGCTCGGTTTTGCGAGCAACGCGCTGTCGAGCCTGTTCGACAGCGGATCGTTCAACTGGTCGGCGGGCGGCGATATCACCGCGCCGATTTTCGATGCCGGGGGCCGCCGCGCCGGGGTGGCGGTGAGCGAGGCGCAGCGCGACGCCGCGCTCGCGGGCTATGAAAGCGCGATCCAGACCGCGTTTCGCGAGGTCGCCGACGCGCTGGCGGTGCAGGGTACGATCGCCGAACGCGTGCGCGCCGCCGCGGCGAACACCGCCGCCGCCGCCGACACCGCGACGCTGACCGATGCCCGCTACAAGGGCGGCGTCGACAGCTTCCTCGCCAGCCTCGACGCGCAGCGCAGCCTCTATGCGGCGCGGCGCAGCGAAATCGCGACGCAGCTGCTGCTCGTCCAGACCCGCATCGCACTGTTCCGCGCGCTGGGCGGCGATAGCGGCGCGGGGACTGAAACGGCGCCGCCGCGCTAAAAATATTTTGTACGAAGACACGCAAAGGCCGCGATTGCCGCGAGTCGGCTTTCTTTTCCTGTATAGTGACCAGCCGCATCGATGGAGAGACAATGGGCCTGTCGGCCCGAACCACCCTCTTCGTGGCTTTGTGGCTTCGTGCGAAACAAATTCGCTACGCCTTCGGATGGCTTGACATCTCCCCTCGCTCGCGCGCTAATAGAACAAATCAGGAACATATATGCGCGAGTCGTCTCAACCTCTCGCCGGGCTGCGCCAGCGTATCGCCCGGCTGGCCGCCAGTGGCGGCCCGGCAAGCCGCCCTGCCGAGGGCTGGCTGGCAACGGGGCATGACGCCTTCGACGCCGCGGTCGGCGGCGGACTGGCAATCGGTCGCACCCATGAATTTTTCGCCGCCGACGCGCTCGATGCGACAAGCGCCGCGGCCTTCGCCGCGCTTGTCGCGCTGCGCACCCCCGCCCAGACGCCCCTCATCTGGCTACGCACCATCGACGCCGGAAAACGCACCGGCCATATCTATGCTCCCGGCATCGCCGAACTCGGCGGCGATCCCGACCGGCTGCTCCTCATCGAAACCGCCGACCCCAAAATGCTGCTCGCCTGCGCGAACGACGCGATCCGCTGTACGGGGTCGGCAGCGGTGATCGTCGAAAGCTGGGGGAAATTTCCCCTGCTCGATCTCACCGCCGGGCGCCGCCTGACGCTGGGCGCGCGCGATGCCGGGACGACACTGCTGATGCTGCGCCTCAATGCCGCGCCGACGCCCAGCGTCGCCGAAACCCGCTGGAACATTGCCGCCGCCGCTTCGCGCGAACTCGAAGCGAACGCCCCCGGCGCCCCTGCCTTCGACCTCGAACTGCTGCGCTGGCGCGGCGGACCCGCCGGCGCCCGCTGGCGACTGGACTGGAACCATGACGAAAAATGCTTCGGTGAAGCGGCGCTATCTGGCGCTGTTCTTCCCGTGGCTACCCGCCGAGCGGTTCACCCGCACGGCGCCGAAGCCGCCTGACCTCCCGCTCGTCTTTGCCGAGAAGCAGCGCGGGGCGCTGCGCCTCGCCAGCATCGATGCCGCTGCAATGGCGCTCGGGCTGCGCGTCGGTATGCCGCTCGCCGATGCCCGGGCACAGGTTCCTGATCTGGCGATCGTCCCGCACGATCCTGTCCTCGACCAGCAGTGGCTCGACCGGCTGGCGCAGGGCTGTGCGCGCTACACTCCGCTCGTCGCGCTCGATGCCCCTGACGGGCTGATCCTCGACATTGCCGGGGCCGAGCATTTCCATGCGGGCGAAGCCGGGCTGATCGCCGATGCCGAGATGCGCCTTACACGGCTCGGCATGACGCTTCGCCATGCACTCGGCCCGACCGCCGACGCGGCGCGCGCGCTCGCACGCTATCAGACGCGCCCCGCCCCCGACGAAGCCAGCGCCATCCGCCGCCTGCCCGTCGCGGCGCTCGAACTCGAAGCCGAGGCGACGACCGCGCTCGTCCGCGCTGGATTGAAGACGATCGGCGATCTCGCGAGCCGCCCGATGGCGAATATTGCCGCACGCTTCGGCGCCGATGCCGCGATGGCGCTGCGCCGACTGCTTGGCGATGCCCCGAGCCCGCTCGCCCCGCGCATCGCACCGCCGCCGGTCGTCGCCGAACGCCGCTTTGCCGAGCCCATTTTGAGCACCATCCATGCGGCAAAAATTCTCGCCGAACTCGCCGACGAAGCGATCGTACAGCTCGCCGGGCGCGGCAGGGGTGGGCGGCATTTCCGTGCAACCTTCTTTCGCAGCGACGGGCTGGCCCGCAGTATCGAGATCGAGACCGGCCATTCGACGCGCGACACGGGACTGGTGATGCGGCTGTTCGCCGAACGGATGGACGGTTTGCGCGATCCGCTCGACCCCGGGTTCGGTTTCGACATGATCCGGCTTGCGGTGCCGCGGCTCGACCAGCTTTCCGCGACGCAATTGAAGCTCGAAGGCGGCGCGGTACGCGAAGCGGGGACCGACGAGCTGGTCGACCGGCTCACGGTCCGGCTCGGCCGCGGCCGTGTGCGGCGCCTCCGCCCCGCCGACACCCATATTCCCGAACAGGCGCAGCTCGCACTTCCCGCGATCGACGCCCCGGAACCCCTGCCCTGGCAAAGGCCCGATCCGGGCGAACCGCCGACGCGGCCCTTCCATCTCTTCGATCCGCCGCAGCCGATCGAGGTGATCGCCGAGGTTCCCGACGGCCCGCCGCACCAGTTCCGCTGGCGCCGCGCGATGCACGCGGTGCGGCGCTACGAAGGTCCCGAACGGATCGCGAGCGAATGGTGGCGCCGCCGCGACAACGGCGGGCTGACCCGCGACTATTACCGTGTCGAGGACGTACACGGCCGCCGCTTCTGGCTTTTCCGCCACGGGCTTTACGATGAAAAGCCCGATCCGCGTTGGTATATCCACGGACTGTTCGCATGAGCGAACACCCCGCACCCGATCCCGGCTTCGCCGAACTGGTCGCCGCGACCAACTACAGCTTCCTGCGCGGCGCCTCGCACCCTGCCGAGATGGTGGCAGAAGCGATCAACCTCGGCATGACCGGCATCGGCATCGCCGACCGCAACAGCGTGGCGGGGGTGGTGCGGGCGTGGGCCTTTCTGAAAGAGCTACAGGTCAAGAATCCCGACAGTGTTGCGCATTTTAGGCTGGTCGTCGGCGCCAGGCTCGTCTTCGCTGACGGCACACCCGACATCGTCGCCTATCCCGTCAGCCGCCATGGCTGGGGCCGCCTGACCCGCCTGCTGTCGGTGGGCAATCTGCGGGCGCAGAAGGGGGATTGCATTCTCCAGCTTTCAGACCTGCTGGAGCATTGCGACGACCTATTGCTGATCGCGATGGACGGTGACGAAGCGCTGCTGCGAACTCTCAAGCAGGCCCGACGAAAGTCGGTGTGGTTGGCGGCAACGATGCCGCAATCGGGCGCCGATGTGCGCCGTCTGGCCAAGCTGCAGCGATTGTCGATGGCTACCAACATCCCGCTACTTGCCACCAATGACGCGCTTTATGCGACGGCGGCGCAGCGCCCGTTGCACGACATCACCACCTGTATCCGCGAAGGCACAACGGTCCGAAAGGCTGGAAAACTGCTCCGTGCCAATGGCGAACGTCATCTGAAATCTCCTGCGGCAATGAAGCGGCTGTTCGGCGCCTACCCAAAGGCGATCGAACAAAGCGTCAAACTGCTCGATCGCATAGATTTCGACCTTGGAACTCTGCGATACGAATATCCGCACGAGCCGGTACCGCCCGGCTGGAAACCATTCAACTATCTCCATCATCTGGTGAAAACCGAAGCCGAGGCACGCTACAAGACCCCGCTGCCCCCCAAGGTTCGCAAGCTCATCGCGAGCGAACTGCGGCTGATCAGAAAGCGCGCTTACGTCTATTATTTCCTGACCGTTTACGATCTGGTCCGCTACGCCCGGACCCGCGAACCGCCGATCCTGTGTCAGGGTCGCGGCTCGGCGGCCAACTCGATCGTCTGTTTCCTGCTCGGCGTCACCTCGGTCGATCCGATGAAGCACGACCTCCTCTTTTCGCGGTTTGTGTCGGCCGAACGTGACGAGCCGCCTGACATCGATGTCGATTTCGAACATGAGCGGCGCGAAGAGATCATCCAGTATATTTATGACCGCTATACGCGCGATCGGGCCGCAATCGCGGCCACGGTCATCCACTATCGCCCGCGCAGCACGATCCGCGAGGTCGGCAAGGCGCTGGGCTTCAGCGAAGATGTGACCGCGCGGCTGGCGGATACCAGCTGGGGCAGCTGGGGCAACGAGGTGCCGATCGAACGGCTGGTCGAAGCGGGCCTCGACCCGCACAACGGCGAAATCGAAAGGCTGCACCGCTTCGTTGGCGAATTACTGAAAGCGCCGCGCCATCTGTCGCAGCATGTCGGCGGTTTCGTGCTTACCGAAGGGCGGCTCGACGAACTGGTGCCGATCCACAATGCCGCGATGGAGGACCGCACCTTCATCGAATGGGACAAGGACGACATCGACGCGCTCGGACTGATGAAGGTCGATATCCTTGCGCTCGGTATGCTCACTTGCATCCGCAAATGTTTCGACCTGATGCGCGCGCATCACTTGGGCGACCAGACGTTGGAAGTCGACATCGATTGCGACGATGCTGCGGTGTACGGCATGCTGCAGAAGGGCGACAGCATCGGCGTTTTCCAAGTCGAAAGCCGCGCACAGATCAACATGCTGCCTCGTCTGCGTCCAAAGGTTTTTTACGATCTGGTCGTGCAGGTTGCGATCGTTCGTCCCGGGCCGATCGAGGGAGACATGGTCCATCCCTATTTACGACGCCGCAACGGAGAGGAGCCGGTCGAGTTTCCCAAACCCGCCCCGCCGCATCCGCCCGATGAATTGCACGATGTACTGGGCAAGACCTTCGGCGTCCCGTTGTTTCAGGAACAGGCGATGAAGCTTGCGATGGTCGCTGCGAATTTCAGCCCTGAGGAAGCGAACGGTCTGCGCCGCGCAATGGCGACCTTTCGCAATGTCGGCACGATCGAGAATTTTCGCGACAAGATGATCGGCGGCATGGTCGCTCGCGGTTACAAGCAAGACTTCGCCGAGCGCTGCTTCAAGCAGATCGAGGGGTTCGGCAGCTACGGCTTTCCCGAAAGCCACGCTCAATCTTTTGCGCGGCTGGTCTATGTCTCGTCCTGGATCAAGCATTATCACCCCGCGGTCTTCACTTGCGGACTGCTCAATTCGCAGCCGATGGGCTTTTACGCCCCCGCCCAGCTGGTGCGCGATGCGCAGGAGCATGGGGTCGAGGTGCGCGCGGTCGATGTGAATGCGAGCGGTTGGGACAACAGCCTCGAGCCACGACCCGACGGCGCTCTCGCGCTCCGGCTCGGCTTCCGGCAGGTCGACGGGTTTCGCGAGGCTTGGGCGGAGCAGATTGTCGCCGCGCGAACCATGCCCTTTGCCTCGGTCGAAGAACTCGCGCGGCGCGCCAATCTGCCCTCGCGCGCGCTGCGCCTGCTGGCCGAGGCCGATGCGTGTCGGTCGATGGGGTTGGACCGCCGTCCGGCGCTGTGGGATGCGCGGCGCGTTCGCCAGGGCGTGCTGCCGCTGTTCGACGCCGCCGAAGCCGACGAGCTTGGCGGCGAAGCCGACGCGCAGCTGCCGCCTACCCCGCTCGTTGAAGAGGTGCTGACCGATTACCAGACGACGCGGCTGTCGCTGAAAGGGCATCCGATGGCATTTCTGCGCGGCGATTTCGCGCGCGAGGGCGTGCTGAGCACTGGGCAGGTCGCGGCGGCAAAGAATGGATCGATCGTCCGCACTGCGGGCGTCGTGCTGATCCGCCAGCGTCCGGGCAAGGGCAATGCGATCTTCATCACGCTTGAGGACGAGGGCGGGGTCGTCAACATCCTGCTGTGGGCGCGCCATTTCGAACGCTATCGCCGCGCCGTCATGGCGTCGCGGCTGATGCTGGCCGAGGGCGAGGTGCAGCGAAGCAAGGAAGGCGTCATCCACCTGATGGCGACGCGGATCGTCGACCGCACCGCGATGCTCGACACGCTGGGGGACGGGCGCGAGATACGCCCCGACCTCTGCCGCGCCGACGAGGTTGCACACCCGCAACTGCCGCGCGGCTATGCGGCCAAGCACGGCCATCCGCGCGACGTCCGCATCCTGCCAAAGTCGCGCGATTTTCATTGATGGTCGCCGATTGACGTCGGCGAACGGCTAAGCCGAACAGCCGAAAAAGTTGATGCCCCGGCTGTGGGGGCCGGGGCATCGGATCAGGCTATCTAAGGGACCAACCGAATATAGCCTGAAAGTCGTTCGCGGAGGTTAGCCGCGGAGCAGGTTCATCACGCCCTGCTGGCTCTGGTTCGCCTGGGCGAGCATCGCGGTCGATGCCTGCGACAGGATCCCGGCAGCAGCCAGTTTCGTCGATTCAGCCGAAAAATCGGTGTCTTCGATGCGCGATTTCGATTCCGCCAGATTCGTGACGCTCGACGTCAAATTGTCGACAGCCGAGCTCAGGCGGTTCTGCTGGGCACCAAGGTTGGCGC
Organism: Pseudomonadota bacterium; assembly: GCA_023422695.1. Lineage (GTDB taxonomy): Bacteria > Pseudomonadota > Alphaproteobacteria > Sphingomonadales > Sphingomonadaceae > Sphingopyxis. The sequence goes on from JAFAGN010000140.1 coordinate 17,381, forward strand.
GTTCGGTCGCGACCGTGTCAATCGCGGTGTCGAGCGTCGCAAGCGCGCCCTGCGCACCCGCCGCGGTCGAGAAGTCGAGCGCGTCGACGCCAAGCGCGGCAGCCTGCAGGTCGGCAATCGTGATGTTCACGACCTGGCCGGTATCGAGACCCGTCTGAATGTCGAAGCCCGCAGCGACGCTGCCGTCAAGCAGCACATTGTCGTTGAAGGTGGTGCGGGTGGCAACGTCGCCGATCTGCGAGATCAGCGCATCGACTTCTTCCTGCACCAGCGTACGGTCGTCGTCGCTCAGCGTGCCCGTCGACGCCTGCATCGCCAGTTCACGCATACGGACGAGGATGTCCGAGATGCTGCCGGCGGCGCTGTCGGCGGTCTGCGCAAGCGAAATACCGTCGTTCGCGTTGCGGATCGCCTGGGTCAAGCCGCGCGCGCTGGCGTTCATGCGGGTCGCGATGGCGAGACCCGCGGCGTCGTCCTTCGCGCTGTTGATGCGCTTGCCGCTCGACAGGCGTTCCATCGCCTGCGACTGCATGTTGCTGGCAACACGCGAATTATTCTGGGCGCGGAGCGCGCTCACATTGGTGTTGATGACGGTCATATTCGTTCCTTTCCGGCCTCGATGGCCATTCCCGTGATGTGAGGGCTCGAGGAGCGGTCACGGAAAGCAGTAACGACGGGCGGCGGGGGCGCTTAAGGGCGCGCCGTCAAAAAAATGCCGAAAGTTGTCCACGGCGACCTTCGTCAATATTTAAACGACTGAAAAACATCGTTTAATTCTTTTGGCATGGGCTTTGCATTGTTCTTTGCGTGCGGCGCACCGCTGCGCACAGGACGGATGGAAAGCAATGAGCACGATTGACCCGAGCCGACTGCTGCAGATGCGCAGTTCGATCCTCAATCAGAACCAGGCGCTGCAACGCGCCGCCGGACGCGGCGGTGTCGGTGCGCCCGATGGCGGCGTCGCAGGGCTGGGCGGCACGCCCGATTTCGGGGCGGCGATCAATAATGCGCTGCAACAGGTCAACGCCCAGCAGAGCAAGGCCAGCGCGCTGACCGAATCCTATGAACGCGGCGACACCCACGACATCGTCAGCGTGATGATCGAGCGCCAGAAGGCCTCGCTGGGGTTCGAAACGACGTTGCAGGTCCGCAACAAGCTGCTGTCCGCGTACCGCGACATCATGAACATGCCGGTGTAATCCATGGCCGATACCCAGATCCTCTCGCCCGTTGACGACGGCCATGCGAACCGCCTGCCCGCCCCGGCGTTCGGCAACCGCCTTGCCCCGCTGACCGGCTTCGTCCGTCAGCCCGCGGTGCAGCGCGCGCTGCCCGCGATCGCCATGACCGCCGCGGTCGGCATCGCCGCGCTTGCCTATTTCACCATGCAGTCGGCCCCGCAGGCGCAGCTGTTCGCCGGGCTCGATGACAGCGACAAGGCCGCCGTCGCCGACGCGCTGCAGACGCAGGGCATCGCGCACAGCATCGATGCGACCACCGGCGCGCTGACCGTCGATGCCGACAAATTGCATCAGGCGCGCATCGCGCTCGCCGGACAAGGCCTGCCCAAGGCGGCGCCGAGCGGCGACAGCCTGATCGCCGCGCTGCCGATGGGGTCGAGCCGTGCGATCGAAGGCGAAGCGCTGCGGTCGGCGCGCGAAGCCGATCTGGCGCGCACCATTGAAACCATCGACGCGGTTAAAAGCGCACGCGTCCATGTCGCCGCCGCCGAACCCAGCCTGTTCGTCCGCGACGACAAGCCGTCGACCGCATCGGTGATGCTGACGCTGCAGAACGGCCGTTCGCTGAGCGACGGTCAGGTGCAGGCAATCCGTTTCCTCGTCGCCTCGTCGGTGCCCGGCATGAACGCCGATCAGGTGTCGGTGATCGACCAGCGCGGCGCGCTGCTGTCCGATACCGCGTCGGGCAGCGACATGAAGGCGTTCCAGTTGCAGGTGCAGGTCGAAGATCGCTTCCGCCGCGCGCTCGACACGCTGCTGGCCCCGATGCTGGGTGCGGGCAATTACAGCGTCGAGGTCCACGCCGACGTCGACATGTCCGAAAGCCAGGCGACGCGCGAAAGCTTTCCCGAAAACGACCGCGCGATGACCAGCGAACAGATTACCCGCACGGTCAGCGGCACCGGCGCCCCGACCGCGGCGGTCGGCATCCCCGGCGCGCTGTCGAACCAGCCGCCGCAGGCGACGACGGTCACCGCCAACGCCCCGACCCCGACGCCCGCCCCGGGCGCAGCAAGCGAAACCGCGAGCAATGAAAATGCCGCGCGCGCCTTTGAAGTCGGACGCGAAATTTCGGTGACCCATTCGCCGCAGGGCAAGCTGCGCCGCGTCTCGGTCGCGGTCGCGCTCAATCAGGGCAAGAAGGCGCTGACCCAGGCCGACATCACCAAGATCGACAGCCTGGTCAAAGGCGCGATCGGGTTCGACGCCACGCGCGGCGACCAGGTTGCGATCAGCCAGCGTCCGTTTGTGCAGGTCGAAGCCGAGGAACCCGCATTTTATGACCAAGCGTGGTTCCTGCCGCTGGTCAAACAGGTCGGCGCGATCCTTGCCGCGCTGCTCGCGTTCCTGTTCATCGGCCGTCCGCTGATCCGCGCCGCCAAGGCACGCGCCGCCGAACGCGCCGAACGCAATGCCGCGCTGGAGGAAACCCTGCTCGCCGCCACCGACGGGCGTCCGGCGCTCGCCAGCCCCACCGGAAGCCGCGAAATCACCCTCGAAATGATCGAGCAGGCGCCGAGCTATGAAGCGCGCGCCAATCTGGTCCGCGCCTTTGTCCGTCAGGATTCGGCGCGCGCCGCGCTCGTCGTCCGCCAGCTGATGCAGGAGGGCGCCCGTGCCTGACGCCGCCGAAACCATGGCGCCGCCGGCCAATCCGGCCATCGAAGGATCGTCGGCTGCCGCGATCCTGCTGATGCTGCTCGACGAAAATGAAGCCGCGACGATCCTGAAGCATCTCGATCCCGACGAAGTGCGCCAGCTGGCCAAATCGATGTTCGACACCGCCAACGCGAGCGAGCAGCAGATTGGTCAGGCGCTCGACCGGTTCGTCGTGCGCAGCCGCGACGTCAGCGCGCTGGCGATCGGCGCCGACGTCCGCATTCGCACCGTGATCAATCAGGCGGTCGGCAACGTCCGTGCCGACAATATCCTGGCCGCGGTCGCGCCGCAGCGCAGCGCCGCGTCGCTGGAAATCCTGCGCTGGATGGACGTCGACGCGATCAGCGCCCTGCTGGCGCAGGAACATCCGCAGGTCGGCGCGCTGATCCTGTCGGTGCTGGTCCCCGACGTCGCCGCGCGCGCGATCGAAACGCTCGACGAAATTCTGCAGGCCGACCTGGTGCTGCGCGCCGCGCAGCTGACGTCGGTCCCCGCTGCGGCGATCGAAGATCTGGAATCGGTGCTGGCCAGTGCGAACGTCGATGGCCAGCGCGTCGCCAAGCAGGCGATCGGCGGCCCCAGCGACGTCGCCAAGATCATGAAGAAAATGCCGAAGTCGCTGAGCGAACGCACGATCCGCGCGCTGAAAAAGACCGACAAGCTGCTCGCCCAGGCGATCGAGGAAGAGATGTTCATCTTCGAAAATCTGCGCGACCTCGACAAGAAGAGCCTGGGTTCGGTCCTGCGTTCGGTCGATGCGGCGCAGCTGGCGGTCGCGCTGAAGGGCACCGACGACGAGATGATCGACCTGTGCCTGTCGACGATGTCGCAACGCGCATCGGAAACGATCCGCGACGAAATGGCCGAAATGACGATGGTCAAGCGCGCCGACGTCGACGACGCACAAAAGAGCATCATGACGATCGTCCGCCAGATGGCCGCATCGGGCGAAATCATGATCGCGGGCGGCGGCGACGATTATGTCTGATCGCACCGCCGAAACCGGCTTTGCCCCCGTGACGCTGGCCGCCGCGATGGCGCGCAGCAGCGGCTTTCGTCCGCTGGCCTTTGGCGGCGCCCCGCGCGCGCCGCAGGCGGTCGACGGGACCATGGCCGAGCCCGATCTCGACGATCCCTTTGCTCGCGGTCTGGCCGAAGGCCAGCGCGTCGCCGAAGCCGCGTTCGTGGCCGAACGCCACCAGCTGCTGGCGCTGCTCGCCAATGCCGAAGCGTTGCAGGACGAACCGAGCGAAGAGCTGGCGCAGCTGATCGCGCGTACCGTCGAACGGCTGGTCCACCAGATCGTCGCCGACGCGCCGATCGATGCCGCCTGGCTACGGGCGCAGGCCGAAACCGCGGCGGCGCTGGTCGCCGACGCCGACAAGGCGCGCACCTTGTGCGTCCATCCCGACGATGCCGCGCTGCTCGCCGATTGTCCGCTGCCACTGGCGCTGGAAAGCGACCCGGCGATGATGCGCGGCACCGTCCGCATCGAAACGTCGACCGGCTGGATCGAACATGGCCGCGCCGTCTATCTCGACGAACTGAGCGCCGCGCTGGGCGAAGGAACCGCCGCATGACCCGCCGCCTGGCCCTGTCGGCGCAGCAGCTGCTCGACCCGATCGACCTGACGAACGCCAGCCCGCGCCGCATCGGCACTTTGGTGTCGCACGAAGGCATCATGCTGGAAGTGTCGGGTTTTCCCCAGCCGCTGGGCAGCAACGTCCGCATCAAGTCGGCGAACAATGACTATGTCTATGGCGAGGTCGTCGGCTTTCGCGGCCAGAGCAGCCTGGTCCTGCCGTTCGACACCAATATGCCGCTGGCGACGGGCGCGCCGGTCGAGCCGCATGGCGCGAGCAGCATGGTCGCGTGCGGCAAGGCGCTGCTTGGCCGCATCATCGATGCGCAGGGCAATCCGCTCGACGGCCGCCCGCCGGTCAAGTCGCATTTCCAGTGGCCGCTCGCCGGACGCAAGGTCAATCCGCTGCGCCGCGGCCGCGTCACCCGTCCGCTCAATATGGGCGTGCGCGCGATCAACGCGCTGCTGACCGTCGGCGAAGGGCAGCGCGTCGCGATCATCGCGGGTTCGGGCGTCGGCAAATCGGTGCTGATGGGCCAGATGATCGCCGGGACCGAATGCGACGTCATCGTCGTCGGGCTGATCGGCGAACGCAGCCGCGAGGTCAGCGACTTTGTCGAAACCAAGCTGCCCCCCGACGTCCGCAAGAAGGCGGTCGTCGTCGCGGTTCCCGCCGACCATCCGCCGCTGCTGCGCCTGCGCGCCGCGATGCGCGCCACCGCGATCGCCGAGGCGTTTCGCGCCGACGGCAAGAAGGTGCTGCTGCTGATCGACAGCCTGACCCGCGTCGCCCACGCGCAGCGCGAAATCGGGCTGACATTGGGCGAACCGCCGACGATGAAGGGTTACCCGCCGTCGGTGTTCGCGCTGATCCCGTCGCTGTGCGAACGTGCCGGGATCGACCGCGAAACCGGGGGTTCGATCACCGCGCTCTATACCGTGCTCGCCGATGGCGGCGACATCGACGATCCCGTCGTCGACAGCGCCCGCGCCATCGTCGACGGCCATATCATCCTGTCGCGCACGCTGGCCGAACAGGGCGTCTATCCCGCGATCGACGTCGCCCGGTCGCTGTCGCGCACGATGGTCGATTCGGTCGATCCCGAACATGCCGCCGCCGCCGCGCGCTTTCGCCAGCTGTGGTCGGCGTATGAAGAGAACCGCGATCTGATGCTGATGGGCGCCTATGTCGCCGGCGGCGATCCGGTGCTCGATACCGCCATCGCCCACCACGCCGACCAACTCGCGTTCGTGACCCAGCCCGCCAAGGTGCAGGTCGATTTCGACATTTCCCGCCAGACCCTGATTGAAGGATATTCCGCATGACTGCCCGCACCGCACGCCGCAAACGTATCATCCGCGTGCGCACCGTCGAACATCAGATGGCCGAGGCCAATCTGGCGCGGGCCAATGGCGAACTCGCCAGCCTGGTCGAGCTTGCCAAACGCCTCGAAACGCTGCGCGTCGATCTGGCGATGGCCAAGGGTGCCGTCGCAGGCGGCGCGCTCAACACGATCGGCGAGCTCGCGATGCGGCTCGACATCGCGCAGGAAAATCTGACCGCACCGCTGGTGAATGCCAGCGCGCGCCGCGACCAGGCCGGGGTGCTGGCACAAAGTGCGCTGGCCAAGGAAGAGTCCGCCGTCCGCCTGTACGAACGCAGCCGCAAATCGGCCGAAGCCGAAGCCGAGCGCCGCCGCGACGCCAACCGCCCGCACCGCGCGCGCGGCGGCATGCGCCTGCGCCTGATCGAAGGCGGTGCAGCATGATGGGCGCCGCCTTCCTCCCCACCCCGCAGGCATCAACCCCCGCAGGCTTTGCCGCCTTTCTAAGCACGATCGGCCAGACGCCGACCGGCGACGGCGAAAGCGGCGGCTTTGACCAGCTGCTGGCCGCCGCCCCGATGCCGGTGGCGGCGCCGGTGAAGGCCGCGCCGGTCGCGGTAGCTGCGGACAGCAAGCCCGCGGAGGCGACGCCGCTCGCTGTCAACGTACCGACGCCCGTCGCCGCGCGGGTGGCGGCTGCGACCGGGACCAACGCCGCGCCGGTCAGCATCCCGACGATCGTCGCGGCGGCTGCAACGGTTGCGACCGTCGAAGCCCCGGTCACGGTCGCCAAAGCGGTCGACACCGATGCGGCGCCGACACCGCCCGCCGATCCCGATGCCGCCGCCGCCGCGTCCGCCGCGCAGCTGCTCATCGCGGTAAATGGCAAGGCCGCCGGTCCGCAGCCGAAACTCGTCAAGCCCGACGCGGCGCAACCCGACACCGAAACCGCCCCCAACTCCGACACCGGCACCATGGCCGAAACGGCGACGCGCGCGCCGGGCCTGCCAGCCGCAGAAACCGCTGCCCCGGCCGCCGCGCCAGGTGCCGAGGCGGCGGTAGCGCCAGCTGCGGCGGTGGCCGCCGCTCCGGTGATTGCCGCGATGGTCGCGCCGGTCGCCGCCAAGCCCGCCAAGCCTGCCGATGCCGCCGCAGCGCCGACCCGCGAGGCAGCCACGGCGACCGCCCTGCCGATTGCCGCGCCGGTCCCCGGCAAACCGCGCGCCGCCGACGCCAAGCCTGACGC
>JAFAGN010000208.1 GCA_023422695.1 Pseudomonadota bacterium
CCGGTGCGCGCCGATCTCAATGAAGCATTCCCGCTTCGCGGATTTGTGTGTTGCGCCTCCTGCGACCAGCCGATGACCGCCAATTGGAGCAAGGGCAAGAACGGGCATTACCCCTATTATCTCTGCCGCCATAAGGGCTGCTCCGACTATGCGAAGTCGGTGCCACGCGCGAAGATCGAAGATGCCTTCGAAGCGATGCTGCAAAGCCTGACGCCTGCACGCCAGCTCGTCGAACTCGCGACCGATGCTTTCCGCAATCTCTGGAATCGCCAGATCATGAAAGCTGGCGAAACCAAGAAGGCGATCACCGATGAACTCGGTTCAATCGACAAGAAGGTCGCGCAGCTTCTCGACCGGATCGTCGAGGCTGAAAGCGCGACTGTGATTCAGGCGTATGAGCGGCGCGTCGCCGAACTCGAAAACCGCAAGCTCCTCCTGCGCGAGCAACTGCTTGCCTGTGACAAGCCCGTCAAAGATTTCGATGAATCGTTTCGAACTGCCTTGCAGTTCCTCGCAAGCCCTTGGAATCTCTGGAAAAGTGAGAGCCTGACCGACAAGCGAATGGCCCTCAAACTGACCTTTCCGAGCCAGTTGGCATATGACCGGAAAACGGGTTTTCGAACACCAGTTTTGGCTATGCCTTTCAATATGTTAGGGGACGTTTCGATGCTTGAAAAAGGTATGGCGCGCCCGGCAGGATTCGAACCTGCGACCACCCGCTTAGAAGGCGGGTGCTCTATCCAGCTGAGCTACGGGCGCTTGGCTGGCGCGAATAGCGTGGTTTGCGTGGGCTGCAAAGCGGGTTAAGCAGCGTGTCGATGATCGACTCCGACGCTTCGCCCGACCGACCCGCAGCCATCAGTGCGTCGAGCGTCCGGCATTTTCGCTATTACGACCTGGTCATGGCCGCCTTTGTCGCGGTGCTGCTGCTGTCGAACATCATCGGCGCGTCGAAATTGTCGATGGTCGGCGGGCTGACCTTTGGCGCCGGGATCCTGTTTTTCCCGATCAGCTATGTGATCGGCGACGTCCTGACCGAAGTTTACGGCTACGCCCGCGCGCGGCGCGTGATCTGGGCCGGGTTCGGGGCGCTGGTCTTTATGGCGGTGATGAGCTGGATCGTGCTGGCAATGCCCCCGGCGCAGGATTGGTGGTGCAGCGGCACCGACACGCTGGTTCTGAAATCGGGCGACGCGAGCGGCAGCGGCGCGGTGTGCCAGGCAACCTATGACAGCGTGTTCGGCAGCGCGTGGCGGATCGTGCTGGCGTCGATCGCCGCCTTTTGGGCTGGCGAGTTCGTCAACTCCTATGTCCTCGCCCGGATGAAGGTCGCAACCGGCGGGCGGTTCCTGTGGATGCGGACGATCGGATCGACGATCGTCGGCCAGGGGATCGACAGCCTGATTTTCTATCCGATCGCCTTTCTGGGCATCTGGGAAACCGAACAGGTGATCCTCGTGATGACGACGAACTGGGCGATGAAGGTTGCGTGGGAAGCGGCGCTCACCCCGGCAACCTATGTGGTGGTGGGCGCGTTGAAGCGCCGCGAAGGTGTCGATGTGTTCGACGAAGGCACCGATTTTACCCCATTCGCTGCCAAGGTCTGAATTTCATGACATTGATCGAAATCGCATCGCTGTTCGGCGAGCAAAAGGCTTCGCTGGTCGAGACGACCGGGCTCGATAAGGATGCGCTGCATATCTATTTCGGACTGACGTTGTTTCTGCTCGTCCGGTTGATGTGGCGGTGGCGCGGCGGGTGGTTCGTCGCCTGGGTCGCCGTGCTGGCGATGGCGGTCGGCGGCGAATGGCTCGACCTGACCCGCGAGGTCAGCGACGCCGCGCTGCAGCCCGACGCCGAACATTGGCACGACATCTGGAACACGATGTTCTGGCCCACGGTGCTGCTGTTGACAGGGCGCTGGCTTCAGCCACGACCAAAATCGCCGGATGAAGCACCCGATGCGGCGGTTGAAGCCATCATCCGCGCGGACCGGCCGCAGGCGGAGCCGGTTTCCGCTGTAAAATCAGGCGAGGACGCCGAGCGCCGCTTCGAACAGGCGTAGCCCGTCGGTACCGCCGTGCGCGCGGTCGATCGCGCGTTCGGGGTGCGGCATCATGCCAAGGACATTGCCGGCATCGTTGAGCACGCCCGCAATGTCGCGCGCCGATCCGTTGACGCCGTCGGCATAACGAAAGGCAACGCGCCCTTCACCCTCGATACGATCGAGCGTTGCCGCGTCGGCGAAATAATTGCCGTCGTGATGCGCCACCGGGATATCGATTTCCTCACCCGCGCCATAGCCCGCGGTGAACAGCGACTGGCTGTTTTCGACCTTCAGCCGCACCGTGCGGCAAACGAAATTCAGCCCCGCGTTGCGCATCAGGGCACCGGGCAGCAGCTGCGCCTCGGTCAGCACCTGGAAGCCGTTGCACACGCCCAGCACCGGAACGCCGCGCGCCGCGGCCTCGCTGACCGCGCGCAAAATCGGCGAGCGTGCCGCCATCGCCCCCGAGCGGAGGTAATCGCCATAGGAGAAACCGCCGGGCAGCGCGATGAAGTCGGTCCCCGCGGGCAGGTCGGTGTCGCGGTGCCACACCATTGCGGGGGCTTGTCCGGTGACCTGTTCGAGCGCGACCGCCATGTCGCGATCGCAGTTGGAGCCCGGAAAGACGATGACGGCGGTCTTCATGGCTGAGGCTCCTATTACGGGCGTTCGATGCGGTAGTTTTCGATCACCGTATTGGCGAGCAGCTTGGCGCACATCGCGTCGAGATCGGCATCGCTGGTGCCGTCGGCAACGTCGAGTTCGATGAAGCGGCCCGCGCGCACATCGGCGACCCCGCCAAATCCCAAGCCTTCGAGCGCATGATGGATCGCCTTGCCCTGCGGGTCGAGAACCCCCGGCTTGAGCGTCACATAGACATTCACTTTCATGGCGGCGAACCTTTGCTTGGGCGGGGCGGGAGGATGGGCGCGCCTATGCCCGCGAATCATGTTGCGGGCAAGGGTCGGCGCGGCGAAAATATGCTTAATCCGATTGCGAACCAGTCGCATCTTTCCTGTTGCGAATCTCTCGCACTAGCCCTACATCGGCATTGTTGAGAAGGATTCGCACATGGTCGTCTGTGTCTGCAACGCAATAAGGGAAAGCCAGCTGCGCGACGTCGCGCGCGATGGCCAGTTGCGCTGTGCCAAGGCCGCCTATGCGCAATTGGGTCGCAAACCCAAGTGCGGCCAATGCCTGCCTTTCGCTCGCAATATCATCAGCGACGTCGCCGCGACCGCCTGATTTTTCTCGGTTTTCCGCCATTTTTGACCTTGGCCTGATGGGCTCGGGGCGCGTATAATGCGCCCATTCCATTCCAAGATGAAATGACAGGACAGACCGACATGAAGGGCGACGAAAAAGTCATCGATTTCCTGAACGAGGCGCTCAAGAACGAGCTGACCGCGATCAACCAGTTTTGGCTGCATTACCGGATGCTCGACAATTGGGGCGTCGCGAAGCTCGCCAAGTTCGAACGCGAAGAGTCGATCGACGAAATGAAGCACGCCGACCAGCTGGCCGACCGTATCCTGTTTCTGGGCGGGCTGCCCAATTTCCAGATGCTGGGCCGCCTGCGCGTCGGCGAGACGGTCGAGGAAATTCTGAAGGCCGACCTCGCGCTCGAGGAAGAAGCGATCCCGCTGCTCAAGGATGCGATGGCGCATAGCGAGAGCGTGCGCGACTATGTCAGCCGCGATCTGTTCGGATCGATCCTGGCCAGCGAGGAACATCATGTCGATGAGCTGGAAAAGCAGTTCGAGATGATCGAGCGGATGGGGATCGAAAATTACATCCAGCTGCAGTCGAAGCCGGTCCACGAGGACTGAGGTCTTTGCAAGCTTTTGCATAAGCCCGTGGTCGCCGCCGCGACCGCGGGCTTATTCTTGTCCGTCACATCCGGATCGGCAATGAGTCGATCACTTTGCGGACTTTGCAGACCCGGTTGTCCGCCGCGCACCGGGCGTGAATTTCGTCGATGACCTGTTGCCGGTCGGCGCCGCCGTGCGCCGCGATGCGCCCCTCCCTGTCGCTATAGACGACGATGAAACCGTTGGTGATCGATCCCGCGAGCGCGCAGTTCGACAGGCCTTGTTCGACGCATTTTTCTACTGCCAGCTTGCGAACATCGGCTTCGTCCGAAAAGGAAAATTTGAAGTAGACGAAGTCGGTCGCAAAGGCCGCTCCCGGTTTGCGGTTGCCGAACGCCACCGCGGACGAGGTCGAATACCATTGAGGAGCCAGAGGCGGCGGCGCCCGAGCGGCTTCCGGGGCATCGGCATAGCCGGGAATCGGCAGGCAGTCATTGAGGCTCTGGATCGGTACACGCCAGGGCTCATATCCCGCCGGGCATCCACCCTCAGCCGACGCCGGCGCGGCCCATATGGCAAGCATGGCCGCCAATATAAGCGCGGAGAGCCGGGTCATCGATTGCATCCGTTCTGATCGCTTCATGGCAATTGCATCAAAAGCCGACCGCGCGCGCCGCGCAATCCGCGGCGACGTACCAGTACCGCCGCCCCAGCTTTGCATCATGCTTTGCCCGCGCCCTGGAAAATTCAGGCAGAGATTCTTTTCACTTGTATTTGCGATTAATTCGCAATAGCAAGGTTGGGCAGTCCCCTCCTGCCGGTCGCTGCGTTACGCAGCGATCGGCATCTTTTTCGAAAGCTGAGGTGAGAGACTGCACGGACCGGGAGACGATAACGCCATGCACAGCAGCACCCTGATCCGGCAATTGACCCAGCAGCCGTTGATCCGCGACCTGTCGGTCGAAGCCGCGCAGGCGGTGCTGGCGCTCCGCTATTGCATCGTCTGCCGCCGCAGCGACCGCGACCCGATGCCCGAGCTCGAGCGGCGGTGGGGCAATGTGCTGGCGGCCCGCCGCTACCGGCTGGTGGTCGAGGCGATCGGCCATAGCTGGCCCGACCCCTTTGCCGTCGCCCCGCCCTGCTGCCCGCGCGCGAGTTTCGACGAGGCGCTGCTGGCGGCGATGGTCAGCGCCGCAGCGCAGCGCGACCGGGTGGAGTTCGACATATTGACCGCCGAAATGCTGGGCAGCGACGCGCGCGAAATGATCTTCGTCGCGCTGGAGAATTTCATCCGCGCGCGAGCGCCGGGACGGGTTTAGATTTAGGACCGCGCGGGGGCGACGGCTGGTTTCGGCCGTTTTCAGACGCCCCTACTTTCCCGCCTTGTCGCTCACCGCCTTGATCACCAACGCCTTGTCGTCGACCAGATAGCGGCGCGCCAGCGCCTGCAGCTCGGCGGGCGTGGCCGCTTCCACTTCGCCGATGCCCTTGCGGCTGCGGTCGAGGCGGGCGGCCTGGCTTGTCGCTTCGGCGACATAGTTCACCCAATAGCTGTTTTCGCGGCGCGATTTCGTCATCGCTTCGACCAGCGGCTTGCGCGCGCGGTCCAGCAGGTCGGCGTCGACGGGCGTGTCGCGCAATTCCCTGGCGATCGCAAAGATCGCTGCGCGGGTCGTCGCCAGATCCTTGTAGTCGACGTTGCTGGCCGCGAACAAATGGCCGTAGCCCGGGAATTCGTCGGACAAGCTAGCGGCAGCGCCGGGGCTGTAACTTTCGCCGAGCCGCTCGCGCAGTTCCTCGGTCAGCTTGAGCTGCATCACCCGCACCAGCAGGTTGAGCTGCATTGCCTCGGCCAAGTCACTATCGTCACGGGCGGGCCAATAGACGCGCAGTTCGGCTTGTTCGGCGGGTCCCTTGTGGATCAGCGTCCGTTCGCTGCGATCCTTGGCATATTCGCGGATACGCGCGTCGGCGCGCGGGTCGAAAGCGGCGCGGCGTTCGGGCAGCGCACCGAAGGTCGCGGCGATGCCGTCAATCGCCGCCTGTTCGTCGATGTCGCCGACGACGCCGATTTCGATCGCGCCATTGGCGAAGCTGTCGGCCACGACGGGTTTCAACTGCGCCCAGTCGAGCGTCATCAGTTTTTCGAGCGGCGGGGTTTGCGAGCGCGGATCGTCATTGGCGAGGATGCCGCCCGCATCGCGGCCGATCACCGCCGCCGGGGTGGCGTCGTTCGCGGCATATTGCTGGGGCAGGACGCGGCGGATCAACGCCAGCCCGTCGGCGCGGTAGCCCGGATGGGTCAGAAACGCCGCCATCAGCTTGGCCTGGAGCGCGAAGTCGCCCGGCGAGCTGGTCGCGGTGCCGCCAAAGAAATCGGCGCCGCTGCCGAAGCTGGGGCTCACCGTGCGTCCGGCGAGGATCGAGCGCAGGTCGTCGACGCTGTGCGCCTCCAGCCCGCCCAGCACCATCGATCCGGCGAGCGCAACGCGGGTCGGGTCGTCGCGCGTCGCGAGTAGATTGCCGCCATCGACGCGCACCGACAAATAGACCGTTTCTTTCTGGAAATCGGTCTGTTTGATGTTGAGCATGACGTTGTTGGCGAAACGGATGCGGCGGATGCCCAGATCGTCGACCCGGCCGTCGCTGACGATTTTGCCGGGCGTACCGAAATTGTCGTAAGCAAAGGCGGCGTTCGCGGCCGCAGCAGGCGCCGCGACGGCAACCTGGGTCGACGCGCGCAGCGCCGCGAGGATCGCATCGGTGCCGCCCTCGATCGGCGTTTTCGCCGACACCCGCGCCAGCGGAGCGCTCAGCCCGTCCATCCGCTTACGGAAGGCCGCGGTGACCGCGGCGGCGCTGAGCGACGGCGCGGTCGCCTCGAACAACGCTTGCGAGGTTTCCGGGCGGACAAAGACGAAATCGCCCTTGGCCGCCGCGACCAGCGTGTCGGCGAGCGTATCGCTGCGCCGCGTCGTGACGCCGGCGACGGCATTTTTGAACGCGGTGCGGCGGTTCGCCAGCTGCTCGTCGACCTCGGCCTGGGTGAAGCCATGTTCGATAGCGCGGCGCTGTTCCTGCTCGATCAGCGCCAGCGCCTCTTTCCACGCGCCTTCTTTGGCGACGGCGCCGACGGTGACCTGATCGAAGACCTTCCAGCCCGCCGCTTCGCTGAAATAGCCGCCAAGGATCGGCGAATCCTCGTTCAACGCGATCTTGGCCAGACGGCGATTGACGATCGCCTCGCCGACATCTTCGGCCAGGGTGCGGGCGCGTTTGGCCTTGGTGTCGGCCTCGTCGACCCACGGCTTGAACGCGGCGAGCGTCACCATGTCCTGGATCGCCGGGTCGATGAAATCGTCGGCGGCCGCGGCACGGCGATAGTCGACGGTGCCGATGTCGGGATTGGCGCCGGCGGGGCCGCGCCCGGTCCAGTCGCCGAAACGCGCCTTGATCTTTGCCTCGACCGCCGCGACATCGAAATCGCCGACCATCACCAGCGTCGCGCGTTCGGGGCGGTAATAGCGATCGTAGAGATCGCGCAGGCGGGCGGCGGGCGCGGTCTTGATCACCTCCTCGGTGCCGACCGGAATGCGGCTGGCGACCGTCATGCCCTGCATCTGGAAATCGAGCTGGTCGATCAGGTTGCGCAGCTGAAAGGTGTCGCGCGCGCGCCGTTCGGACAGGATGATGCCGCGTTCGCGGTCGACCGCGGCGGGGTCGATTTTCAACTCGCTGGCGGTTTCGCGCATCAGCATCAGCCCGGTGTCGATCAGGTCGTCGGAGGCATTGGGCAGGTCGAGCTTGTACACCGTCTCGTCGAACCCGGTCGAAGCGTTGGTGTCGGCACCGAACGCCAGCCCCTTGCGCTCGAGCAGCTTGATCATCTCGCCCTCCGGCACGTTCGTCGAGCCGTTGAACGCCATATGTTCGAGAAAATGGGCCAGCCCGCGCTGGTCGTCGGCTTCGGCAAAGCTGCCGACGTCGAAGCGCATGCGCAGCACGACGCTGTCCTTGGGCGTGCTGTTTTTCAGCAGCGCATATTTCATCCCGTTGGGCAGCACGCCGAATACGATGTTCGGGTCGACCGGCACGTCGCTGGCGGCGAAATTCCACGCCTTGGCAGCGTCGGTTTGCGGATTGATCGCCGCCGCCGTTGCGATCGGCGGCGCGGCATCGCGGGCGTAGGCTGGTACGGCGGTCGCGATCAAAAGGACGAGGGGCGAGAGCGCGGTCGAGGCGCGCCGGACAAGCGATTTGGTCATCGCACCGATGTGGCCACCGCCCCGCGAGTGGTCAAGCGATGCTTATCCGCCTGGGCTGTGGTTTTCGACCGACGACGGCATCATGGCCAAATATGTTTCAAGCGGCGTCCTTGGACTCGCGCTGAAACGGATAGACCATCTGGCGGCCGTAGCCCGGCGGAACCGGATCCTCGATCCCATATCGATCGGGCATCGCATCGCGGCGCATCTGTGCCGTGCCGAACAGCATATCCCAGATCGGGAACTGTGCGGCGAAATTGCGGTTCCAATGCGCCGGATCATTGGCGTGATGCCAATGATGGAAGCATGGCGATGCAACGAGCCAGCTGAACGGGCCGAAACCGATCCGTACATTGCTGTGGAGAAGCAGCGTGTGCCATTGAAAGACGACGAAAAAAATCGCCAGCGCCGCATCTGAAAAGCCGAGCGCAAAGGCGGGGATCAGCGAGGCGCCCTTGGTAAGGATCTGGTCGAGCGGGTGGATGCGGTAGGCGGCCAGCCAGTCCAGATCCGAAATACTGTGGTGAATGGCATGAATGCGCCAAAGTGCCGGCACCGTGTGGAACAGTCGGTGCATCGCGTAAAAGATCAGATCGGCCAGCAGCATCAGCACGATCGTTTGAAGCCATAAAGGCTGTGCAGCGACACTCGCGCGAAACGATGACGGCACGACCATATCGCCCAGCCACAGCGACAATCCGGCCACCAGGCCAAGTCCAATCCCGATCGGGATACGGTTGAGCACGCAATGAACGACATCGGTCGTCCACGCGCGGCGCAGCGCCGGTTGTTGCGGGCGCGCAGGAAGCACACGTTCAAGCGGCCCAAAGATCAGGAGGACGATCAGGATCGCCTTGACGTCGATGAAACCGAGCAGCCAGTCCATGTCGATGGCAAAGATCAGAAAATGCCAGGGAACAGGCGATACCGAACCCGCGCCGCCATTTCGCGATAGGCGGGGTCGTCAATCAAGACCCGCTCCTCGGCCACCAACCGGGCGATGTTCAGCCCCAGCGCGAGCGCATAGACCGCAAAATTCCAGATGGTGGGGCCGCTGAGCAGAAAGCCGATATGCGTCAATGCATATCCGGCATACATCGGGTGCCGCACAAAGCGATACGGCCCACCGATCTTGACGCCGCGATTGGCAGCAACGACGCCGAAGCTGCGGCGCAGGATGAATTTGGCATAAAGCTGGATAAACAGCCCCGCCAACATCAGGAACAGGCAGATTTCGAGCGACACCAGCGGCACATCGCTGGACGGCATCGCCAGCATCGCGGCGAACGTCCCGCCAAAACCCAGTACCCAATCGCGCGGGCGCCGCGTGATCGTCGTCGTGGGCCGACGAATGAGGACGAAGAAGGCGACGCAGCCTTCGGCCAGCAGGATGATCCAGTTCTGCCACGCGCCGCTTGCTACCGCGGCCGGGATCATGCGCATCGCCAGCGTGCCGAGCAGCAAGGTGACGACAATCTTTTCCAGCAGATCCCAGTTGATTGACCGCGATTGGTCCGCCGCAGTAACCTTTGAAACGTCCATGCTGAAATCCCCACGCTATTTAACAATGGGTTAGAGAGGGATGGTTACCAAACCGATAAGATCGGGGTCGGGACGCGCAGATATGCGGCCATTTTCACGCAGGCTTCCCGGATCATGCCGCGATCATATCGGGCGTGCGGACAAGCGTGCGGCGAGGACTGCACGGGCTTGACGGATCAGGAATAGGCCTGGGCACCGCCTGGATTGGCGCCAAACCGGCGCGCGCCGCGTTCGTCGGTCGCCGTGTGCTCGCGATCGGCGGCCTTGGCCGCATAGAGCGCGCCGTCGGCGACTTCGCATAATTTGCGTACCGTCGAGCCATCGCCCGGCCAGCGCGCGGTGCCGATGCTGGCGCCGACGCGGATCGGGTGACCTTCGATGCGATAGGGCGCCGCGAGCGCGGCGAGGATATGGTCGGCAAGCGAGGTCGCGAGCAGCGGCGATCCGGCGGGTGCCAGGATGGCAAATTCGTCGCCGCCCTGACGCGCCACCATCGCATCATTGCCGCAGGCGCGGCGCAGGCGTTCGGCGATTTCGCACAGCAACAGATCGCCGACCGCGTGGCCGTGCTGGTCGTTGACCGGCTTGAACCCGTTGAGGTCGAGCAGCGCGATGGCGAACGGGCGACTTTCGTCCGCCTTTGCAATCTCTTCCTCGATACGCAGGTCGAATTCGCGGCGATTGGCGAGGCCGGTTAGCGGATCGGTATGGGCAAGTTCGCGCATCTGGCGCTGGAGTTCGAGCAGGTCGATGACCTGGCCGTGCTGCTGGATCACCATGCGCAGCAGGAACAGCGTCGCGATGACGAGGCTGGTCCCCGCGGCGATTTCGGGCGGATGACCCGACGTCAGCATAAGCAGCGCGACCGGTCCCAGCCCGACCCCCAGATTGAGGAAGGTCGCGAAACGGATCGACGACAGGCAGTAAGCGGTCGCGAGCGATCCCATCGCCATGATCATCGCATAATAGCTGTGCGTAGCCGCAGGCGCGGCAAGCCAGTTGGTCACCGTCCAGACGCTGCACATCAGCCCGGTGATGCCCGATACCCAGCTGGATTCGCGGATCATTCGCCGCGCGCGCCGCGGGCTCATCCGCCGTCCGCGATTGTGCACCAGAAACAGGAACCCGAGGATGCCGACAATGAACAAAATGACCGGAAAGCCGATGCGAATGATCGGGTGGACCGTCGCCACGCCGGCGTAGATTGCGGTCGGCGTGGTCGCCGCCAGCATCAGGAACAGCATCGGGGTCAGCGTTTCGATGCGATTGGCGCGCAAAATGGCGACATCGTCGCGAAGCGCGTCCGGCACCGGCGGAAAAATCCGCGTGATCAATCTGTTAAAGACCCCCGTCATCCCCATCGGATAACAAGCAGGGGTAAAGCATCGGTTAAGGATCGAAATCGCGTCTTATCACAGACCTAGGGCATCACAGCGGCCGCGCGGCTTGCGAAATATTAACCATGTCGGGCGACAAGCGGCGACCGATTTGATGCGCCCGACAGGAGCCCCATGATGTCCTATCCGATGCCGCCGCTGACCCCCGCCGCCACGGCGCCAACCGCCCCGATGCCGCCCGCTGCCCCAACCCTGCCCCAGCAGGACACACCCGCCCAGCAGGCAGCGCGCGCCGCGCAGTTGACCGCGACGCAGACGATGTATCAATGGACGACCGATGTCGCGACCTTGCCCGGGGTGCCGCTGGCCACCGATGTGCCGAAGAATGACGAACCGACGATCGCGTGGTTCGTGATCCTGATCGGGGTCGGGCTGGACATCGTTCGCAACGCGCTGACCGTGAAGCTGGGCGGGGTCGACAAGGCCGAGCTCGACAGCCCGCGCGCGACCTATCAGGCCGCGCTTGCCGAATGCGACGCGATCGAGGCATCGACCGCCAAGATCGCCGCCGAGCATGGCGTCCACAGCGGCGGCAATATCTTCGAGCGCATCGTCGGCGACGTTGAAAATGCCGTCGCAGCCGCCGAGCGCGACGCGCATGTCGCCTTGCTGACGGGCTATAAGGACCGCCTCGAAGCGCTGATGAAGGTCGATGAGGCGCAAGGTTTGGGCCGCAAGACCCCGCGCAGCATCGAAGCCTATCGCGCGCTGTTTGCGACCCTGCCCGTGCCGGGGATCAGTTACATGTTCCAGGACGACGGCGAATTCGCGCGGTTGCGCGTGCAGGGGCCGAACCCGATGCTGATCGCCGCGGTCACCGGCGCCCTCCCTGCCAAGTTCCCGCTGTCCGAGGCGCAATATCAGGCGGTGGTCAATGGCGACACGCTGGCCGCGGCGCTGGCCGACGGACGGTTGTTCCTGCTCGATTATCAGCCGCTCGAGGTGCTCGATCCCGGCACCTATGGTGGCGCGGCCAAATATGCCTGGCAGCCGCTGGCCTTGTTCGCGGTGCCGCCGGGCGGATCCTCGCTGCTGCCGGTCGCGATCCAGTGCGGGCAGGATCCCGCCGACTGGCCGATCTTCACCCCCTCCCCCGCCGCCGACAAGCTGTGGGGCTGGGAAATGGCGAAGTTCGTCGTGCAGGTGGCCGACGGAAATTATCACGAATTGTTCGCGCATCTGGCGCGAACGCATCTGGTGATCGAGGCCTTTGCGGTCGCGACCCACCGGCATCTGGCCGAAGTGCATCCGATCTGGGCGCTGCTCGTGCCGCATTTCGAGGGGACGTTGTTCATCAACGATCAGGCGGCGACATCGCTGATCGCGGCGAACGGCCCGATCGATCATATCTTTGCCGGTACGATCGCATCGAGCCAGCAGGCCGCGGTCGATGCGCGGCTGGCGTTCGATTTCCATGCCAAGATGCTGCCCGCCGATCTGGCAGCGCGCGGCGTCGGGGTCAATTCGGCGCTCGCCGATTTCCCGTATCGCGACGACGCATTGCTGGTTTGGAATGCCATCCATGAATGGGCGCGGCAATATGTCGATCTTTACTATGCCCATGATGCCGATGTCGTGGGCGACACCGAATTGGCGGCATGGGCGGCGTGTCTGGCGGGCGAAGCAAAGGTGAAGAGTTTCGGCCCGGTGACGACGCGCGCGCAGCTTGCCGACATCTGCACGATGGTGATGTTTACCGCGAGCGCGCAACATGCCGCGGTGAACTTTCCGCAAAAGGATATCATGGCGTTTGCTCCCGCGGTTACCGGCGCGGGTTGGCAGGCGGCGCCCAATGGGCAACGCGGCCACGACAAGGCCGGATGGCTGGCGATGATGCCGCCGATGGCGCTCGCGCTTGAACAGTTGAACGTGCTCGAACTGCTGGGGTCGGTCCATTACCGTCCGCTTGGCGATTACCGCAGCAACGCCTTTCCCTACCCGTTGTGGTTCCAGGATTCGCGAGTGACGGGCGCCGAAGGTCCGCTCGCATGGTTTCAGGCAGCGCTGGCAGGGGTCGAGGCGGAGATCGTCAGCCGCAATGCCGAGCGGATGCAGCCTTATCCGTATCTGCAGCCGAGTTTGATTCCGACCAGCATCA
>JAFAGN010000004.1 GCA_023422695.1 Pseudomonadota bacterium
CCGACATAGCCGACGTAAAGCGTCGGCGGGTGGAAGGCGAGCCCGATGTCCTGGAGCAAGGGGTTGAGCCCCTGCCCGTCCGGGGGCGCCACCGGCAACCGCTTGAACGGGTTCGACGAGAAAAGGAGGAAGGCGAAGAAGCCGAGGCTGAGAGCGGCCTGCGCCGCCAGGGTCGCGACCAGCGTATCCTCGCGCAGCCGCTTCTCGAAAATCGCGATCAGTCCACCCGACAAGGACAGGATCATCAGCCAGAGCAGCATCGACCCTTCGTGATTGCCCCAGGTTCCCGCGATCTTGAAGATCATCGGCTTCAGGCTGTTGCTGTTGCGCGCGACGAGTTCGACCGACATGTCGGAACGCACGAACAAGGCGATCAGCAGGCCAAAGGCTGCGGTCGTGAGCACGCCCTGCGCGACGCTGGCGGGGCGCACGAGCGTTCCCAGATCTTTTGGCCCGCCGCGCAAAAACAATATTCCCGCGACAAGCGACAGGCACGCGAGTGCGGCCGCGATCCACAGCAGGGCCAGACCGAGTTCGGCGATCATGTCGCGGCCGGCGCCTTCATATTCTTCGGCATCTCGCCCATCTGCGGCGGCATATAGCGCTCATCATGCTTCGCCAGAATGCGGTCAGCCACAAAGGTGCCATCGGCACGCATCCGGCCGTCGGCGACCATACCCGATTCCTCACCGAACAGGTCGGGGACGATGCCGGTATATTCCACGGGGACCGATGCCTTGCCGTCGGTGGCGACGAAGCGGATCGTCAACCCGTCGCTCTGCCGCTGGATGCTGCCCGCCGCAACCATGCCGCCCAGCCGCATCGCTTCGCCAACTTCGGCCTTCCCCCCCGCAATCTCCACCGGGGTGCGGAAATAGGCCGCCTCGTCGCGCAGCGCACTGGCGCCCAGCACCCCCGCGCCCGCAATCCCGGCCACGGCGACCAGCGCCAGCACCAGCCGTTGATGCTTCGCCTTCACGGGCGGTCCCGCCGCAGCGCATCGCTGCGCCGCTCGGCCTTCGTCATCGCGCGCCAGCTCACCCACAGCACCGCGCCGGTCAGCAGCGCCGTCAGCCCGTAAGCCGCCGCCACATAGGCCCATTGCCCGCTGCCGCTGATTACCCCCGTCACGCTCAGCTCCCCTCGTCGTCGGCCAGCCGCCGCAGCCGCGCCGCAACGCGGTTGTCGGCGATGATCCGCCGCATCCGCATCAGCACGATGGCGCCGAATAACAGCGAAAAACCCAGCAAGGTCAAGCCCAACGGCCACAGCAGCGCATTGTCGATGCTCGATCCGCGCAAGGTGATGCTCGGCCCCTGATGCAGGCTGTTCCACCACACGACGCTGCGGTTGATGATCGGAATGTTGATCGCGCCGACCAGCGCATAAATCGCCGCGCCGCGCGACAGCGAACCGCCCTGCCGCTGGCCTTCGTCGCCGTTGGTCAGCGCGATAAAGCCCGCATAGAGGAACAGCAGGACCAGCATCGAGGTCATCCGCCCGTCCCATTCCCACCAGGTACCCCAGGTCGGCTTGCCCCAGATCGATCCGGTGGCCAGACACAGCGCGGTGAATAGCATTCCCGGCACCGCGATGGCGCGCGCCGCGATACCCGACAGCGGATGGCGCCAAACCAGCTGGATCAGCCCGGCTAGCGCCAGCGACGTCCACCCGCCCATGCCGAGCCACGCGGCGGGGACATGAACATAGAGGATTCGCGCGGTTTCGCCCTGCTTGTAATCGCCCGGCACCTGCGTCAGCCCGGCCCATGCGCCCGCCAGCACGAGCAGCAGGCCAAGCCCGAGCAGCCACGGCGTCAGCGGCTTGGCAATCGCCAGAAAACGGGTCGGATTCGCATAAGCGTGCATCGGTTCGCGTCCTTAGGCGAGCGTGGCGTAAGGGTCCAGCGATTTGCCCGGTGCGGGTTCGGGGCGGCTGCTGGCGAGCGGTTGTGGACATAAACTTTCGTCATCCCGGACTTGATCCGGGATCCATGCGCCCTCTCAGCAGCGGGCGGCGTATGGCCTCATGGACCCCGGATCAAGTCCGGGGTGACGAAGAAACGAAGAGCCGCTCACCACCCCAAAGCCGCCATCCGCAGCGCGCACCACCTTCACCCCTCCGGCCTTGTCCAGATCCAGCTACCCCCCACCGCCGCCGCAATGATTGGCGCCATCATCCACGGCCAGGGGGCAAAAACCAGCGCCAGTACAATACTGACCGCAAACGCGATGCTAGCCGCAATCTTGCCCTTGCGGCTGATCGCACCCTTCTCGCGCCAGGCAAGGATATGGTGGCCGAAATGCGGATGGTTCAACAGCCACGCCTCCAGCCGCGGCGACGAGCGCGCGAAGCAGAAGGCCGCCAGAATCACCAGCGGCACCGTCGGCAGCAACGGCACGAACGCCCCCACCGCGCCGATCGCCAGCGACGCCCAGCCGCCGACCAGATATAAATGCCGCTTCATTGCGGGGTGGCTTAGCGGAAATCCGAACCCGCGCCAGTCAACAATATCGTCGCCCCCGCGAAGGCG
>JAFAGN010000025.1 GCA_023422695.1 Pseudomonadota bacterium
AATGCCGACGCCTGGAAGGCGGTGATCATCGACGGCGCGCTCAAGGACCGCGGCATGGTCAGCTTCGCCAGGGTGCTCACCCCGCAAGACGCCGAGGCGCTGCGCGCCTATGTCATCGATCGATCGAGCTGGACCAAAGCGAATCTCGCCGACACGGCGCAGCCATTCGGTCGCTGACCGACGTCATGTCGTGCTGTCGAGCCTCCGTCTGTCGTGCGCGATACCGAAAAGCCCGGCGATGTTGGCTCGATTTGCCGCGCTCGCGACAATGTGCCAATGTCCGGCCAATCGGTTAGTCCGCCAAGGAAAGGCGCCGCACGCGCATGCCCCAGGTTCAGCCCGCGGCACGGGTCTCTCAAGTTCGTCGGCCGCGGCAGAAGCGCAGCCAGGAGCGGGTGGAAGCCATTCTGGACGCCGCCGAACGGTTGCTGAGTGACAGCGAACCCCATGACGTCAGCATCTACACGCTCGCCGAAGAGGCAGGGATGTCGCCGCCATCGATCTATCACTTCTTTCCCGATAGCCAGCATGTCTTTGGTGCGCTGGCGGAGCGATATTTTGATAAGGTCTCGCGCAACCTGGGGCCGTTGCCGGACGAATTGCTGACGTGGCAGGAGGCGGTGGAATATCGTTTTGCTGCGACGCGGCGTTTCTACAACGGCAATATCGCCGCGCGTAAGGTTATTCTGGGATCCGGCAACAGCTGGTCAATCCGGGCGCGCGATTTCGAGCTCGTGCAAGAGCTGGCACGAAGCGGCGTCGCCGAAATGGCCCATCATTTCGTGCTGCCCTTCATTCCCGGCATGATCGACCGGATGATCGAAACCATCGCGATGAACGACGGCATCTGGCTGATCCACAACCATCGTTATGGATATCTTCCCGACGAGCAGGAAGAATATGCGCGTCGCGCCCGGATCGCCCATATGCGCACCTATCTGCCCGAATATCTGGTTCGCCGACACCCGGACGAAGCCGCCGGTCCTGCATAGTAGTTGAGGAATGCCGAATGCCGAGCGGTTGGCCTCGCGCTTCCGCTTGCACGCTTCTGCATCTATCCTTGATCCTTATTCAGATATATATCTGCTCCTATTTGGTGGGCGGCAGGCCATCATCTTGCCCTTTGGCTTCCGTGCGAGCCTTTTGTACCAAATTCATGCGGATTTTTGCCGATATCGCGGATCAAGTAGGGAGTCGATTTGATCTTGACTCCGGCCTTTCTCAGATATTAAACAGATTAATATCGGAAAATTGGAGGCGGGATATGTGGTCCAACAAGCGGTCAATGGAGTTGAAAGAGCGCGCCGAGAGAGTCATTCCGAACGGCATGTACGGCCATGAATCAACGCGGCTGCTTCCAGAAGAATTCCCTCAATTTTTTCACCGCGCCGATGGAGCGCGGCTCTGGGACGCGGATGGGAACAGCTACATCGATTATGTATGCGCCTATGGTCCCAATCTCTTCGGCCATGGTTATGCACCGATCGAAGAAGCCGCGCGTCGGCAGCAGGAGCTGGGCGACACGATGACCGGGCCGAGCGAGATCATGGTCGATCTCGCCGAAGCCTTTGTTGGACAGGTTCAGCACGCCGACTGGGCGATGTTCTGCAAGAACGGAACCGATGCGACGACGATGGCGATGACCCTGTCGCGTGCCCATCGCGGCCGCAAGATCATCCTATATGCGACCGGCACCTACCATGGTGCGGCCCCTTGGTGCACACCGCGTCCTGCGGGCATCATTCCCGAAGATCGTGCGGCGATCGTGTATTACAATTATAACGACCCCCAGAGTCTGGAGGAAGCGTTCCGCCTGTATCACGGGCAGATCGCCGGCGTGTTCGCAACGCCGATCCGGCACGAGGTTTTTGTAGATAACTACGAGCCCAGCCTGGAATATGCGCAGACCGCGCGCCGTCTGTGCGACGAGAATGACGCGCTGCTCATCGTCGATGACGTCAGGGCAGGCTTTCGCCTCGCGCGAGGGTGCAGTTGGGAGCCGCTCGGCATCCTTCCCGATCTTGCCTGTTTCGGGAAATGCATTGCGAACGGCTACCCGATTTCGGCGCTTCTGGGTTCCGACAAGGCGCGCAACGCTGCGAAAGAAATCTTTGTGACCGGGTCATTCTGGTTCTCGGCGACCCCGATGGCGGCGGCGATCGAAACGCTGAAACAGATCCGTACAACTGACTATCTTGAAAGGACGCGTGCATCGGGCGACAAGCTGCGCGCCGGTTTGGCCGCGCAAGCCGCCGCGCACGGCTTTTCGCTGCGTCAGACTGGCCCGTCGGTAATGCCGCAAATGCTGTTCGACGACGATCCTGATTTTCGGGTCGGCTATGCCTGGACCGTTGAATGTCTGAAGCGGGGCAGCTACATCCACCCCTATCACAACCAGTTCATCTCCTACGCACACGACGATGCGGTAGTGGACGAAACGCTGGCAGCGACCGACCTCGCGTTCGAGGCGCTGAAGGCGCGGATGGGGTCGCTCGCCCCCCATCCCACGTTGATGCAGTTGCTTGCCGCCAAAGCTGCCTGACTTGGACAAGTTTGGCTGACGAACCGGCGCCCCACTTGCGGTGGCGCCGGTTTTGTTTGTCCGGCTTCCTCACCGATGTCCGACAGGGTATATCTGGGTATATCGAGCCCGCGGCTCAGGGTGTCGTGGGGATCATGTAGAGGAAGCGGGTCGGTACTTTAGCGCGATAGACGATCGGGCGCCCTTTGGGCATCCACAGAAACTCGCCCGGCGCTACGGTGTGCGTCACCCCATCGCCGTCGATCTCCAGCTCGCCATCGATGACAAAGATGCCCTCATTGAAGGGAAGGTCGAAATTCACCTCGCCGGGCGCAATTTCTGACAGGCCCACGCGCATGCCGGCGCCGTGATCAACCGTGAGAAACGGGAAGGCATTGGCAACGCCCGTCGCCTTTCCGGGCTGACGCGGAAGCTTTTCGATCTTCAAAGGCGTTGCCATCACCGTCTCCTGCAGCGGGTCCGATTTTCGGGTGGCAGCCGCTCATCATCTTCGCGCGGTTGCCGGTCCTTCAAACCGAACTTTGTCGTCGGTCTGCCTATCAATGTCTCGCGAGATAATCAATTAAAATCGATTTTGTGGAAATTGGGGATCAGCGTGAAATCGCGTCGCTGCTGAAACGGCGAAGCGCCCCTTTCGCCAAAGCGCCGATCCGTCGCGGAGGCGCCGCAAAGCCGAGGAACAGGCTGAACGCGATCGCGGCGCATCCCGCAATCAACACCCGTTCGACGTCATGTGCCGCGAACAGAAACCCTGCGGCGGTGGGGATGACGGCGATGCCTGCCAATTGCGCAGCCGGGGCAAAAGGCAGGGCGGTACGATCGTGGTCGACCTCGCTTAGTATGGCTGACAAGATCGGTACCGACGACATCCACCAGATTCCAAACCCCGCCGCAGCGAGCAATGACCCCGGCCACAGCAGCCATCCTCCGGCGGAGAGCAAGAGCAGCAGCGTTGTGCAAACCAGCCTGCCTCGATCATGCTTGCCATTTCGGATAAGGCACGCCGCAAATGCTCCGACCGCCTGCCCCGCAAGGCTCGATGACAAGATGGCGGCCGCTGCCGATGCGCTGACATTTTTGGTTTCGAGCCAGACTCCGGCGTAAGCCCAGATCGTCAGCGCACCGCCGACAAAGAGGAACATGACGGCGAGCCAGCGCATGCCCGCGGCATCCGGCTTGCCATGGTCCCCTGCGGTGTCGCTCAGCGCACGGTGCGCTAGGCTGGGCGGTAAGAAGGGCAATCCGAGGAGCATCGCGGCGCTGAGAATCGCGAGCGACAGCAGGAGATCTGTGCTGGTCGGTACCGGCAACAAGACAGCGAACGATTGTAGAAGGAGAAACTGGCTCGCCGCTTGGGCGAGCAGATAGCCCGCGGCCCACTGTCCGACGCGCCGCGTCGCCGCGATGGCGGCACCGGCTATGCCGACCAGAAAGCCGCTGCCTAGTCCAGCCAACATCCTGCAGGCAAAGAGCAGGTCGGCGTTCCCATGATGGGCTTGGAAATAATTTGCGGACGCGACGAGCAAAATCGCCAGCCCCGCGATTGTTGCGACGGGCACATGTTTGATTGCCGGGATCGCCAAGCCGCTGCCGATCGCAATCGCGACGACCTCGGCGGCAGATAGCAGGCCGAGACCGTCTGGCTCGATCACCCCCTCGGCCACGAAAGCCGCATAAAGAACTGGCTGGATGCCGAAGATCAGTATCGCCAGCGAACCGATGATGATGGTTGCGACCATCTGCGCCGGTCTTGGAAAAATCGCACTTTCCTGGGGTGCTGACTCGGTCATCTCCGGCTCCGGTTTTCGCTGTGATGCGACATTCCGGCTGCAAGGAGTTGCAGATATATATCGAATTAACAAGTGCCGAATTGTTAGAGCTGACGTGCGCGCTAGATCCCCTGAGGCGCGCGCTTTGAATGGCTTTCCGGACGATGAGGAAAGCCTCTGCATTGAGGAATTTCTGAGTTTCAGAGGTGGGTGATCACGCGGTTTGGGGCGTTTCGGGGGATGTTGCCGATGAGCATCGCCGAGATGGCCAGCCGTTTTGAGCGTAAGTCACCCAAATCATCCAAACGAAATTTCGTGGGTAATGACGATATTTATCTCTTTCTGCTCTTGGAGATGTCGCAATTTCGTTGACTCAAGCCAAGTCTTACCGACATATTGTCGATGAAAATCGATTTTGACTTTCGACCTGGTCGAGGCCGCCAATTTGCTCCGGTCGGGACGGTAGTTGAAGCTCATTGACGTGGCATATGTGTGGCCCGCCTGCCTGAGATAGAAGGAGAGACCGAATGAACGCCCCTGCGTCTGTCGCGAAGAAATCGGAGTTTGTCACCGCTCCCTTCGGAGCCCCGGTGGATGAGGTGATGGAAATTTTCCGGCGAGACGGAGGGATTGTTCTGGATGGAGCGCTTTCCCCCGACGAGGTCGGGCAGGTCAACGGCGAGCTCGACACGTATCTCTATGACTATCACACCGGCTCGCAGGGCGGCGATGAGTTGATGCGTGAATTCTGGGGCAAGTTGACGAAGCGGCTGACGAATGTCGTGGTGCTCAGTCAGACCTATCGTGAGCGTTTCCTGTCCAATCCGATGCTCCACGACTATATGGCTGCGGTATTCAAGGGCGTGAGCGACAGCTTCTGGGTCCAGGCCACACAGGCCATCGAAATCATGCCAGGGGAAAAGGCGCAGGTTCT
Source organism: Pseudomonadota bacterium (assembly GCA_023422695.1). Classification (GTDB taxonomy): domain Bacteria; phylum Pseudomonadota; class Alphaproteobacteria; order Sphingomonadales; family Sphingomonadaceae; genus Sphingopyxis. Next base: position 5,246 of record JAFAGN010000025.1, read on the forward strand.
TCACCGCGATGTCGGCAACTACCCCGTTTTCCGACAACTCGGCCCCTCGGCGCCCGAGGTTACCTGCAACACCCTCCTCGCGCTCGTCGATACCGACGAGGTGTGCGGAGCGACGCGCGTGATTCCGGGCAGTCACGCATGGAGCGCAGAACGCGAGTATGACGATAGCATGACGGTGCCGGCCGAACTGAAGGCGGGGTCGATCTTTTTCTATTCAGGCAAGTTGCTGCACGGCGGAGGTGCGAACCGATCACAGGATGTTCGGCGCCGCGTCATCGCCACGGCATTTAACGCGGGCTTCCTTGTCCCCGAGGAAGCCTATCCCTTCACGGTTCCGCTCGAACTGGCGCACACAATGCCGCCGCGGCTTCAGCAGGCGCTCGGCTTTCGCTCCTTTCATCAGCGAGAGCCGGTTGGCGGAAGCCTCTGGCAGCATAACTACGAAGAGCTCGCCGACTTCCTCGGGCTCTAGCCCGACCACCACTCAAGATCCAGAATGCGCGCAGCGGGGAGGGGTCGGTCGTGCCGCGACGGGTTCCTCGTGCCCGAAAGATGCCGAGTGCCTGCGCATGACCCGCTGATCGGTGTCGTTCGGCGCGCCGACCTATCGGTCGCCGTTTCGCCGATCTTCCGAATCTACTTGATTCTCGATAAATAACGATTAAAAATCACTCCGCTCATGACCGGGCATGTGATCGTCGACCAGCCTGTTCCCTGGGCGCGCATCGAGGCGTGGTCCACCGGCGGCAGGTTTCGCAAGGACGAGGCTGTTTTCTGGGAGGTAACGGCGATGACGGTGCAAAACGAAAAATTCCCTTGGAAGCCAAGTTTCTGGGCACCTGATTGTGTCGAGCCGACCAATGTCCTTGGCTTGCAAGATGTAGAGGTTGACCTCGCCGTAATCGGTGGCGGATTCGCAGGAATGTCGTGCGCCTATTACGCGAAAAAGGCGCGTCCCGATCTCTCGGTGGCCGTATTTGAATCGGAATATATCGGCTTTGGGCCGAGTGGTCGGAATTTTGGTGCGGTGGCCCCAGGCGTTCGTGAACTGCGCGCGGGAATCCTCGATCTGCCCGATGCCGAGGAAGATCGCTTCGCGGTGCAATGGTATCTCGGCAAGCGCGAGGAACTGGAGCGCCGCATCGCCGAAGGCGGCATCGAATGCGAATATCGCGACGAGCAATTGATGATGCAGGCGCTCGACGAACCGGCATGGGAGGCGATGCAGCGCGAGTCGGAAGTGCTGACGGCGCGCGGCACGCCTCATCTGTTGCTCGACAGGGAAGCCGTCGAAAAGGAAATGGCGCTGCCATACCGTCCGCTGGGGGCGATCGTCCGAACGGCTTGGCGTGCGGTGCAGCCTTTCAAACTGGCGCGCGGCTTTGGCCAGCAACTGCGCGACATGGGCGTAGCAGTTCATGAAGGAACCCGGGTGGCCGACTTTTCGGACTCGGGCGACGCGGTTGTCCTTCGCACCGCCGATGGTGCCACGATCTCGGCGCGTAAGGCGGTGCTCGCGACCAATGCGTACACCCTTCATCTCTCGAAGGCTGCGAGCCTTGTTTTTCCGCGCCACACCTATGTGATTGCAACCGAAGCGCTGGACGACGAGCGCCTCGCCTCGCTCGGGTTCGGAACCTACAAGTTCGTCGAGGATTCGGGTTTCGTCTTCTATTATTCGCGGGTCTACAAGGGCCATCTGTTGATCGGCGGCGGCGAGCTGACGACCGGCTTCTTCACCCCGTCGACCGTCGACCGTGACGCCGACACCAAGACGGTAGAATTCCAGCGGCTGTATGACGAAATGGTCCGGCGCTGGCCGCAGCTGGATGGCGTGAAGATCGAAGCCGCGTGGGCCGGACCGATCGATATGACCGAGAATTTTGCCCCGATCATCCGGACGCTCGACGATATGCCCAATGTGACGGCGTGCGTTGGCTTCAACGGCGAAGGGCTGATGTCGGGGAGCCTCGCCGGGTTGCTCGCGATCGGCCAGATACTCGGCCCCGACTATGTCGATCCCGACGCCGAGCGTGTCAGGCAGTATCTGCTGCAGCCGATCGATTGACGGCCATGAAGATCAGCGCTCCGTCCCTGAAACTCGACCTTGCGGTGACGGAAATCGTCGTTCGTGAGGGAGAACCCGTCGTGATGTGCCGGGTTGGTGTCTATGATGCCACAGCAAAGCTTGACGGCGGCGATGTCGTGGCGGCGCTCCGATCGCTGATGAGGCCGGCGGTGCTTTTTGCAATCATACGCTTGGCGCTGCGCGGCAAAGGGCGGGACAAGAAATAGGTTCGGGCCATGCGATCGACGGGATACTTCGATCGACGTCGCCATGCCCGGCCGCCAAGATTTTCAACGCTTCGCGCCATCCTTGCGCGCGAAGCTCGTTCGAGAGGAAGCGGGATGAGCCAGCTTGAAGGCAAGAGAATATTGGTCACCGGCGGGACGCGGGGCATTGGTTTCGGCATGGCAGAACGGATGGCTGCGCAGGGTGCGTCGCTGATCCTGACTGGCCGCGACCAGGTGGCCGCGGAGACGGCGGCGGCGGAGCTTGCGTCGGCCACCGGTGCAAAAGTCGCGGGGATCGGCGCGCCGCTGACCGATGAGGATGCGGTGAACGGTCTGCTCGATCGCGCGGTCGCCATTTTTGGCGGGGTCGACGTGCTCGTGAACAACGCGGGGATTGATGCCGACGGTCCGGCGCTCGACCACCCGCTCGAAGACTGGCGGCGGGTGATCCACGTCAATCTGGAGGTGCCCTTTCGCCTCGCACAACAGGCGGCACGGCATTTCCTTTCGGGCGAAAAGGGCGGGGTTGTCATCAATGTCGCGTCGGTCGCTGGGTTCAAGGCGCTTGACGAAGCCAGCTCATACGTCGCCTCGAAACACGGCCTTGTCGGATTGACCAAGGCGCTGGCACTCGAATGGGGGCCGAAGAATATCCGGGTTTGCGGTATCGCGCCCGGCCTCATCAAGACCGATATGACCCAATATATCTGGGGGAATGAAATCGGCGCGGCCTATGTGAACAACAAGATCCCGATCCGGCGTATCGGCCTTCCCGGAGATATCGGCGCGTTGACCGCGTTCCTTGCCTCTGACGATGCCGGTTTTATTCACGGCGAAACGATCCTCGTCGATGGCGGAGCGACGATCGACTGATTTTGCCGGAGGGCGCGGTGCGGGCTGCGCGGCCGACACTCGCCCTGCGCCAAGGCGGCCGGTTTCAGCGGCCTTCGGACGGTGCTATGCGCCGTGTGCGGCGCTGTTTTGCAAAGGCTTGAGCAGGAAATTAGGGTCGGAAAGTACGCCGTCGACCTCGATCCATCCCAGCGCGCGCCCGGACATCGACCAGCCGAGCAGGCGCTGGACGTCCTCCGGGTAGCTCGCGACTAACTCCGGTGTGAGTGCAAGATAGTGATTTTCCTCCTGGCGCACAAAGGACGCGTCGAGCGCGAACGTCACGCCTGTTCGCCATTGCTTGTCGGTGCGGTTGGTGCCGCCACCATGATAGACGCCGCCGAGGAACAGTAGCGCCGAACCTGCCTTCATTTCGGTCGGGATCGCCTCCTCGGCGAGCGGCTTGCGCTCGTCGTCCCAGCGATGGCTTCCCGGAACCACCATGGTGCCGCCATTCTCTGCGGTGAAGTCGTCGAGGGCGATCATGACTTGCAGGCGTGCCTCGCGACCGAAATTCCGGCTCCAGAAAAAGGCGCCATCGTCGCGGTGCAGCGCCTGTCCGCCTTCGCCGGGTCCGATCTGGATGGCCTGGGTGACGCCGACCTGAAGATCGCAGGTCACCTCCATATAGGTGTCGCCCGACCAGCGATGCTGCGGCACACAGACAAAATGACGCGCGGCGGGCAGGTAGAGCGGGTGCGTGACCACATCGGCGCTATAGTGCGTTTTGGCAAAAAGTGCCGACAGGCGGCGGGTGTTCTTTCCGAAGAACGCGTCGCGTCCAGTCGATTGCTGCTCCATCAGCGGCAGAAGGTCGGCGCGCATACCGGCCAGTTGAGTGGGGGTCAGAAAATTCTCGATAATGATGCCGCCATCGCGGCTGAGGACCGCAATGACGTCGTCGACCCCTGCGGTCTCGCTATCCAGCCTCACTAACATGACCATCTCCCGCTATCCGATCTGCGCTTTTTTTGCACCAAAGCAAAAAACTGTCGAAAACTCAATAAAAATCGATTATTGAATCGATGTTGGGTCTAAACTTTGTACAAAAGCGGTTCGACAGCAGCCGCGCCTTGGTCTGCTTGGCTTGGGAAGGGGAACTATGACGATACGCATCGCCGTCCTGAAGGAACTCGCCCCGGGCGAGACCCGCGTCGCCGCGACCCCCGAAACCGTGAAGAAATTCATTGGCCTGGGTGCCGAAGTTGCCATTGAGTCGGGCGCAGGCGAAGCCGCCTCGGTCGCCGATGCCGATTACACCGCTGCCGGTGCCAGCGTCGGCAGCCGCGCTGACGTGCTGAAGGGTGCGAACATCATCCTCGCGATTCAGGGACCCGATCCCAAGGGGCTGAGCGGCTTTGCCGATGGCGCCTGGCTGGCGGCGGGGCTCAACCCGTTCGGAGAGCGCGCGCGGGTCGATGACTATGCCAAGCTGGGAATCGAAGCGCTGGCGATGGAATTCATGCCGCGCATCACCCGCGCGCAGTCGATGGACATTCTTTCCAGTCAGGCGAATCTCGCAGGCTACAAGGCGGTGCTGATGGCGGCGAACGCCTATGGCCGCGCTTTCCCGATGATGATGACCGCCGCAGGTACCGTCAGCGCCGCCAAGGCGTTTGTGATGGGCGTCGGCGTCGCAGGGCTACAGGCGATCGCCACCGCACGCCGTCTGGGCGCACAGGTCAGCGCGACCGACGTGCGCGCCGCGACCAAGGAACAGATCCTCAGCCTCGGCGCCAAGCCGATCTTCGTCGAGACCGTCGCGGGGATCGAGGGCGAGGGCGCGGGCGGCTATGCCACCGAAATGTCCGACGAATATAAGGCGGCGCAGGCCGAACTCGTGTCGTCGCATATCGCCAAGCAGGACATCGTGATCACCACCGCGCTGATCCCGGGACGCCCTGCGCCGCGGCTGATTTCGGACGCGCAGCTGGCAACGATGCGGACCGGCAGCGTGATCGTCGATATGGCGGCCGAGAGCGGCGGCAATGTCGAGGGCTCGGCTCCGGGCGAGACGAAGCGCATCCACGGCGTCACCGTGATCGGCGCGAGCAATATCGCGGCGCTGATGCCGGCCGACACCAGTGCGCTGTTCAGCCGCAACCTGTTCAATTTCCTCTCGGCCTTCTGGGACAAGGAGCAGGCCAAGCCTGTGCTCGACGAGGAAATCGGCAACGCCATCCGCCTGACCCAAGGCGGCAAGGTCGTCAACGAGCGGCTGCTGGCATGAACGCGATTCTTGCCGGTATCGGCTTCATCGGCCTGTTCGTTCTCGGGATATGGCTCGTCGGCCGGGATCGGGTCGCGCCCCGCGGACCGCGCCGCGACGATGGCCGCATATCCATCGAGGATTTCCATGATCGCGTGCAGCGGGCGGAGCAGGCGGCTCAAAGCAAGGCCGGTCAGTCCGGGCCGCGGCCCTGATCTTTCGGAGCAGACATATGGACTTCATAGCTATTTTTTCGATTTTCATCCTGGCGTGCTTCGTCGGCTATTTTGTCGTGTGGTCGGTGACCCCGGCGCTGCACACTCCGCTGATGAGCGTGACCAACGCGATTTCGTCGGTCATCATCGTCGGGGCGC
>JAFAGN010000106.1 GCA_023422695.1 Pseudomonadota bacterium
CCTTCCGGGTGTCTCGACTTCGCTCGACACGAACGGAATTGGTAGGTCAGCCAACTCCCCCGCGAAATAACTGATTTCCAGCCCCTGCGCCGCCGCATGATCGCGTGCCGCAGCAATATTCTCCGGCGCCGCATCGACGCCCGTCACCTTGGCCCCCATCCGCGCCAGCGGTTCGGCGAGCAGGCCCGCGCCGCAGCCGACGTCAAGCGCACTCCGCCCGGCCAGCGCATAACGCTCGCGTGCATCGACATGCCAATGCGCGTCGATCTGGTGCCGGATATAGGAAAGCCGCACCGGGTTCAGCTTGTGCAGCATCGCCGACGACCCGTGCGGATCCCACCAGTCGGCGGCGAGCGCGCCGAAATGCGCGGCTTCATGCGGATTGATCGTGGCGCTGCTCATGCCCGCGATGTGGCACCGCGGCATCGCGGGTGCAAGAAATTCTATTCCGCCGCGGCGCGCGCTCCTCTTGCCTTCGCGCGCGCCCTTCCCTAACAGCCGAGCGCCGCAGAATTGTTCGAATGTTGCGGTGGAAACCATTTTCTTGAAAGCGGAATGAGATGGCGCGCATCGTGATGAAATTCGGGGGCACGTCGATGGCGGGCACCGAGCGGATTCGCACCGTCGCGAAACTCGTCGCGCGCGAAGTCGCCAATGGCAATCAGGTCGCGGTCGTCGTGTCGGCGATGGCGGGCGAAACCGATCGCCTGGTCAATTTCTGCCGCGAAGCGAACCCGCGCTACGACCCCGCCGAATATGACGTCGTCGTCGCGGCGGGCGAACAGATCACCTCGGGCCTGCTCGCGCTGACCTTGCAGGCGATGGGCACCCCGGCGCGCAGCTGGCTCGGCTGGCAGCTGCCGATCCGCACCGAAGAAGCGCATGCCCGCGCGCGCATCGCCGACATCGACACCGGCGCATTGGGCGCCGCGATGGCGCGCGGCGAAGTGGCGGTGATCCCGGGCTTTCAAGGCCTGATGGACGACGGCCGCGTCTCGACGCTCGGCCGCGGCGGATCGGACACAAGCGCAGTGGCGGTCGCCGCGGCGCTCAAGGCCGATCGCTGCGACATCTACACCGACGTCGACGGCGTATATACCACCGACCCGCGCATCGTCGCGCGGGCGCGCAAGCTCGACTATGTCACCTATGAGGAAATGCTCGAACTCGCGAGCGTCGGCGCCAAGGTGCTGCAGACCCGCTCGGTCGGGCTGGCGATGAAAGAGGGCGTGCGTGTGCAAGTGCTCTCGAGCTTCGTCGAGGGCGACGAAGCTCCCAAAAAAGGCACGATGATCGTCAGCGACGAGGAAATAGAGGAACATCAGATGGAACGGCAGCTGATCACCGGCATCGCCCATGACAAGAATGAAGCGAAGGTCATCATCACGCGCGTACCCGACCGTCCGGGCGGCGTTGCCAACATCTTTGGCCCGCTCGCGGCTGCCGGGATCAACGTCGATATGATCATCCAGAACGTCGGCCGCGACAAGGGCGAGACCGACGTGACCTTCACCGTTCCAGCAACCGATCTGCTCCGCTCGATCGACCTGCTCGAAGCGGCGAAGGAAAAGATCGGGTTCAACCGCATTATCAGCGACGACAAGGTCGCCAAGATCAGCGTCGTCGGCGTCGGCATGAAAAGTCATGCGGGCGTTGCGAGCACGATGTTCCGCGCGCTCGCCGACCGCGGCATCAACATCCAGGCGATCTCGACCAGCGAGATCAAGGTCAGCGTGCTGATCGACGAGGATGAAACCGAACTCGCGGTGCGCGTGCTGCACACGGCCTATGGGCTCGACGCCGACTAAACCCGCCTACGACCCCATCGTCCGTTCGCCCTGAGCCTGTCGAAGGGCTCTTCTTCTTTTGCAACGCGGAAGAAGAGAATGGTGCTTCGACAGGCTCAGGGCGAACGGATTTGGGTACCTCTTATTCTGCCGCCAATGGTTACAATTCGCCGCCTGCCATCCGCCGCAGCCTTGCCTGCATGACGACGTGCACCACCGCGATGTGGATGGCGAACAGGCCGAACTTCGACGCCAGCGGGAATATCCCGATGAACAGCGGCCACCAGGCGGTGAAAAACACCGCGACGGCCAGATTGAGCGCCGCACTGGCGAACATCATCGCCGCCCAGATCAAGCCGAAGCGATCCATCACATCGCCGACGATCGCGAGCTGCGCCGGGGGAATGTAGCGGTTGAGCCAGCCTTTGCGGAGCATGACCGTCCCGACGATCAGATAGACGATGGTCGGCTTTGCCATCACGAAGCGCGGATCGCCGGTGAACAAAGTCGCCGCGGCGGCGAGAAGCACCGACGCCAGGCTGATCCATTGCAGCGCCGCGACCTTGCGTCCGCGCGCCAATTCATATCCGACAACCGCGACGGCGACGAACGTCCCGGCAATCGTTGCGGCAACAATCCCCGCGCCGACGGCCAGAAGCACGGCAAAGACGATGACCCCGAGCGAGTCGAACAGCATCGGGCCGATCGCATAAAGCAGCGTTCGCATGTCGGCGTTCCTTCGACTGGCCATGTTGTCGTCGTCAACATTGAAACAAGCGCAAAACGCCGTCAAGTCAAAATTGACATTGTTAACATCGTTGGGCAAAAGATCGGCAAATGCGCGTGTCCTTTCGCGTCGCGGGGATGCAGGGGCAAGGCGGCACCAAAGCGCTGAATAATCGCCCACGCCATGTACTAGGCCGGATCGCCGCTCGTTCATAAAGGCTGGATTATGGTAACGCCCGCCGACCTGCTGGGGAGATCATCGTTATGAAATCGGCGCTCAAGGCGGCGTTTGCCAGTGAAATGGCGTCTGCACGGGCCGCCGAAGCGGCGGGTGACTTCACGGCGGCCATGCATCATCTGGAGCGCGCCCATATTCTGGGGCAGCGCTCTTATGCTACCCATGTCAAAACCCATTATCACATGCTGCGGCTCGCACTGAAGCGGTCGGACGCCAAGGAGGCGCGCGGCCAGCTCGTCCGGTTGATCGGCGCCGGGCCGTTTCACCTGGCGGGCTGGGTTCCCGTCGGCAACACGGGCGGCGCCGATGTGTCACCGACGCTGCCAATGCCGATACCGGCCGACTTGCAGGCCTATCTGGAAGGCCATTCGCTGCGCAACGGTTTGATCCTGCGCGGAATTCTGGTTGCGGCGATTGTCGCGGCCTACCTCTTCTATCGGCAATAAGCAGGTTATTTGCGGTCGGCGGCGGCCCCGTCGGCGCCGCGTCCGGACTGACTTACACAAGGCGCGCTCTCTAAAAAAAAGACCCGCCCCCAGGCCCATGTCCCCGGGGGCGGGTCCGCGACCCGTCGTCTGTTCGGCTGATGCCGATCAGGCGAGGTCGAAACGGTCGGCGTTCATCACCTTGGTCCATGCCTTGACGAAGTCCTTCACGAACTTTTCGCCATTGTCGGACTGCGCATAGACCTCGGCCACCGCACGCAGTTCGGAATTGGACCCAAAGATCAGGTCGGCGCGGGTCGCGCGCCATGTCTCGCCGCCGCCCGCGCGATCGGTCGCGACATATTCCTGATCGTCCGACCCATCGACCGCCTTCCAGACATTGGTCATGTCCAGCAGGTTGACGAAAAAGTCGTTGGTCAGCTGGCCCGAACGCTTGGTGAAGTGGCCATGCCCGCGTTCGCCATGGTTTGCACCCAGCACGCGCAGGCCGCCGATCAGCACGGTCATTTCGGGGACCGACAGGCCGAGCAGCGATGCGCGATCGAGCATCATTTCCTCGGTCTTCACCGCGAGCTTCTTCTTGCCCAGATAGTTGCGGAACGCATCGGCTTCGGGCTCCATCACATCGAAGCTGGCCGCGTCGGTCTGTTCGGCGGTCGCATCCCCGCGACCACCGACAAACGGCACGGCGACGCTGAAACCCGCATCCCTGATCGCCTTTTCCAGCCCGACCACGCCGCCCAGTACGATCGCATCGGCGATCGACAGATTGCCGCGCAGCCCGTCGAGCGTTGCGAGCACCTTGGCCAGCATCGCGGGCTCGTTGACCTCCCAATCCTTTTGCGGCGCCAGACGCACGCGCGCGCCATTGGCACCGCCGCGGTGGTCGGACTTGCGATAGGTGCTGGCCGACGCCCAGGCGGTCTTGATCAGCTGGCTGACGGTCAGACCGCTATTTGCGATCTTGTCCTTCACCGCGGCCACTTCGGCGTCCGACGGCATGGTGCCGGCGGGGATCGGATCCTGCCAGATCAGGTCTTCGGCGGGGACTTCGGGGCCGAGGTAACGGACCTTCGGCCCCATATCGCGGTGACACAGCTTGAACCAGGCGCGCGCAAACGCGTCCTTGAACGCTTCATGATCGTTGCGGAAGCGCTCGCTGATCGCGCGAAATTCGGGATCGCGCTTCAACGCCATGTCCGCGGTGGTCATCATCGTGGGAACCTTGATATTCGGATCCCATGCCGCCGGGGCCATATCCTCTTCTTTCTGGTTGATCGGCTGCCACTGGTTGGCGCCCGCGGGCGATTTCACCAGCTCATAGTCATAGTCGAACAGCAGGCGGAAATAATTCTCGGTCCATTCGCGCGGCGTGTTCGTCCACGCGCCTTCGATGCCGCTGGTCACCGTATGCTCGCCGATGCCGCCGCTTTCGTGCGTGCTGACCCAGCCAAAGCCCTGCGCCGCAAGATCGCCACCCGACGGCGCCGCACCCAGCAGCGACGCGTCGCCATTACCGTGCGCCTTGCCAAAGGTATGACCGCCCGCGGTGAGCGCGACCACTTCCTCGGCGTCCATTGCCATGCGCGCAAAGGTTTCCTTCATGTCGCGCGCCATGCCCTCGTCATCATGCGGATTGCCCTGCGGCCCTTCGGGATTGACGTAGATGAGCCCCATCTGGATCGCGGCGAGCGGACCTTCGAGTTCGTGCATACCATGTTCGGGCGCGATGCGCGTCTGGACGCCCTGGTTGACCCATTTGTCCTCGCTGCCCCAGTAAATGTCACGCTCGGGTTCATAGACGTCGGCGCGACCGCCGCCGAAGCCGAATACCGGGCCGCCCATGCTTTCGATCGCGACATTGCCGGTCAGGATGAACAGGTCGGCCCAGCTGATCTTATTGCCATATTTCTGCTTGATCGGCCAAAGCAGGCGACGCGCCTTGTCGAGATTGCCATTGTCGGGCCAGCTGTCGAGCGGCGCAAAACGCTGCTGCCCGCTGTTGGCGCCGCCGCGCCCGTCGGCGGTGCGATAGGTGCCCGCAGCGTGCCACGCCATGCGGATGAAGAACGGACCATAATGGCCATAGTCGGCGGGCCACCACGGCTGGCTGTCGGTCATCAACGCGGTCAGGTCGGCCTTCAGCGCCTGATAGTCGAGCAGAGCGAACGCCTTCGAATAATCGAAATCATCGCCCATCGGGTTCGACGGACCATTGGGGTTGAGGATTTCGGTCGCCAGCATTTCGGGCCACCAGTCCTTGTTGGTCCGGCCCAGCAGCGAGCGCACGCCGCCCTGGTGGACCGGGCATCCACCCGCGGCGTCGATGGGGGTCTGATCGTTCATACAGTCTCTCCTTTGGGGTTTTTTATTGGATAAGGGTGGCGCGGCAGCGTGACGGGCGCATGACGGACGGACGACATGATGGTCGCCGCGCGCGTTTCAATGCTGATCGGCCGCGAGTCGATGGGGACATCCTTTCGCCTTGAGGGGGAAGGATAGGCCGCACCCTCCAATCGACATAACCGAATAAGCTGAATTCAGTCATTGAACGAACCGATTAAACCGACCGTAGTTGCCCCGCGATGCGGCATTGGTCGCGCCGCCGCCACGGCCCGGCGGATGGCGCGCGGCGCCACGCAACATCGCGTCGAGTCAATGAGTTGACCCCATGTCGCCTACGCAATGGACGACGATATGGAGAGAGAAAGTGGCTAACCAGAACCCCAATGAGCAGCAGCAGCGCGACGAGGAACAGCGTCGCAAACAGCAGCAGCAACAGCAGGATGGCGGCCAGGATCGCCAGCAGGGCGGTCAGCGGACCGATCAGGACCGCGGCAACCAGCAGCAGCGCTGATATTGCGCTGACATGAAAAGGGGACGCTCCCTGCGGAGCGCCCCCTTCTCCATATCCGGCGAATGGGCCGGATCAGAAACTGAACTTGACCGTGCCTCCCCAGGTCCGCGGGTCGCCCGGCTGACCGGCTATCAATCCGACGTTCCCCGGCGCGACCTGGAGCGTTTCGATATAATCGACGTCGAACGCATTGCGCACCCAGCCAAAGACATCGAAGCCGTCGGCGCGGAAACCGACGCGGAAGTTGGTCAGCGCGTAGCCCTTTACATCGGTATAGATCGACGGCGACGCGTTCGAATTCCAGTGCGAGCGATAATTGCCGTCGACGCCCAGATAGACCTGCCCGTCCTTCGCCAGCAGCGTCGCCGGAAGGTTGGTTTCCGCGCCATAGGAAAAGGCCCATTTCGACACGCCGGGCAGGCGTTGCCCGGAAATGTCGCACTGCCGCGGGCTCAGCGCCCCGGGGACGCCGGGCTGCGAATAATCCGGCGCCGCATTGGCGGGCTGGAATGTTCCGCCCGACAATTCGGGCGGGCATGGCGCGTTGGTGAAGCTTTTATATTTGGCGTCGGTGTAGGCGGCGTTGGCATATGCCGTGAACCGGTCGCTGGTCCGGATCTTGAAATCGGCCTCGACGCCCTGCGACACCACTTTTTCGGCATTGGCCAAATAGCCGCGCACCGTGCCGAATTGCCCACCGTTCACCGTCGCCTGGAAATTCTTGATCTCGGTACGGAACGCGGTGAGGTTGAACGTCGCGAGACGGTTCAGGAACTGCGTCTTGAGCCCGATTTCGAAGTGATTGACCGATTCCGGCTTCACGGTGCTGGCGCTCAGCACCGGCTGGTTGTTGCTGTCGAGCGGCAGGCCGTTCTGGTTGATGCCGACGGTCTTGAAGCTTTTGGCATAAGTCGCGTAGGCGAGCACGTCGGGCGCGACCTTGTAGTTGATGTTCAGGTCATAGCTGAAATTCCAGTCGCTGACCGACGGCTGCGTCAGTTGCGGCTGATAGACCCCGCACTGCGCGGTGAGGACGGCGTTGCCCGCGGTCGCCGCCGGGGCGCAGCTGGCGATGACTTGCCCAGCCCCGGTGGTGACGATGCGCTGGTAAAAGCCCTCCTTCTTGTCGTAATTGACCCGGATGCCGGGCTGGATCGTCAGTTCCGGGTTCAGCTTGTAACTCACCTGCCCGTATAGCGCCGCGCTGTCCGCTTTCAAAAACTGGGTGTTGTTGGCGGTCAGGCCGTTGAGCACGTCGGGCCGGTTATAGACATTGTTCGGGTCGGTCGACGGCGCCAGACTGTAACGCGTTGCGTCGATACCCTGCTGTTCGGTCCCCTGCGTATCGATGCGCTGTTTGAAGCCGAACAGGCCGACCACGAAATCGACCTTGTCGCCCTCGTAATTATAGCGGAACTCCTGGCTATACTGGTCCTGCTGCGACGGATTTTGCGACCGCGCCACAACCGACGCGCCGGTGAAGTCGCGGTCATTTTCCGGTCGCCAGTCCCAGAAGCGCCACGCGGTGATCGACGTCAACGTGCCAGGCCCGACGTCCCATTTGACGCGCAGCGATGCGCCGCCAATCTTGTTGCCGGCACTCAGGCTGGCATCGATGTCGGTCAGCCGATCGTACACATTGCGGCTGGGGACGGCATAATTATAGCCGGGATTGGCCGCGGCCAGCCGGGCGATGATCGCGTCATATTGGCGGCTGAGCGCGCGCTGCGTCGGCCCGACGCGGACAAAGGCGGTACCGCAGCATTCGGGATCCTGCCGACTGTAGTCGGCGGCCAGCGTTATCGACAGATCGTCGTTGGGCTGGAACAACAGCTGGCCGCGCAGACCCAGATTGTCCTGTTCGTTGATCCAGCGATCGGTGCGGGTGTTGAACAATGTGCCACGGCGGCTGGTTGCGGCGATCGCGATGCGCGCCGCGATCTTGTCGGTCAGCGGCCCCGAAACGGCGGCTTTCGCCTGGCGGTAATTCAGATTGCCAACGCTGACCTCGGCCCGCCCCTCGAAATCGAAGGTCGGCTGGTTGGTGGTGATGTTGATCGCGCCCGCCGTAGTGTTCTTGCCATAGAGCGTGCCTTGCGGCCCGCGCAGCACTTCGACCTGATCGACGTCGAGGAAATCGAACGTCGCCGCAGCGACGCGCGAGTTATAGACATCATCGACATAGATACCGACGCCCTGTTCGAACCCGTCGCTCGTCAGCCCGTAAGGCACCCCGATACCGCGGATATTGACCGACGTGTTGCGCGGATTGGTCGTATAGACCTGGAGCGTCGGGGCGAGCTGCTGCAGCTTCACGACGTTGAAATTGCCCGTCGCCTCGATCGAATCGCCGCGGATGACCGAGATGGCCACCGGGACTTCCTGCGCGGTTTCCTGACGGCGTCGCGCGGTGACGATGATGATGTCGCCGCGGCTGACGTCGTCGTCGATCTGCGCAGTAGCGGACGCCTCTTCCGCTGTGCTGGCTGCGGACACTTCTTCGGCCGCAGCGGGCGTGGCGGCAACCGCCAGAAGCAGCGAAAGGGTTAGCGACGACGCCTGCACACGGCGGCGGACGGACGGGTATTTTGCGGTCATGACAATTTCCTGTTGCAAAGAAAATTGCCACATCCGGTGGTCCGGTCTGCGGCAGGATGAGGGGAGAGTCCCTCTTGGGAGTGTGTGATCTTAGTTGGGGTAGCGGTGCCGTTCGGTCACATCGACCTGCACCAGCCGCCCTTCGTGGACGGTCAGCTGGATGGCACCGAACTTCAGCTTGTCCAGCGCGTCGAGCACCGTCTGAATGGCGCGCGGCACCTGGTCGGACCCGCCTTTGGCGGTCTCCTCGTCCGTGCTCATATGATTTCCTTTCCCTGGTGGATTCGCCGTCTCAGCATATGCCAAGTGATTTAGTTGACAATGATTGATTTGCTTTCTGCGCCGAAAGGTTCGGTTGTCGCGCCAAACGGATTCCGACATGCGACGGGCCGATGGCCGCTACGTCGCGGGGGATTGCGCGCGAGTCCCAGTGCTGGCAAAGGCAGCCTCAATGAGCAAAATGAACGATCTGATGGCGCGCGGGACCGATCTGCTCGGCAGCGACTATGCCATCCTGTGCGGCGCGATGAGCTGGGTTTCCGAACGCCATCTGGTCAGCGCGATCAGCAACGCGGGCGGGTTCGGGGTGATCGCTTGCGGCGCGATGACCCCCGAACTGCTCGACACCGAAATCGCTGCGACCAAGGCGCTGGCGACCAAGCCGTTTGGCGTCAACCTGATCACCATGCATCCGCAATTGTTCGAGCTGATCGACGTCTGCGCCAGACATGGCGTCGGCCATGTCGTGCTGGCCGGCGGCCTGCCGCCGAAGGGCAGTCTGGAAGCGATCAAGGCTTCGGGCGCCAAGGTTATCTGCTTCGCGCCGACGCTGGCGCTGGCGAAGAAACTCGTCCGGTCGGGAGTCGATGCGCTGGTGATCGAGGGGATGGAGGCCGGCGGCCACATCGGACCGGTGTCGACCAGCGTGCTGGCGCAGGAAATCCTGCCGTCGCTGGCGGACGAGGTGCCGATTTTCGTCGCCGGGGGCATCGGCCGCGGCGAAGCGATCGCCGCCTATCTGGAAATGGGCGCCTCGGGCGTCCAGCTCGGCACCCGCTTCGTGTGCGCCACCGAAAGCATCGCGCACCCCAATTTCAAAAAAGCGTTCATGCGGGCGTCGGCGCGCGAAGCCGTCGCCAGCGTCCAGATCGATCCGCGCCTGCCGGTGATCCCCGTGCGCGCACTCAAAAATGCCGGGACCGAGGCGTTCACCGCCAAGCAGCGCGAAGTCGCCAACAAGTTGGACGCTGGCGAAGTCGACATGATGCAGGCGCAGCTGGAAATCGAGCATTATTGGGCGGGCGCGCTGCGCCGCGCGGTCATCGATGGCGACGTCGAAAACGGTTCGTTAATGGCAGGGCAATCTGTCGGTATGGTATCCGAAGAAGAGAGCGTGGCCGAAATCGTCGCGTCTCTGGTGCAACAGGCCGAAGCCGCGTTGCACGCTCGGGGTTGACGCCGCATGGTATCGCGGTTGGGGAGTGGATTATGAATATGTCGCGGAAAATCATCGTAGCAGCTTTGCTGGCGAGTGTTGCCGCTTGTACCAAGGCACCCCCGCCGCCGCCGCCTCCCCCGCCCCCGCCCCCGGTGACAATCGTGATACCGCCGCGCCCGCTGCCGCCGGGCAACGCCTCGCTGACGCAAATCCTGCCGGGCCGCGGAGTCGATGGACGCTTCGTCACCGCGAACAGCAATGTCACCGGCGACCGCGCCTTCTGGCAGCTCAAGATCGGCCTGAACGTCGCCGCCATCGGCTGCCGCGGCCTGGAAGAAACGACGCTGGTGTCGGCGTACAACAATATCATCAAGGCGCATGGCAAGATCATCCGGTCGAGCGAGAAAAATGTGATCACCCAGCTGGGCAAGGAGACGAAAACCAACGGCACCGCCGCGCGCGACCGTCTGTCGACTCAGCTGTTCAACTATTTCGCGCAGCCGCCCGCACAGCGGGCCTTCTGCACGCGCGCCAATGAGATTGCGCAGCTGGTGTCATCGACGCCGACGGCACAGGTCATCGAACAGGCGCCCACGCATCTGGCGCGGCTCGATCAGCCGTTCCACGATTTCTACGAGGCCTATGCGCGCTATCAATATGACGTCGTAGCCTGGGACGCCAAATATGCGCCGCCGCCGCCAATCATGAGCGCGCCGGCGCCGGTTGGCGCCACCACCACGAACGGGACGCCCCCGGGTACCGCGCAAGGGCCGACCGCGCCTGCGGGGACCAACTGAAGCGCGGTTCACGCGAACGAAGAATAGTTTGGCCGCGTCGACGCGCAGGGGTCATGGCGCTCGGCGCATCCATCTGTTAGCAGGGGGGCGAATGACCAACGCTCCGCCCCCTCCTTCGACCGCGGCCCAGTCGGCGCGGACCATCCTGACCCGCCTGCACGAGGTGATGGCGTCGCGCGCGAACGCGCAAGGCAAGCTCAACCAGGTCGTCGGGATCATCGGCGAGTGCCTCGATAGCGAGGTGTGCTCGATCTATCTGCTGCGCGACGGCGCGCTCGAACTTTATGCGACGCGCGGCCTGAAACAGGAAGCCGTGCACGTTACCCGCCTCGGCCTTGGCGAAGGGCTGGTCGGGACGATCGCCGATCAGATCGAAACGCTGAACCTCGACGAGGCCGCCGCGCATCCCGACTTTTCCTATCGCCCCGAAACCGGCGAAGAATTGTTCCACAGTTTTGCCGGGGTGCCGATCATTCGGCGCGAGCGCGCGGTCGGCGTTCTTTGCGTCCAGCACGCCGACCCGCGCCGTTACGCCGATATCGAGATCGAGACGTTGCAGACCGTCGCGATGGTGCTGTCCGAACTGATCACCAACGCCGACCTCGTCGACACCGCGGCGCGCATCGACGCCGCCGCCGCCGACCAGTCGGCACAGCGGCTGAGCGGGCAGAAACTGGTCGACGGCATGGGCGCCGGGGTCGCGGTGTTCCACCAGCCGCGCATCACCATCGAACACACCGTCGCCGACGATACCGAGGCCGAGCGCCACCGCGTTTATGCCGCGTTCGACAAGATGCGCGAACAGATCGACCGCATGGCCAGCCAGGCCGATTTCGGCGTCGGCGGCGAACATGAAGAGGTCATCGAGACCTACAAGATGTTCGCCTATGACGAAGGCTGGTCGCGGCGGATCAACGAGGCGATCGACAGCGGCCTGACCGCCGAGGCGGCGATCGAACGCGTCCAGCAACGCACCCGGATGCGGATGCGCCAGATCGACGATCCGTTGCTGCGCGACCGGATGCACGATCTGGAGGATCTATCGAACCGGTTGATCCGCATCGTGTCGGGGCAGATGGGTACCGCGGCGCAGATGGGCCTGCGCCAGGATTCGATCCTGATCGCGCGCAACCTTGGCCCCGCCGAACTGCTCGAATATGATCGCCGCCGTCTGAAAGGCGTGGTGCTCGAGGAAGGATCGCTGACCGCGCACGTCATCATCGTCGCGCGCGCCATGGGCGTGCCGGTGATCGGGCGGGTCAGCGATGTGCGCGCGTCGATCCGCGAGGGCGATCTGCTGCTGCTCGACGCCGCGGCGGGGACGCTGCACGTCCGTCCGACGCAAGCGGTGCAGGATGCATTCGACGCCAAGCTGAATATTTCGCAGAAGCGCCGCGCCAACCTTGCGTCGCTGCGCGACCTGCCTGCAGTCACCAAGGATGGCGTGCCGATCGAGCTGATGATCAACGCGGGCCTTCGCGAAGATGTCGCGGCGCTTGACCTGACCGGGGCGCGGGGCATCGGCCTCTTCCGCACCGAATTCCAGTTCCTCGTGTCGGCAACGCTGCCGTCGCGCGATCGCCAGCAACGCCTATACCGCGACGTGCTCGACGCCGCGGGCGACCGGCCCGTCATCTTTCGCACCGTCGACATCGGCGGCGACAAGGCGCTGCCGTATATGAATGTCGATGGCAACGCGCAGGAGGAAAATCCCGCGATGGGCTGGCGCGCGCTGCGCCTCGCGCTCGAACGCGAAGGATTGCTCAAGGTCCAGGCGCGCGCGCTGATGGAGGCGGCTGCCGGACGCACGCTCAACGTCATGTTCCCGATGGTGTCCGAGCCCTGGGAATATGAGGCCGCGCGCAACCTGTTCGTCGGGCAGCGGGCATGGCTAGCGCAACACAACAAGAAGCTGCCGGTCGCGATCCGTTATGGGGCGATGCTCGAAGTCCCGGGGCTGCTCGAAACGCTTGACCTGATGCTGCCGCACCTCGACTTTCTGTCGATCGGCACCAATGACCTGACCCAGTTCCTGTTCGCCGCCGACCGCGCCCATCCGCGCCTCGCCGAACGCTATGACTGGCTGTCGCCGATCGTCATGCGCTATCTGGCGCGCGTCGTGCGGACAGTGGCGGGGACCAAGGTCGCGCTGGGCGTGTGCGGCGAGATGGGCGGGCGTCCGCTCGAGGCGATGGCGCTGCTCGGCCTCGGCATCGAACGCCTGTCGATCACCCCCGCCGGGGTCGGCCCGGTCAAGGCAATGATCCGCTCACTCGACCTCGGCGCCCTGCGCGCCGACATGCCCGCGATCCTCGGCCAGCCGACATCGAACCCGCGCGGGCAGTACCAGGCCTGGGCCGCGGCACATCAGGTCGATTTGGGTGACTGAATGACCGATGCTTCGCCATATAATTGACGCTGGACCGTGGCGGTCGCCTTAATCGCGGCGTAAATCGAAAAGATGGCAACCGCCGCGCCAGCAATGGTATCGATCAGGTGATGGCTCCCGTGAAATAGCGTGCCCACCCAAACGAACATACTGAAAATGGCGGCGGGCCAGCGGAGCATGCCGAGTTGCCAGAAACTCCAGGCGGACTGGATGGCCAATACCGTGTGAAAGCTGGGAAATGTCAGCAGTCCCATCATCCGTGCTTCGTCCATGTGGAATAGCGCGCCGGTCCGCAACTGCAGCACCTGCACCGCCGTGTGCCCTTCGGACGTCAGTATAATCCCGGGATGATCCGCAGCTGTCAGCCCGAGATAGCCATAGGCTCCGATCGCAGGAGCGAAAATCGACACAATGTGTATGATGACGAGAGCGATCAATTGGGCCGACACGAGCTTCATTAGGCGATCGTTCTGACCGGCGAGGACAAGTAACGGAAGCGCAGCGGCGATCTGCACCGCGGCAAGATCATAAGCCACCTGCGTCAGCTTCACGAGCATTGGGTGATCGCCAAATATGCGCATCATGGTCAGCCAATCGAAGCCAATCCACTGGTCGATGGCGTATAGCTGCGCGTCAATAAGGGGAAACTCAGCGCCGGCAGAATATACAAGGTAGCCGTTTGCGGCACCAAGAAAGCTACCGAGTTGCAATGCAAGAACGAAACCCAACCCGGTCGCGATGGCGGGTCGAAACCTTACTGTGCTATAATAGAATGTCAGCACCGCCGAGAAGAAGATGATCGGCAGGCGCCAAATGCCGGGAGCGATATCCACATTCGCGGCAAACCACAACAGACCCAGACTCGCAAACATCAATGCCGCAAGCGAAGCGGTAACGATCGCCGCTACCAGTTCCTCCTTTGTGGACACGCTCTGCCAGTTTTTTAGGAAGTCCCCGAGATCGGACCGCAGCTGCAGGGGAAAAATCGAGATCATGGAGCGGTGTTAACTACGCTGGCTCGATTAAGATCGCGTAAATCGGGGAGTTTTGCGGTTCGGTAAGACTCATAAAGACTATTGTGATCGGGAGTTTGTTTATGTTATGTTCCAAATCAACAGTCCGAGGAGAGCAAAATGTCAGGGCAGATTCCCCGTGCCAGCGGCCAATGCCATTGCGGTGCGATCCGCTATTCGATGTCGACCGCGGTGCAGCATCATGCTTTGTGCCATTGCAGCGATTGCCGCCGCCATGCAGGCGCGCCGATGGTCGGGTGGGCGCTGGTCAATCAGGACGAGATCGAAATCACCGGAACACCCAAAATCTATGCGTCATCCGAACATGGGCGGCGCCATTTCTGCGGCGAATGCGGTACGGGGCTGTTTTATACCAGCGAAGCCATTTTTCCGGGCCAGATCGATGTGCAGTCCGCGACGCTCGACGATCCCGGTCTGATCCCGGCACAGGTGCAGATCCAGACCGCCGAGCGGATCGGGTGGATGGAAAAGCTGGACGGCCTGCCGACGTTCGAGCGTTATCCGCCGTTCGAATAGGTCAGGCGGCGCCGCTCATCCGTCGCGCCGCGTCCGGCGTTGGTCGTCCCACCAGGCGATGCGTTCGGCGATCCGCTTTTCGAACCCGCGATCGGTCGGCTGATAATAGATCTGCGCGCTCATCCCGTCGGGCCAATAGTCGGCGCCCGAAAAGCCGTCGGGAGCATCATGGTCATAGGCGTAGCCCGCGCCATACCCCAAGTCCTTCATCAGCTTGGTCGGAGCGTTGAGGATGTTCGCCGGCGGCGCGAGCGATCCGGTATCGCGCGCCGATGCGAACGCCGCCTTCTGCGCCGCATAGGCGGCGTTCGATTTGGGCGCGGTGGCGAGGTAGAGGCACGCCTGCACGATCGCGAGCTCGCCCTCGGGTGAGCCCAGAAACTGATAGGCGTCCTTGGCGGCCAGGCATTGCACCAGCGCCTGCGGATCGGCCAAGCCGATGTCCTCGCTGGCAAAGCGCACCAGCCGCCGCAGCACGTAAAGCGGCTCCTCGCCCGCCACCAGCATCCGCGCGAGATAGTAGAGCGACGCCTGCGGATCGGATCCGCGCAGCGCCTTGTGCAGCGCCGAAATCAGATTGTAGTGACCGTCGCGGTCCTTGTCATAGACCGGCATCCGGCGGTGAAGGAACTGCGCAAGCTCGGCGGGATCGAGTGGATCGGGGATCGCGGTCGCAAACAGCGTCTCGACCTGATTGAGCAGGAAACGCCCGTCGCCGTCGGCGCTCGCGATCAAGGCGACCTTCGCATCGTCGGTGACCGGCAGACCGCGTCCGACTTCCGCTTCGGCGCGCGCGACCAGCAGCGCCAGCGCATCCTCGCCCAGCCGGTTCAGCACCAGCACCTGCGCCCGCGACAACAGCGCGGCGTTCAGCGCAAAGCTGGGGTTCTCGGTCGTCGCGCCGACCAGCACCACCGTCCCGCGCTCGACATAGGGAAGGAACCCGTCCTGCTGGGCACGATTGAAGCGATGGATTTCGTCAACGAACAGCAAGGTTCGTTTGCCCGCCGCCGCCATTTTTTCGGCATCGGCAAAGGCCGTTCGCAGATCGGCAACCCCGGAAAACACCGCCGAGAGCGCCGAAAAGCGCATGCCCACCGCTTCGGCAAGCAGCCGCGCGATCGTCGTCTTGCCGGTCCCCGGTGGTCCCCACAGGATGATCGACGACAATTGTCCCGCCGCCACCATGCGCCCGATCGTGCCATCCGGCCCGGTCAGATGCTCCTGCCCGACGACGTCGGCCAAGGTGCGTGGGCGCAAGCGTTCGGCGAGCGGCATCGAACCGGTCGCGGCGCCCTCGCGCTGGACCGGCGCATCGCCGCCGAACAAGTCACCGGCCATCGGACGCTCAGCCCCCGCGCCGCTGTTTCTGGCGGATCAGGCGCAGATAGGTGTCGGCGACCGCCCGGTTGATCGCGTCCCATTGATAAGCACCGCTTTCCGTCACCGCCGCGGCGCCATGATCGGCGCGCAGTTGCAGGTCGCGGCAATAGCGTTGGAGGTGATCGGCAAAGCCGGTGATCGATCCGGGAGGGACAAGATAGCCGGTTCGGCCATGCTTGACGATGCTGGCGCTTCCCGTCGCGCGCGCGGCAACCACGGGCAGTCCGCACGCCATCGCCTCCAGCGTCACGTTGCCGAAGGTTTCGGTGACCGACGGGTTGAAGAAAATGTCACATGATGCCAGCGCCCGCGCGAGATCGACGCCCCCCTGAAACCCAATAAAACTGGCATTCGGCAGCCGCGATTCGAACCATTCGCCCGCCGGCCCCTCGCCGATCACGACGACGCGGTGCGGCACCCCGCGCCGCGCCAAGACGTCGATGGCGTCGGCGAACACGTCGAGCCCCTTTTCCATCACCAGTCGCCCGAGGAACGCGATCGCGGGAACATCGTCGTCGATCCCGAGCGCGCGGCGCCAGTCCATATCGCGGCGACCGGGGTTGAACACATCCTGCTCGACCCCGCGCGTCCAGATGCCGATATCATAGTTCATCCGCTGGTCGCGTAGCACCTGCGCAAAACTTTCCGACGGCGCGATCAGCGCATCGCATTTGCGGTAAAGCTTGCGCAGCCAGGCGACGATCACCGGCTCGAGGAACGAGAGATTATAGTATCGAAAATAGGTTTCGAAGCGCGTGTGGACCGAACAGGCAACCGGCAGGCGCCGCCGCCGCGCCCACGCCGCCGCTTGCCGCGACACGCGGTCGGGGCTGGAAATATGCAGCACATTGGGCGCAAATGCGGTGATGTCCTGCCGCACCCGCGACGAAAAGCTCACCGGGATGCGATACTCGCTGCGCCCGGGAATCGCGAACGACGGCACGCTGACCAGATCGCCGGTCGGCTCGAAATCGGGGTTTGCGACGGTCGGCGAATAGACGCGCACTGCGGCGCCATGCGCGAGCAGATAACCAACCAGACGGTTCAGCGCCTTGTTCGCACCGTCGGTGGTCATGTTATAGTTGCCGCTGAACAGGGCAATACGCAGGTCGGAAACGTCCATTTCGCTTGCGCTAGTCCCGTCGCGGAGCAAACGCAACGCCGCCGTCAGGCCATGATGCTGTACGGTCCGCCCGGTTTCGAGCGGCACATCCGCTTTGCCACGCGCGTTTCCTCGCCCTCGACGATCGCGATGTCGGTGATCGACAGGCACTTGCTCCCATTGGGTTCGGTGTTGAGCGCGGTGATCGTCGACGACCCCGCCACCCCTTCACGCGTCGGGCTGGTCCATTTGGCGGTGGCGCCGACCTCTTCCTGCTTGGTCACCGCAACCGTGGCGTCGGCGGCGACCTTCTGCTCATTTTCGTCAAGCTGGCACGCGATCTCAGCGACAAGCACGGCGCCGAACAGGCCCGACACCGCGGTACCGATGCCGTTCAACCCGACCGCATTGCCCGCTACCCCGCCGATCAATCCGCCGATCGCGCCGCCGCGTTTGCGCGCGCGCTTGCATTTTTTGTCGGGATTGGCGCCATCGGCGCGCTTCGCCGCGTCGCCCTTTTTCTTCGCGGGTTTGTCTGCGTTTTCGGGCGCGACCGCCTGAACAATCGGCGCAGGCGCCGGATAGCCGTTGCAGCCGGTGTTGAAGCAGAAGCGGTCGGCAAGATAGGCGCGATCGGTCTGATATTGCGCCTCGATGCCGCGATAGGCCGCCAGATTCGCCCCATCGGGATTCGACGCCGCATGTTCGGCCATGACGGTCTGGAAGAAACGATATTGAGTGTCCGCCGAATAGCGTTTGTTGGCGCCGACCTTGGTCGAATAGAGCGCCGACAGTGTATCCTGATAGCCGATCATCGCCTGGCGATAGGGCAGCATCGTCTGGCGATAATAGGTATCGATCGCGACCGTACAGCGATTGATCGCCTCCGCCTGGTCGAACGGCTCTTTCTTCTTGCGATAATCTTCGCGGCAATCGGGGTAGCTGTCGGTATCGAGCGTCGGCCTGGCGGGCAATGCAGGCAACGGCGGTTCGGCGACCGCTGGCGGCACATAGGCTTTGTCACCTTCCCCCGGCCGCGGCGTATCCTGCCACGCGGCGGCCACCGCGCTGCTGGACAGTAAAACGGCCCCAACGACGACCAGCGCCGAGTTTTGCCGCAATCTGGTCCGCATGTCCTGTCCCCTACCCCGGTATCGCAAAGGCTAGGCCGGAATAGCTGACCCCACAAGCTTGGTCAGTGACACCGGTCATACCATCGTGCCGCCATGCGACCTTATTGTTCTGGCGTCGGCGGTGGATTAGAGTCGGCGCCGGATTGGGAGGGGCGACATGCGCAACTGGGTCAAATCGGTCACCGCCATCGCTGCGTTGCTGGCGTGCACTGCGGCAACGCCGCCGGGCATGGACCCCGACAACCCGACCTGCCCCGCCAAACCCAATTGGTCGGATTACAAGACGATGGTCCTGACCCCGTTCAAGCGCAGCGGCGAGCTGGTTCTGCTGGCGGAAGGCCGCGTCGATAGCGAGCTTCCGGCGCGGCTGGAAAAAGTGCTGACCGACAATCCCTCGATCAGCGAAATCTGGATCCGCTCGCCCGGCGGCGATGCCCGCGCCGGCAATGCCGCGGGCCTGCTGATCCGCAAATTCAGCAAAGAGCGGCAAATGGTCACGCGCATCCCGTCGGGATGGACCTGTTTCAGCGCGTGCAATTTCGTCTTCATGGGGGGCCGCGCGCGGACGATCGATCCGGGCGGCCATTTCATGGTCCATATGTTCACGATGACCGGCGACAAGGACACCATCCAGTCGAGCGTCGCGCTGGGCACCGAATCCACGACCGAGCTGATCAGCGACGTCGAACGCGAAGCGGCGCTGATGGCGACCGAGGACAATGACCTGCTCATTCGCCTCGACGTGTCGCGCGATCTGTTGTCCGATATCATGTACCGGCAAAAGGCGGTCGCGACGGGCAGCGATCGTTCGACGCGGCGCTGCCTGACGCGCAAGGAAGCGCTGAAATACAATGTCGTCAACATCGACGATTAGCGCGTATTAGCCACCAAAAGAAACCGTTTGCGTGATCAAGCCGGGTTGATGCACCGGCGCTACTCTCCCGTTTCGGACGACGCTTCCAGATCGACGACGATCGGCGGATGCAGCCGCACACGGTGGACGCGGCGTTCGTCGGCTTCGGTCACTTCGATGCGCCAGCCGCTGGGATGGAGCAGAAGCTCCCCCACCTCGGGAACGTGGCCGGCCAGGACCGCGGCGAGACCGCCGAGCGTATCGACATCTTCTTCGACGTCGGCAAGCCGCGGGTCGATCGCCTCGCCCACATCGTCGAGTTCGGCGCGCGCATCGGCATCCCAGCAGCCGTCCGCGCCGGGCGCGAACAATGCGGTCGGCTCGTCGTCATGCTCGTCCTCGATCTCGCCCACGATTTCCTCGACCAGATCCTCGATCGTCAGCAGCCCTTCGGTGCCCGAATATTCGTCGATGACGATCGCCAGATGGGTACGCCTGGCGCGCATTTCGGCGAGCAGGTCGAGCACCCCCATCGACTGCGGCACATAGAGCGGCTGGCGGATGAGGTCGATCAGCGGCGGCGGCGAGCGTCCCTCGGCCAGCACCGCAAACACGTCCTTGACGTGGATCATGCCGACCACTTCGTCCAGGTTTTCGCGATAAACCGGCAGGCGGCTGTGCCCCGCCTCGGCAAATTGCGCGACGATGTCGGCAAAGCTGGCGCTTTCGGGGATGGCGATGATGTCGGCGCGCGGCACCGCCACGTCATCGACCGTCTGCTCGCCAAAATGGAGCAGGTTGCGCAGCATCTTGCGCTCGATCGGCGACAGGTCGCCGACGATATTGCTGCCGCGCCGGTCGTGCCCCTCTTCTTCGGCCTCGTCGATGACCTCTTCGATCTGCTCGCGCAGCGACGGTTCCTTGTCGCCGCCGAACAGCAGATTCCTCAGTCCGGACAGCAGTCCGGACCTACTACTGTCCTCTTCCGATCGGTTCGAAGACCCCTGGTCGTCGGGCATATAGGTCGTGGTTCCTTAGTTAATCCTGATCCGCATATGGATTGGCGATGCCCAGCGATGCAAGCGCTTTCACCTCCAATGCCTCCATTGCCCCGGCGCTTGCGTCATCCATATGGTCGTACCCGACCAGATGGAGCGTGCCATGGATGATCAGATGCGTTGCATGGTCGGCGATCGAAATCCCCTTCTCGTCCGCCTCGCGCACGCAGGTTTCGCGCGCCAGCACGATGTCGCCGAGCAGGATTTCGCCGTCGTCGCTGTTGGCGAGGCCTTCGAGCAGATCGTCCTGAACCTGCGGAAAGGACAGCACGTTCGTCGGCTTGTCCTTGCCGCGGAAATCGCGGTTGAGCGTCTGAACCTCGGCATCGTCGGTCAGTCGCACCGCGACCTCAACCAGCGGCGCTGCGTTAGCGAGCGCTGCGTAAGGCGTCAGCGCGAGCGCGGCGGCGACCGCTTCCGCGGCGCGCTCTTCCCAATCGAGCGCATCGGGCCAGGGGGTTGCGGCGTGGGCTTCGACGCTTAGCATGCAAGATTTCCCGGCAGGAAAATGGGGGGAAACCGCGCAACTTCCCTCGCAATTCGCGTTGTCAGGGGAGCGCGCACCCCTGCTGGATGATCGTTGGAGGTCATACGCATCCGCTACCGCGGCGCGGGAATGTAGGACAGCGTTTTTTCCGGTTCCGGCTGGGTTGCTTTGAGGTGGGGCGCGGACGTCACCGATCCTCCCCGGAACGGGGAGGGGGACCAGCGAAGCTGGTGGAGGGGTACCGGCGGTTTGCCTTGCCGGTGAGGAGGTGGGCCTCCAGTGGGTTCTTGGAAAAGATCCGCATTTTCAGCTCAGCGCTGCGCAAACTTCCTGTGCCCCTCCACCACCCTTCGGGTGGTCCCCCTCCCCCGTTGGGGGAGGATCGCTGAAGGTCGCATCGGTAGCCGCCGACCACCCTCAATGCACATGCGCCAGCTTGTCGGGATTGCGCATCACATAGATGCCGACGATCTTGCCGTCCTCGAGTTCGAGCGCCGTCGTTTGCAGTTCGCCGTCGGCCTCGCGCGTCACAATGCCTGGCAGGCCGTTGATCATGCCTGTGTGGACCAGCGTCGAGCCATATTTGCGCAGCAGCACCGCGACGCTGCGATGCACTTTCAGAACCAGCGCCTTGCCCAGGATGGGGATCGCGGCGGCGGGCCGCTTGCCGCCGCCATCGGCCCACATGCCGACGTCGGCGGCGAGCATCGCGCCAAGCGCCGCCATATCACCGCTGCGCGACGCTTCGAAGAAGGCGTTGGCGATGCGCAGCCCCTGCTCCTTCTCCAGCTTGTAGCGCGGGCGCGCCTCGCGAACATGCGAGCGGGCGCGCGCCGCGAGCTGGCGTGTTGCCGCGAGATCGCGGTCGATCGTCTTCGCCACCTCGTCAAAACCGACGCCGAACACGTCGTGGAGGAGGAAGGCGGCGCGTTCGAGCGGGGAGAGCCGTTCGAGCGCGAGCATCAGCGGTAGCGTGACATCGTCGTCCGCTTCCTCCTCGACCAGCGGATCGGGGAGCCAGGGGCCGATATAGGTCTCGCGGCTACGGCGCGCCGATTTGATCTGATCGAGACACAGCCGGGTGACCGTGCGGCGCAGAAACGCCGCGGGCTCGCGGACTGCGCCCCGGTCGGTGCCGAGCCAGCGGATGAAGGCATCCTGCACGACATCCTCTGCATCGGCGACCGAGCCGAGCATACGGTACGCGACGCGGGTGAGCAGCGGGCGCAGCGGGTCGAAACTGTCCGCCGCGTCTGCCGCTGTATGGGAGCCCGGCCCGGTCATCAGGCCGCTTTGGCGGCCGGAACGTCGAGCCACAGGTCAAAGCCGACCGCGATGCGGTTCCAGCCATTGATGATGTTGATCATCAGCGTCAGCTTCACCTGTTCCTCCGCCGTAAAATGCGCCTCGAGCCCGTCCTTGGCGGCCTGCTGTGTGTGGCCTTCCGACAGGCGGGTCAAGGCGTCGGTCCACGCCAGCGCGGCGCGTTCGCGCGGGGTATAGACGGGGGCTTCATGCCACGCCGCGAGCAGATGGAGGCGCTGGTCGGCCTCGCCCTTGGCGCGCGCTTCGATGGTGTGCATGTTGATGCAATTGGCGCAGGCGTTGAGGATCGAGGCGCGAATTTTGACCAGCTCGATCAGGCTCGGCTCAAGGCTGTCCTGAACCGCGAGGGAAACGCCCATCCACTGTTTCATCAACTGCGGCGCGGCGGCGAAAGGGTCGGTAACGACGGTCATGTCATGTCTCCTTGCTGGGGTTGTACCGACATGACGAGACACGATCGGCGGGTGTGACATGGGATGCAAAATAATCTCGCGCGGGCAAGAAAATCGGCTAGCCTGCCCACCTCGACAATGATGAGGAGGGGTCCGATCATGAAATTTCTCGATGGTTTTGGCGAACAGGCCTATGCGCTGCTGCGCATCGTCGCGGGACTGTTGTTTCTGGCGCATGGGGTGCAGAAATTCTTCAACTTCCCCGCGGCCTTTCCCTATCCTCTAAACCCGATGCTCTATGCCGCCGGTGCGATCGAGTTGATCGCAGGCGCGCTGATCGTCATCGGCCTGTTGACCCGCCCCGCCGCGTTTATCGCCAGCGGCATGTCCGCGGTCGGCTATTGGGTCGCGCACGGCCTGCAAAGCCCCTTCCCGATCGTCAATGGCGGCGAGACGATTGCGCTCTATTGCTTCATCTTCCTGTTCATCGCGACGCGCGGGGCCGGGATCTGGAGTGTGGATGGATCAAGGAAATAGCAGCGCAGGAAGGGGTTGATGGCGGTTTTCGAACGAAACTAGCCGTCGCCCCCGCGAAGGCGGGGGCCGCTGTCGG
>JAFAGN010000123.1 GCA_023422695.1 Pseudomonadota bacterium
TATGACCACTCACGAGAACACTCGCTCCCGACGCTCCGATATCCTCGCTCATCACCGCTCCTCGCAAAGAGCGGCTATCAGCACCCCGCAGCAGCTTCCCGCAAGGTGGCCTTCAGGACACGGTTACGTTGATCGTCATTGGGAGCTCGGTGAAGCGGCGGAATGCCAAGAGGCGGGGCGAGTACCCAATGTTGAAATTGCCGGTGTGACCGCCTGTTAGACGACGATCATCGACGTTGCTTCGCTTGGCTCCGGATACATCATCCGATCTCTCGTTACGATTACATCGAAGATTCGGATCGGCAGGTCATTGCAACATTGTGCGCTCATGTTGTGCATGGTTTGCAACGCGACCCTTACGAGCTCACTTATGTTGCGCAAGTTGCAGCGTTCTTCTCCATCGCGCGTTCTATATCAACTCCTGGCGATGTAGGTGGTGTCGGCCCGGTCATACCTGCGGCCCAACGAAGCAGGGATGGCGTTTGTCCCGAGCGAATTTGTCGACGTCAGCAAGACATTGAAACAACGCGCTCGTCGCTTGGGCGGTCTAGGTGCCGCAGTAGCTCGATGGACACTGCCCGAGCACGCCCGAAGCGATCGCCACCTTTTGTCAGCATTCGCGGCGCTTACAGCGATGTGCGCTCTGTCGAGGCATATCATCGTCGTCGATCGCTGGTGAGCGCTGGCGGCTAGGGCTGGTACCGCGCGAAGCCTTCGGCGCAGACCTGATCCTTCTTTTCGCTCGGCGGATAGTTGATGAGCACAGCGCGCAGGCCGCCTTTGAAGACGAAAAGGCTCCCCGCCGAGGCGCCGACCGTGCCGCAAGTGCTTATCAACGCGCTGATATCGTCGAGTGACCCGGCGCCGCCGAGGATGGTTAACGGCACCTTGACGCGGGCGCGCATCGCCGCAGCCAGTTCGAGGTCATAGCCTGTCATTGTCCCGTCGCGATCGACCGAGTTGACAACGATCTCGCCCGCGCCGGCGCGTTCGAGTTCTACCGCGAGTTCGATCGGGGGGATCGCATGTGGGCGCTTCGCATTATGGGTGACGACTTCGAGTCCCTTGCGGAGCAAGCCGATGCGGGGCCGCACGTCGATGACCGCGACGACGCTCTGCCGGCCGATGCGTTCGGCGATTTCCGA
The DNA here is from genome assembly GCA_023422695.1 of Pseudomonadota bacterium. Classification (GTDB taxonomy): domain Bacteria; phylum Pseudomonadota; class Alphaproteobacteria; order Sphingomonadales; family Sphingomonadaceae; genus Sphingopyxis. Next base: position 1,146 of record JAFAGN010000123.1, read on the forward strand.
TAACAGGGCGGGGCGTTCGATCGCAGCCGCACTGAGCGCCACCTTTTCGACCCCGAGGCTGATGATCCGTTCGGCCTGTTCGATGGTGCTGACGCCGCCGCCGTAGCACAGCGGCATCCGACATTCGGCGGCCAGATTGGCGATCATTCGATAGTCGGGTTCGGCGCCGTTCACCGTCGCGTCGATGTCCAGCACGACGAGTTCGTCGGCTTCTTTTTCATTGAAGATCTTTACGGCATTGATCGGATCCCCGACATATTTGGGATTCTTGAAGCCGATCGTTTTGACAAGGCCGCCGTCATGGACGAGCAACGTCGGAATGATGCGCGGTCTCAGCATGTCAGGTCAACGCAAAGTTACGGAGCAGAGCCTGCCCCCAATGATGGCTTTTTTCGGGATGAAACTGCACACCGTAGACATTGTCGTTCGACACAGCGCAGCTGAACTGATCTCCATATTCCGCGGTGGCAAGGCTGTTCGCTTCGTCGCGACATTCGAAATAGTAGGAATGGAGGAAGTAATAGCGCATGTTTTCAATTCCGGCGAAGAGAACTGCGCCGGGCCGGCCCTCCACATCATTCCATCCCATGTGCGGCATCGGCAGGTTCTTTGCCCTTTCGAGATTATCAATCTGGCGCACCCGTCCCGGGACCCAGCCGAGACCGGGGAGGTTTCCCTCGTCACTGCCGTCTGCGAGCATTTGCATGCCAACGCAAATGCCGAGTATGCGAAGATCCGTTGCGGCGATCAGTCGTTCGACCGGGGCGCGAAAACCTGATGCGTCGAACAGGCTCATTGCACGGTCGAAAGCGCCGACGCCGGGCAAGATGGCGTGGCTGGCGCCCCGCAAGGCGGCAGGATCGGTCACCCGTTCGGCCGGAATGTTTAACCGTTTGTAGACATTGAGGAACGCCTGGATATTGCCCAGTCCGTAGTCGATGATCTTGATCATCTGAAAAGTCGCTTTTCTATTCCCAGCAGACGCATCGCGGAGGCGCCGACGCCGATCGCCCAACGCTTGTTCGGATAGTCGTGATAGGTCTTGTTCTCTCCCTCGAAAATCGCCTGTAGCTCATCGACCGTCATGTCGAGTTTGTTGGCAACGAATTCGAATTCCTGTTTGACGAAATGATCGTCCAGTTCGGGTCGCGAGATGCGGGCGAGCGCCGCTTCACGCGTCAACTGACCGGTCATGATCAGGCTGGATAAATGGGCGCGGCGCTTTTCATAGCCGAATTTGCGCGGCATCCAGAAATCTTCGTAGAATCGGGTGAAGCGCGATTCATGATGTTTGTGCTGAAACCGCTGCCAACCGAACCGTCTCTCCAGTTCAGCTTCGGCTTCGGCCTTGATATAAGGGACTAGGTTCAGCGGTTTAACCACCTGCATTCGTAGCACGCGCTGATACCAGATCTTGTAGGTCATGATGTCGACGAGCGGGAAGGTCTTGAGCTTGCGCTTGCCGAACCGCTTGTGAATTCCTTTGAACAAGCGTTTGTCGATACCGGGGTATCCGCCCCACTCTTCGGGCTCGCGACAACATTCCGTCGAATAGTTCGCGCCGGTGATCACATATTTTATTCCCTGATTACGGGCATATTTATACAGTGCGGAAAAGAAGGCGCCATCCTGCGGCAGGTCTTGGTCCGATATCTGGGATTTCAGGAACGCAGTTTGCAGATCCTTCATTTCCTGCCAGTTCACCACCTCGGTGAATAACTCAAGCCTAAGCCCATCGACCAGCTTTTCGATGTTGCCGACCGCCTGATCGGTGTTCCAGCCTGCGTCGACGTGGAAGAGCAGGGGGCGCAGCCCCATCCGCTCGCACGCGATGAGGGTCGCGTAAGAACTGTCGAGACCACCGCTAAGCCCGATGATACAGTCGAAATCCTTGCCCTCGCCGGCTTTGCGGATGTCGGCGGCGATCCGATCAAGTTCGCGGGCGCCCTTCTCATCGGTGTGCCAGGTGGGTCGGATATGTTCGTCGAAGTTGGCGCAATATTCGCACAGCCCGGTGTGGTCGAAAGCAATATTCGGGTCTGAGGTGTCCATGATGCACCGTGTGCAAATCTGATAGGGTGCGTCGGCCAGCTTACTGGGCATCTGAATTGAAACTTTCGTGAATCGACTTAGGGGTGAAGGGACTGCCTTAGCGCCTAGCCAAGATCTGGCGCGTACGCAAAGTGAGCTATAGAGATTTTTCGAAATGATCGGAAGGCGCGGCGACCGTCATTTCATTGATCATCAAAGCAGTGGCGGTGCGCTCAAGCCAACGCTGCGGGGGGGGGGCGACAAAGGCGCGCATAAGTTCGATATCGGCGATCAGGCAATCTTGGTCGACCGCGCGGCGGGGCAGGGCGCCGAATTGAAGGAGGGCGGGGTCGGCCCCGAGGATATCGGCCACCGTCAGGCAAACGTCGGCGACCTGCACGCCTTGTCCGGTGCCGATGTTAACGATAGCCGACGCATTATCGCGCGATACTGCGCTTAATGCGATCAGCGCGGTGCAAACATCGTCGATATGAATGAAGTCGCGGATCTGCCTGCCGTCGCTCAACGGCACGATGTCGCCGGCGCGCAGTTTTTCGATCAGCGTCGGAAGTAATCGTGTTCGACTTTCACCGGGACCATAGACGCCAAACAGACGCGCTGCGCGAATGTCGATTCCGGACACCGCGCGCAGGCTGACTGCAAGGCTGGTGCCGGCGAATTTGGCGCAGCCATATGCGGTGTCGGGGGTGCATTTTTCTTGTTCGCGCAAAACTCCCGATCGGCCATACTCCGCCATGCTGCCCGTATAAACGAGCGTCGCATCCGTCGGCATTGCGTAGGCGAGGTTGCCCAGCATGAGCTGTTCGTCCGCAACACGCGACCAATCCTCGGCCGTGGCGCCAGGTGGCGGCGACGCGAAATGAAAGATCCGCGTCGGGCGCAGGTCGTCCAAGACTGACTGTACCGCCACAGCGTCGCGCAGATCGCCGTGCGCGCGCGTCCAGCCGAAGACGTTGCAATCGCTGTTCCGCAGATGCTCGACAAGCCGTCGACCGATAAAGCCCGACGCTCCGGTAACCAATATATCGCTGTTGCCCGCCACTTACCCCTCTTCTTTGCCGCGCAAGCCACCGGAATAGGCTCCTTCGAGCAGCTCGGCCACCCGGTCCCATGTATATCGCTGTTTGAACAGCGACCGAGCGTTAGCGCCCATCGTCTGCAGTTCGGGGTCGGTCAGCGACAAAAGTTTCCGCAGGCCTGTCTCGATGCTGGCGGGATTGGGGTCAACGACAAATCCGGCACCTTCGGATTCAACTAGTGGGAGATGGCAGTAACGGGTGATGAGCGATGGCTTCGCATGGGCGAGCGCCTCGGTCAGCGCGACCGAAAAACCTTCAGCGTGCGAAGGAAGGACGAAGATATCGCACAGCGAATAGAGAAAATGGCTTTCGGGGCCGGTCAGGCTGGTGGTCAGAACGATGCGGTCGGGATCGGGACATTCGGCGACCAGTTTTTTGACCATAGCGCCATACGCCTCGTCCTTCATGATCCCGGCGATCAGTAAGCCGACGCCCGGAAAATCGGATACAACGGCGTTGAACGCCCTGACGAGCATATCCAGTCCCTTTTCCGGGTGGATGCGGCTGTAAAATAGCAGCGATCGGCTCCAGCTGCGAAACTGCGGCGCGATTTTCGCCAACCGTTCACGAGAAGCTGCCGAGGCGGGGGTCTCTCCAATGTTCCCTTCGACACCGTTGGGGATGAATATCTTTCGCATCGCGGGAACTGGATCCCAGCTTTCGGTATCCTCGGTCTCACTGCCGAAGATTATGCCGTCGGCGTTCCGGAAAACAGGGCGGAATCCGAGCAGCCTGATCGCGGCGTGCTTCTTTAGCCATTTCGCTCGCGACGACGACATTGCGCGTCGATCGAGGAGGCCGTGCGTGGAGATGAAGTAGGGTTTGCCTGTCCGCCGAGCAATCTTGGCTGCTGCTAGCAGGATGGGCGACCAGAAACCGTGAACATGCAATATGTCGGCAGCGCCAATCGCCTCCGTTACGTCCGGATCGACGGCCTGCAGTCCCAACAGATGTTGGAGGCCAAAGGGTCCGCAGAGCTTTAGATCAACGCCGCTGTCGAGCATGGGCTTCCACGTTCGGCGAACATCCTCCTCGTCACCGGGGCTTAGCGTGGACAATACCGTGACATCCAAACCACGCGCGCGTAGGGCTATCGCAGAACCGGCCACGACTGCGGGCGGGCCGCCTTCTCGTGGATGCATTCCGTCGATGACCAGCAATATCCGCATGTCAGTCGGCCAAACTCACGCCGATTTTACGTTCGACCATCACCCGTTCGAAAGCATCGATCTGAGCGAGCGTCTTGTCGCGAAGGTCGGCCGGATTCGCTAGCCACGTCTTGTACCAATCCACCGTTTGCTCAACGAGCGTTTCGAGGTGCCAGCAAGGCTTCCAGTGGAGTAGGCCGATTGCCTTGTCGCAATTGAGCGAGAGCAAGGCCGCTTCTTTGGGGTGCGGCCCCTTCGTCATCGATGATGATGCGCCATCGCCCCATTGCTGCGCTATGAGCCGGACGATCTTTCCGACCGGCTGGACGTCGGCGGCGGCAGGTCCAAAGTTCCATCCCGAACAATAGGCGTCGCCATCGGTCGAAATGAGTTGGGCGCCGAGCAATAGGTATCCTCCCAGCGGTTCGAGCACATGCTGCCAAGGACGGGTGGCGCCGGGATGACGCAACGCAACCTGTTGCCCCGCCGAAAACGCGCGAACGCAATCGGGAACGATTCTGTCCTTTGCCCAGTCGCCGCCACCGATGACATTGCCAGCGCGCGCCGAGGCGAGTTTCACCGGGCTGTCGGGGCCGAAATAACTGCGCCGCCACGACGCGACCACGAGCTCGGTCGCGCCTTTGCTCATGCTGTACGGATCATGGCCGCCCATCGGGTCGTCTTCGCGATATCCCCAGATCCATTCGCGATTCTCGTAACATTTGTCGGAGGTGACGACGACGATGGCGCAAGGTGCGTCGAGCGCCCGAACTGACTCAAGCACATTGGCCGTGCCCACGATGTTGGTCGTCACCGTGGCGAGAGGATCGTCATAGGATTGACGCACGATCGGTTGGGCGGCGAGATGGAACACCACCTCGGGTCGAAACCGGTGCACGAAATCGTTGAGATCGGCCAAATCGCGGATGTCCCCGATGTGATGATCGATGCCATTGGCTACGCCGCACAGATCAAACATCGCGGGATCGGTTGGCGGCGCGAGCGAAAAGCCCGCCACCTCCGCACCTAGCCGCTCAAGCCACAGGGTCAGCCAGCTTCCTTTGAAACCTGTATGGCCGGTGACAAGCACGCGCTTGCCACGGAATATCTGCAGGAATTCGGGCGTCATTGCCAAGGCACCTTGGGGCCGCTGGCCAGCTTCTCAAGCAATTCCCAATCGCGCGCGGTATCCATGCATTGCCAAAAACCATGATGCGCGAACATCATCAGTTCCCCGTCGAGCGCTGCGCGTTCGAGCGGCGCGCGTTCGAGCATGATATTGTCGGCGTCGGGACCTTCGCAATAACGGCGGACAAACTCGCGATCGAGCACCATGAAGCCGCCGTTGATATAGCGGTTGGTCTCTTCGGGCTTTTCTTTCAGTTCGGCAACGCGGCTGCCATCGAGGTCGAGTTCGCCGAAGCGCCCTGGAGGCGCCACGCCGGTGATTGTTGCGAGGCGGCCATTCTGGTTGTGAAATGCGAGCAACTTCGAAAGATCGATGTCCGACAGGCCATCGCCGTAGGTAAGGAAAAATGGGCCTTCGGGTTCGAGATAGCGGGCAACGCGCGCAATCCTGCCGGCGGTCTGGGTCTCAGCACCGGTGTCGGCGATTGTCACCGTCCAATCCTCATCACCGCCCCCAAGGAATTCGACTTCACCGGTACGGGTATTCACCCGCATGTCGCCACCATAAAGCTTTGAATGGAAGAAATATTGCTTGATCATCTCGGACAGATGACCGGCGCACAAGATGAAATCGGTATGTCCCTGCCGCGCATAGCTGTTCATGATGTGCCACAGGATGGGGCGACCGTCGATTTCGACGAGCGGCTTGGGCAGTCGCCGGCCGGTCAATTCGCCGAGACGCGTACCCTTGCCTCCGCATAGCAGCACAACCTTCACGTTCACTTTTCCTTTCAGTCGCACCGATTGTGCGTCAACCTGTTATTTTAAGATAGTTTCCGGAGGTCCGCAATATTCAGACGTCCATGTTCAGTTTGGCGGCGCGTCCCCAAGCCGCCGTCTGGCCGGTCGCCATCGGTTGATCAACGCTGCCGGCCCGAAAATCAGTGTTAGGCCAACAAAAATCAACGCTATTTCGGCGAACTTCAAGTTCGATATCTGAAATGAGAAGATGAAGATCAAATAGACAAATACGAACACTGGATTGAAGCTCGTTCGGACGGCCAGTTTGTAAACCCAACCTGTCAGATATCCCTGCAGGAAGAAAAATGCCAAGATGCCCGGGACACCAAAGTTCATATAGCCGTTACCGAATGTCCTCGGCGGCCATGAATTATGGGCTAAAAGTTCTAGGCTCATCGGGGGCTCGGCAAATCGGCCCAAGTAGAGATTGTAGATATAAATGCCGTCGTCCAGAGACGGCGGCGGAAGGCCTTGGTAGGATCCTGCTAGTCGGTATTTGAAATCTAAGAATATTTTTCCATACCAGAAATCATTTCTGGAGAAATGATCAAGAACAAACAGGTAGATATCATTGTAGCTGAAATTAATGAAGTAGGACAGCGCCCCGCGCTGCTCGACCACGCCTGAAGCGTTATCGCGGATATTCAGCATCACGACAAAAATGGTCGCGCAAACTGTGATTAGGCCGAAGTTCGTGACCGAGAACAAGCGCCGATTGGGATTGATGATATAGATCGACGCCATTGCGAACAGGATGATCTGGATCGGCGTTCGCCGCCCGCCCAGGCCCGATTCAATCGCGATCACGACCAGAGTGTACAAAATGACCCACAGCAAGTGCGGCTTGCCGGTCTTCGCGTGCTGAACGGCCAGAAAGAGGATCGACAAATAGACGGCGGGAAGCTTGATGATCTGGAACACGCCGGTTCCGGATTGGAATTCGTTCTGGCTGCCGAAATTCTGGATGAAGACGCCGAGCCCCCCGACCTTTTCGATCATAAGGTACATCGCAAGGATGTAGAGGGCGAACATCAGGGCGGAAACGAAATAGTAATTTGGCTCGAAATCGACCTTCAGCGCCGATTCCTTGCCTATTCCCCGCATCCCTCGCCCGATTCCCCACAACATGAAGGAAAAGCCGAAGGCGTAGTATAGCGCGAATTTCGGCAGGATATTGAGCAGCCCAGTTCCGTAAACGGGATAGATAAGCGATTCTTCGGGCCAAATGGCGACGACGGCATAGTGCGGGATGACTTGCAGGCCGCTGAGCAGGGCGGCGAGCTTGGCGGGATTGCGAATGAAGTTGCCGTCATCGCGCTGGAACCACGGCAACGCGTGAGCCAGGAACAGGATGAAGCCCGATCCGATGATGGCGAGATAGCTAGTCGTCACTCAAAAACCCAATTCAGCCTGTCTGCCCCGTACGCACCGTCCGGAGCAATCGGATGACAACTATGAGCCAACCGATCACCAGAACGCTGCCCGTCAGCGCGGAGAGCAGTTCGCTTAGCGCCGCAAGGGTAGAAAGCGCAATCGCAATGAAGACGAGCGCCAGTACGCAGGAAATCGAACGCAGCGACAGCGAGAAGTGCAGATGGCGACGTAGCAGGAACTGATAGATCAGGAATAGCGCCGTGAAGGTCGCGATATGCGCCATCCCGACGCCTTGCAGGCCGAAGACCGGGAGCAGCAAAGCCGACAGGCCGGCGAACGCCAGGCCTTCGAACAGCTTCATCAGAAAATAGGTGCGACCATGCGATGCGGCGAGAAGGACGAAGCCAAGCGGATAAATGGACAGCCGGAACACATCGCCAACCGCCATCAAGCGCAGGAGCGAGGCGCCCGAAACGAACTGTTTGCTGTAGAGCATCTGGAGCACAAGGGGGCAAAAGGCGGCCAGCGCGATCATGACCGGCACCGACGCGATGCAGAGCGACTGAAGTTGCAGATTGATCGCGGCGTCGCGCGCGGAAGTATCCTCCATCTCCGCCGAAATTCGTGGGAAAAACTCGGTCGAGGTCGCGACCATCAGGAAGTTCAGATAATAGACGCCGATGGTCCAGGCGGCCGCGAAAAGGCCGACCTCGACAATCCCGAGCTCGCGCTGGATGCTGAAGCGGACGATGAATTCGCAAGCCGACAGGACCAGCGCGCTCAGCATCACATAGACGCCGAGTTTCAGCATCCCGCTGCCCGTGGTCAGATGCGGTGCAGCGGGGCGCACCCATTTCGGGAAAGCGCCGATCTTTGCGACATACCAGATGGAGTAGAATAGCAGCATGACCGGCGCCGATATCACGACGACCAAAATGGCCTGCTCGCGCCAGATCCACAGCGCCGCGACCGAAATCACGCACGACAGCAGCGCCGACATCACGGTGATCCAGCCGACCTCGGCGACACGCTGATAGCCGTTCAAGATGGCGGTCAGCGGCGCGGCGAGGATCGTCGCCACGATACCGATGCTTAGCCAGCCGGCGTCGCTCGCCAAGGCCGGCTGTTCGAGCAGGCGCAGGGCGATCGTTTCGCGCAGCAGGAAAAAGCCGCCACCGATGAGCGCCGCAAGGGCGATGCCCATCCAGACAAGCGTTTCGCTAACGCGGCGGATGCGATCTTCGTCGCGGGCGGCGCGGGCGCGAGAAATCGCGTGCGCGCCCGACTGGCGCATCCCCATGTCGCCCAGCGTCGTGGCGATGCCGGACACATTTTGCAGCAGCCCGATGACCCCGATCCCGACCGGGCCGAGCAGGACCGCGGCGAATTTCATCCGCACCAGTCCGAAGACCACGCTCAGCACCGATGCGCCGCCGAGGAGAGAGATAACCTTGAACAGACCGCGGTAGGAGTCGGTTTTATGCGCCGTCACGGCCGGTTTCCCGCGATGCTTTGATCATCGCGCGTATAGTCATAGTTGCGGATCGGGATTTCCCAGGATGCGCCATAACGATCCGCCAGATAGGTCCGGCAATCGCCGGGCGCGGAGAAGTCGGCATCATAGAAGCGGACGTTGCCCAGCGGCAAAAGGCTGGATTTGCGAACCCGCGAGATCAGCGGCTTGTGCGCGACGCGCGACGCAAGCCACGGGACGAAGGTGATCCGCCACAGCGGACGGGCGGCGATCAACAGCGATTTGATGCGGTAGGAGAGGCGGCTTCCGTGGCTCGATACATGCTCGCCCGAACCTACATTATACAGGAAATTCAGAAGGGTGGATGGATGGGTATAATGGGAATAATCGCCGATAAGGCCGTCGCCATCATCTTCGTAAAGCTTCAGATTCACCTCGACCCCGGCCGGGCTGAACAAGCCGACGCCGGTTGTCGAACGGTTGGCGACGAAGCCTTGGGCGACAAGGATGTCGATCGCCGTCCTGAGGCGCGTGTCGTGATAGGGGCAATCGATCGTACCGATGTCGATATCATTGTCCCACGCGATGAAAGCATTGTCGCGCACCGCCCCGAGCAAGGTCCCCGTATCGAGGAAATAGCCGATCCTTGCGGTATCGAGCGCAGCGGCAACCTGTTTCAGCGCGTCGAGCCAAAGACGGTCTTTGGGAGAGATATCGGTGGTCATCGGGCGACCTATTGCGCGAGGCTGGCGTCGAGCAGCCGCAGGAGGCGTGACTGGTCGAGCGGCAGAATGAAATTGTCGCTGCGGCCCGGGGTCACCATTTGGCCCGTCAGCGCCTTTACCGCATCGGGCGCTGCTACCGCGGCCTGCCATTGGCGGCGGACCGCCGGCAGCCCCAATATATGATCGAGATGCCGCATCATAGCGGCCGCGTCGGCATATCCGGCCAGCGCGGAGATTTGATCGAGGACATCGGGACGTTCGGCGAGCACGTCGGCGACGACCGCCTTCATCGTGAAGGCGCAGGCGATCCCGTGGGGCAGGTCGAAATGCGCGGTGAGCGGGTAGGAGATCGAATGGCAGATCGCCGTCCGCGTCTGGCTGATGCACAATCCCGCCAGCAGGCTGGCCTCGGCCATGCGGCTGCGCGCATCGATATCGGTCAGGTCGTCGGCGAGGGCGGCCAGCGCGTCGAGCCCCTGCTGGATTGCAAGCCCCGCGAGCCGGAGAGTGTAGGGCGATGCATTGCGATTCCACGCCGATTCAAACGCCTGGTTCAACGCATCGAGCCCTGTCGCGATCGTAACATCTTCGGGCAGGGCGAGCGTCAGCGCCGGATCGACGATTGCGGTCGCCGGATAGAGCGACGCATGGGCAAGCGAGAGCTTTTTGCGCGCGGCATGATCCCAGATCGTCGCAAACGGTGTCACCTCGGCGCCGGTCCCGGATGTGGTTGGAATGGCATGGATCGGGGGGCAGGAGAGGGCAGCCAGAATATCTGGCCGACCGATGATGTCGCGCAGCGGCAACCCTTCGCGGGCACAGGCGATAAGCGCCGAGATTGCCTTTGCGGAATCCATCGCCGATCCGCCGCCGAAGCCGATGATCGCACGGACGTCGGCAAGGCTGGGTTGGTTGGCCAGCGCGGTGAAATCGGCGATCCCCGGGTTGGCCTGGACTTTGTCGAACCAGATCGTGCCGGCGCGCGCGGCGATCGGGCCGAGGAGGGCGTCCTGTTCGAACTGGCTA
>JAFAGN010000153.1 GCA_023422695.1 Pseudomonadota bacterium
GCTGCGAGCCCCTCCGCCACCAAGCGACCCTTTGGCGGACTTGAAGCTCGACTATTGTCGCGTCGGGCGGTGAGCGAGGGGGTGGCTCGTGCCGGGACGGCGACAAAATCAATGCCGCAAAGTGACGCGATCGCAGGGCCGCCGCAACCATGGCGGTGGGCTAGCACGTCATCGCGGCGGGAAATCCTGCTTGCGGCGCTGATTGAGCTGGCGTTGCTGACGATCCTGATCGGCGGTGATGGTCGGCAACGCTGACGCTGCGGGGCGGACAAGGCGGCCGATTGTCAATCGCACGACACGGGACATCCTATCGGCTGCGTCGCGGCATTATCGGCGAGGCATCGGTGCATCATCTCGGGCCTTCCCGAAAATGTCACCAGCCCTCCCAACAGGTGGCAAGGATGGATATCCAGGCATAGGCGATCGCCACGCTAGAGCCCAAGCCCAGCACTGCGGCCAGTCGCTGCGTCATGCTGCCGGCGAACGAAAAGGCGTTGATGCCAAAAGCGCGGAAGACATAGGCCAGCGGATTGAGCCATCCGCCAGCCATCATGGCCCACACCGCGGACGGTTGCGGCGTGACTGCAAAAACGATGACCAGTCCCCCCGCCAGCCCCTGCATCAATCCCAGCATCAACCAGTCGAGATGGGCCGCGCCGACCTGTTTGAAATTCATACCTTTGAGAAGCTGGCGCCCCCAAGGTTGCATTGGCGCCAACATCATGAAGCCGAGGAAGGTCGAAAACAGCATCGACGCGGCCCCCGAAAAGAGCAGCAGTTTTGGGGCGTCGGTCATGTCCATCGGTCGCGCCTAATATCCATTGGGAATGGGCGGCTGGTATGCGCGCAGCCATTGGGTACGGTTCGAAATGACGTCCAGCCGGCAACTGGTATCGACAAGTTGGCCGCCCGAGCCGCCTGCCATTCCCGACTGGAGGAGTTCGGCGTTGCAAATGTCCCAGCGGGTTTTCAGCCACGTGTGCTGAAGACCTTTCAGTCGCATTCTCGCTGTGCCGCCTGGCAACCGGCGCAGCGCGTCGCGATACGCTGCGTTCAATGCGCGATCGAGCCGGCGATATTCGCTCGCCATGCAATCCTGCATCGCCGCAGTAACCCCCGCGCTGTCGCGAACGCACTGGCGAAACGCGGGCGAACGATCGTTGGTCGGAGGGGCGGCGACTGACACGCCGCCGTTGCTCGCCAACACGGGCGCGGCGGCGAGCACCAACCAGCGGAACGGTGCATATCCTTGCGGGAACCCTGGCACGCCGTTTTTCTCCCGTTTTGACAGGTCGGGCGAGGCCGCTGCCTTTGAACGCGATAGGGCGTGTCATGGCGGCGCGGCAGGGCGGGCGGCGTACCAGTGCATCGATGGATGTTGTGTTCGATCGGCCGAAGGCGCTTGTCGTTATGATGACGATTTCGCACAGAATGACCGGGCGGCTCGCCCACGCGGCGCTGGGGTGTTGGGCGTGCCTGATCGGCCTGGCGGCGACGGACCGCGCCTCGGCCAATCCGCCGGTTCACGCGGTTGCGAACGACGAGCGCGCGCCGAGCATCGCAGAATGCATCGCCGCAGGATCGGGCGTGGAAAGCATATCCATGCTGCTCGATGCAGGTCGCGACCCGCTGGCTCCCGACGGTGACGGCGACACGCCGATGCACGCCGCCGCGATGGTGCGCGATCCCACCTATCTGCAACTGTTGCTGGCGCGCCAGCTGAGTCCCGATGTCTCCAACCGCATCACTGGCCGGACGCCGATCATGTCCGCGATGCTGGCCGAACGCGACCGTCAGGTCACGCTGCTCCTGGCGGCCGGGGCGAATGTCGCGCTGGCCGATGCGATGGGCAACACGCCGCTGCACATCGCGGCGCAGATCAACGAACCGGGCTATGTTCTGGCGCTGCTGGAAGCGGGCGCGCCTGCGGCCGCGCGGAATGCGCAGAGGCAGACGTTCCAACGCTATCTGTTCATGACCGCCGATCATCTGCTGAACGACGAAACGCGGCGTGAGCGGCGCGCGGTTGCAAGCTGGTTGGTGCGCCGGGGCATCGCATTGGAGACGGCAGCACCATGATATTGAAGCAAGGGATATCGTTCGCCGCGGGGTTCGCGCTGCTGTCTGCACCGATGGCGCAAGCGACCTTGCCCCCGCCACCGCCGCCCGAATATGGCGCTTATGGTCCGCTGACCGTCTGTGAAGGCGATCTGTCGATCGCGGTCTCGCCGATGCAGGCGGTACATCTGGTCGGTCCAATCTTTCGGATCATTGGCGATGACATATTGATCGCGGCAACGCCGATGGTGATGCCGGTGTCGGCATTCGGGGCGGTCGACGGAGTGGCCCAACACGGTATCTTCACGGTCGGCGGCGCGCCGGGGAATTTGAAGATGGCGTTTCGCTATTCGGGCGAACTGCCCGCCAGCGCGGCGCCTTATGTGGCCTATGCGCACGACGGTTTTGGCAAGAATGATGTCCGCTACGCCATCGAAACACGGTCAGCGCGCGCTGCGACCGAAAACATGATAGCGATGCTGATCGTCGCGTCGCCGTCGTTCGACGGCACCGACGCCGACAAGGCAATATTGGAACGGTTCCGGTTGAATGCGTCGGACGCATCGACCTGTGTCCGGCCCGCCGATCTGAATGCAGGCAAGGCGGATTTTGGTGCGGCCGGTTTCGTGCGATCTTTCGACGACCCATTTTACCCCGGCCTGTATCCAGCCCGTCCCGATGCCGGGCCGGGCTATCATTGCCAGGGTGGCATCGGTTTTGCGGTGGCGGCGGGGGAGCAACTGCGCCGCCCCTGGAAATCGCAGCGTAGCGGCGCATCCTATCTGATCCGTGACGGCGTAACGGTTACGGTCTCGGGGCCGACCGAACCGATGCGGCGCACCGACCCGGGCAATGCCGACGAGCATCCGGCCGGGCTTTTGCACGGCAATGCGGTCACCTTTTACCCAAGCCGCGGTGTCGGGCCGCCCTATGCGGCGCCGGGGGTCCGCGAAGACGGCAGCTGGCTGGTCGAGCCTGGTAAGGATCGCAACAGGCGGCTGGAAATTCGCTTTCCCGCCGGGGCCAAGGCAAGCCTTGGGTTCTCGCTGATCGAGCGGCTGGAATTTGTGGCGGACGACGATCCGCGTTGCCGGATCACGCCGCGCTGACCCCGATCGCACTGTAACTCGTCGTGTACCGGTTCACGCGGTCGATTGGGTTCATGGCTCAGCTCGGCTAGGATGTGGAAGTCGATAAATTTCCACAGGATTGTGTCGATGCAGGGGCTGAATTTCCACGATCTTGCGCTCGCTCGGGCGCCGGGCTCGGTCGATCATGGTCGGCGCGCAAGGCCGTATGACGGATGCGGCGGACGTGCCGATGGTCGCCGCCTAGCGCCGATCGGCGTGCGGCTACGCCGCGAGCGTGACGGGGTAAATCGGTGCTGCGTTTTGGGAGATCAGCGAGCGCCGCATGCTCCGGCGGCAGGGGTAGCCCAGCACGCGCAAGATGTTCGAGACATGGTTGCGCACGGTGAAATGCGACAGACCCAGCTTGCGGCCGATTTCCTTGTTCGACAGGCCACCGAGCAGATAGTCGAGGATTTCGCGCTGCCGGTCAGTGAGCGGCGAGGACCGGTCGTTGGGGCTCGCCGCCGCGTCGCGCGCGTCGCGATCGACGTAAAGCTGCGACAGGTTGATGATCTCCGAGCCCGGCAGGGCGGACTTTATCCTCGAAATGGCATCGTCGTCGCGGTACCGCGATATCGTGACCAGCACGATGGTGCGTTCCTCGAGGGGGGAGGGATCCATCGCCGCACGCAGCGCCGGATACGATGACGGGTCGATATGTTTCATGGCGCGGCGATGCTATCGCACTGTCGGCGCAGGATGAGGGGGAAACCGGCGATTGGCTTGTTGGACGTAATGAACGGGTGGAGTTTTCTACCAATGGCTTGTCGGCGATGACGAGCGTTAAGGAGCGACCGGCGGAATCGACGCTTTTTCCGCAGAACGACGCGCGCCTGCCCGCGTCATCGCCGTCCGCTGTGGTGCAGGAGCGCAAGGCGATTACGGTGACGACGGTCAAGCTCGCGGCGCTGTTCTGGTTCTGCGTTTTCATCACCGACAGCTTTCTGTGGGGTCTGGCCGGCGTCGATCCCGTCAAGTCGGCGCTGGGCAAGCTGATCACGAACAGCTTTGGCGTCGGGCTGACGCTGATCGTCACCGCGCTGCTGTTCATGCTGCGTCGGGCGTCGATCTTTGTCAAAGTGACCGTCATTTTTGCATTTTCGGTCTTTGCCGCCGCCATCCTCAGCGGCATCGACATTCTGGTCTATATCTGGTTCGTTCAGCCCGCGAACTGGTCGTTCGATCAGGTGGTGTTCGGCCACACGATGATTTCCAGCACCGGGATGTTCTTCGGCTGGTCGTGCCTGTACGTCGCGCTCCTCTACAGCTTCGATGTCCGCGACCGCGAGCGCAGTCTGGCGCTCGCCCGCGAGGAGGCATTGTCGGCGCAGATGCGGGCGCTGCGCTATCAGATCAACCCGCACTTCCTGTTCAACACGCTGAATTCGGCGATGGGGCTGGTCGAAGAGGGCGCGACGGCGCGCGCCCAGCGGATGATGGTTTCGCTGTCGACCTTCCTGCGCCAGACTCTCGAACTCGATCCGTTGAAGGACGTGACCCTCGCCGCCGAACTCGAATTGCAGGAAGATTATCTCGAGATCGAGCGCGAGCGCTTTCCCGACCGCATGCGGTTCACGATCGATGTCGATGAAGCCGCGTTGCAGGCGCTCGTGCCGAACCTGTTGCTGCAACCGCTCGTCGAAAACGCGGTCAAACATGGGGTCGAGCCGTGCACGGGCGAAGTCGGTATCCGGATTACCGCGTGGCGCGATGGAAAACAATTGGCCATCCGGGTCGAGAATGATCTGTGTTCGATCGATGAGGCCTCGTCGCGGCCGGGCAGCCGGATCGGGCTGCGCAACGTCGCTGAGCGGCTCGCGGCGCGCTTTGGAACGCGAAGCTCGTTCGAAACCAAATTGACCCCGGCGCTGTTCCGCGCCGAGATCAAGCTGCCATGGTCGGTTTGATGCGGCAATTTGCGATCCTGGTCGTCGACGACGAACCTTTGGCGCGCCGCCGCGTGGTGCGGCTGGCGCAGCAACTGCCGTGGGTCGGCGACGTCGCGCAGGCGGGCAATGTCGCGCAGGCGGCCGACTGGCTGGCCCGTGCCACTTGCCACATCATCTTGCTCGATATCCGGATGCCCGGGGGCAGCGGGTTTGACCTGCTCGGCCATTTGCCCGACCCGGCTCCGGCGGTGATCTTTGTGACCGCGTTCAGCGACCAGGCGCTGCGCGCCTTCGATGCGCAGGCGGTCGATTATGTCACCAAGCCGATCGAGGCCGGACGGTTCCAGGTCGCGATGGAGCGCGCCCGCATGGCGATCGAGCAAAAACAAAGCGCCGACCGCATCCGCGAACTGGAAGAGGTCGTCGCGACGCTGCGCGCGGCAGAGCCTGAAACGCGCAATCAGCTCGGCGAATTATGGGTTCGCGCGGGCGGTGAATATGTCCGGATCAAGCCCGAGAGCATCTCGCACATCAGTGCCGAACGCGACTATGTCCGTGTCCATGCCGACGGGAACAGCTATCTGTACAATGAAAATCTGGCTACGCTCGAGCGGCTGTTGCCGACGGTCCAATTTCAGCGCATCCACCGTAGCACGATGGTCCGCATCGACGCCGTCGAACGCGTCAAGGCCGGGCAGTTCCATTCGCTGATCGCGGTGCTGAACGATGGCACCGAAGTGCGCGTCGGCCGTACCTATACCGCAGCAATCCGCGCCCGGCTCGCGCGCCGCGATTGACGCGGCCGCCGGTTCCTCGCCACCGCAGCGCAAAGTTTTTCTTGCCCGTCTTGCAGGGCGAACCGCCTTGTTTCCGCTACGTCGCCGTGCAAGGGGACGCGCACGAAAAGCGGGAGAGGAAGCGATGCAGTTCGATGTGGTGATTGTCGGCGCCGGTCATGGCGGGGCGCAGGTCGCGATCATGCTGCGGACCCAGAAATTCACCGGCAGCATCGCGATCATCGGCGACGAGCCCGAACTGCCCTATGAACGCCCGCCCTTGTCGAAGGAATATTTCGCGGGCGAAAAGGAATTCGAACGCATTCAGCTGCGCCCCGCCAAATATTGGGACGAGCGTGAGGTGACCATGCTGCTCGGCCAGCGCGTCGTCGCGGTCGATCCGGCGGCGCACAAGGTCACCACCGAAGGCGGCGAGACGATCGGTTATGGCAAGCTCGTGTGGGCGACCGGCGGCAGCCCGCGGATGCTGCCGATCCCTGGCGGCAATCTGCCCGGCGTGCAGGGCGTGCGCACCCGCGCCGACGCCGACGCCATGAAGGCAGCGTCCGAAACCGCAAATCAGATCGTCGTGATCGGCGGCGGGTATATCGGCCTGGAAGCGGCGGCGGTGCTGCGCAAGGCGAGCAAGAAGGTCGTGCTGCTCGAAGCGCTCGATCGTGTCCTCGCGCGCGTTGCCGGGACCGAGCTCTCGCGCTTTTACGAACGCGAACATCGCGGCCATGGCGTCGATTTGCGGCTGGGCGTCGCGGTCGAAGCGATCGAGGGCGAGGGGCATGTCACCGGCGTCCGCCTCGCCGATGGCGAGGTGATCGCCGCCGATCTCGTGATCGTCGGCATCGGCATCATTCCCGCCGTCGAGCCGCTGATCGCCGCGGGCGCCGAGGGCGGCAACGGCGTGCTTGTCGACCGTTTGTGCAAGACCAGCCTGCCCGATATTTATGCGATCGGCGATTGCGCCGCGCACGAAAATGATTTTGCCGAAGGCGTCGTGATCCGGCTGGAATCGGTCCAGAACGCCAATGATCAGGCCAATGTCGTCGCCAAGGGCATTTGCGGCGACGAAGCGCCCTATCGCGCCATTCCGTGGTTCTGGTCGAACCAATATGACCTCAAGCTTCAGACCGCCGGGCTGTCGACCGGGCACGACCGCGCCGTGATGCGCGGCGACCCGGCGACGCGCAGCTTCTCGGTCGTTTACCTCAAGGCAGGCCGGGTGATCGCGATCGACTGCGTCAATGCGACCAAGGATTATGTTCAGGGCCGGATGATCGTCACCGCCGGTGTGCGGGCAAGTGCCGAGCAACTCGCCGACACCGAAACGCCGCTGAAGGCGTTGCTGCCCGCCTGACCCTAGGTCGGCGGCAACGTGTCGGCCGGAGGCGGCCCATCACCCAAAGCACGCTTCAACGACGCCTTGATGTTGCGCAGCAGACGGCGCAGCGCGATGATCACCACTACTGCGGCGATCGCCATGACGATGGCGATGACGATCGCAAGCGGGGGATAGGCGATCGCGAGCGCCAGCAGGCCGCCGGTCGCGACATCCTCGCCGGTCGACACCACCGCGTTGCTGAACGGTTCGGGGCTGGCGTTGACGACCGCGCGCGTTGTCGCCTTGGCGCCGTGGCTCAGCAGCGCGCCGCCACCGCCCAGCAGAAATGCGATCACCTGCCACGTCGGGTCGGATGCATCGACCAGCGCGAGCGCAAGCAGCGCGCCGCCGAGCGGGCGGATGACGCTGTGGACCATGTCCCACACCGAATCCACCCACGCGATCTTGTCGGCCAGAAACTCGGCCAGCGTGCCGACCGCGGCGACCCCCAACACCCACGGATTGGCCAGTACCTGCAACGCCGCCAGATGTTCGGGCAGCGGCAGCCAGCCGAAATGCATCGCGGTCCCGGTGGCCAAAATGGTGAGGTAGAGCCGCCATCCGGCGAGCAGGCTGAGGCTGCCGGCGACCCCCAAAATCTCCACGATTCCCAATGTCCTGCTCCTCGTGTTGCCCCGCCCTTTGTGCACCCGTGCGCCCGCCCCCGCAATGCCGAGATGACAAGGCTGCGGCGCCGGGTTATCGCTGGGCATATGACCAACGCCGTTCCGCCGTCCGCTCCCGCAGAAGTCCTGCCCGAAGGCGCGATCCCGGCGGCCACGCTGGTGATCATGCGCCCGTCCGATGACGGCGGCGCCGACGAAATATTGATGGTCAAACGCTCGACCAACATGGCGTTCGCTGCGGGGGCGGTGGTGTTTCCGGGCGGCCGGATCGATCCCGACGATTATCTGGTCGCGCGCCAGCACGCACCTCATCTGGGCGAAGCCGATGGCGCAGCGCGGGTGGCGGCGCTGCGCGAAACGCTGGAGGAAACCGGGCTTGCCGTCGGCTGGCCCGATCTGGCGGACGGTGAGGTCGCGGAGATCCGTCGGGCGCTGCTGGCCGGGACGCTGCTCTCCGACATGCTGGCGACGCGCGGCGATCGAATCGCGTTGGATTCGTTCGTTCCTTTCGCGCGTTGGTGTCCGAATTTCAAAGAGGCGCGGACGTTCGACACGCGCTTCTATGCCGTGGTTGCGCCGCCGCACAGCCATGAACTGACGGTCGAAGAGGCCGAGCACAGCCATATCTTCTGGGCCACCGCGGCGGGCACGCTGGCCATGGCCGACCGCGGCGACGTGTCGGTCATCTTTCCGACCCGTCGCAATCTGGAAAAGCTCGCGCAGGCTCCTGATTTTTCAAGCTTTTCGGCTCATGCTGAGCAGTTTCCGATCGACTTGGTGACCCCGTGGATCGAAGACCGCGAGGGGCAGTCCTTTTTGTGTATTCCGGACCACCTCGGCTACCCCGTAACCAGCGAATCCTTCGACCGGGCTCGCCGCGGCTAGTGACCTTTTTGCAACAACTTTCTCGCTATTTAGCAATTTGGTAAGAATTGGCGAGCTAGGGCAAATCGTCGTTGCATTTGCTGAACGCTGTGCCTAAGACGGCCTCGCAGATGAGGGCCGGGAATTTTCCCAGCACGATTCGACAAGACTAATCCAGTGGACGGAGAATATAATGAACCTGCTCAAGAAGGCTGCGATCTCTCTCGCAGCGACCTCGATGATTGCAGCCCCGGTTGCCGCGTCGGCCGCTCCCGCAGCCCGTGCAGCTTCGGCCGTTGACGGCCAGAGCGAGCTCGAAGGCGGCACCAGCTGGATCATCGCAATCGTCGCGCTCGCCGCGATCATCGGTGGCATCATCATCGCGTCGGACAACAACGACGACTCGCCGACCAGCCCGTAATTTTCGGCTGATCGCTAAAAATACCAAAAGGCTCCGAGTTCGCTCGGGGCCTTTTGCGCGTCTGTGCCTCGGGTCGCGATGATCGGAAATCGGTCGGCGATTCCCATCTGATATTCGGCCAACTACGCCGGGATTGCCGACACCATTGTTGCCCGGGCCGCTTCGGTCATAGCTTGGTGTCCACCTCCGCCTTGCGCTGTCAGCGCTATATCACAGCGCGATATTCCGGACCTCCCGCGACCGTGCGAGCGGGATGGCGCTGCGCGCGCGGTCGCTCGCGGCGGCTTCGATCGGCGCCAGCACCATGCGATACCCCGCGTCGTTGTTATCCGCGCCGCCATCGCCCAGCACGGCGCCCCACGGATCGACGATCAGGCTATGACCATAGGTCGACCGGCCATCGTCATGATTCCCGCCTTGCGCGGCGGCCAGCACATGACAGCCGGTTTCGATCGCGCGCGCGCGCATCAGGACATGCCAATGCGCTTCGCCGGTCGGGACCGTGAACGCGGCCGGAATGGCGATCACGGTCGCGCCCTGGTCGACCAGGGCGCGATAAAGTTCGGGAAAGCGCAAATCATAACAGACGCTCAGTCCCAATCGGCCGAGCGGCGTGTCGACAATCTCCAGCGCGTCGCCGCCGACATAGGCCGCCGATTCGGTCCACTTCTCGCCCGTCGGCAGCGTGACGTCGAACATATGGATCTTGTCGTACCGCGCGCGGATATTGCCCTCGGCGTCGATCACATGGCTGCGGTTGACGCGCCGTTCGCCATCGTTGGACAGCAGCGGCATCGATCCCGAATGGAGCCACAGCGCATGTTTCTGTGCCAGCGCCTGCAACGCCTGCGGCCAAGGGCTGTCGGCCTCGCGCCGCATATGCGCCCCTGACCGCGCGCGATCGCGATCGAGCAGCAACGACATTTCGGGCAGGAAGGCCATGGCCGCGCCGCTTGCCGCCGCGTCTGCCATCGCCCGGTCGATCGTCGCCAGATTGGCATCGGGGTCGATGCCGCTCGTCATCTGGATCAGCGCGGCGGTCGGCGGGGAAGGGGACAGGGTGGTCGAAAGGGTCATGGTCTTTAGCTACGCCGCCGCCGCCGACCCGACAAGCGCCGCGACAGTTCAGTGGCCAGCAAGGTTCGAACGGGTTAAGATGGTGCAATGTCCTATGCCCCCGCGCGCGCGTCGCTTCGTTTTTCCCGATCCTTCCTGTTCGCCGGCGCCGCCGCGCTGTTGCTCGTCCCGCTCGCCGCCGGTGCTCAGGGCAATATCGCGCCCGCCACTGCGAGCGCGCAGGCTGCGAACAGCGACTGGCTCTATGCGGGCAGCGACATTCCTCGCGATACCGCCTGGCAATTCGGCGTGCTGCCCAATGGCGTGCGCTATGCGGTGCGCAATAATGGCGTGCCCCCGGGGCAGGTGTCGATCCGCGTCCGCATGGATGTCGGCTCGATGTTCGAAACCGAGGACGAGCGCGGCTATGCCCATCTCCTCGAACATCTGACCTTTCGCGGCTCCGAACATATCCCCGATGGCGAGGCAAAGCGCATCTGGCAGCGGTTCGGCGTGACCTTCGGCAGCGATTCGAATGCACAGACGACGCCGACCCAGACCGTGTACCAGCTCGACCTGCCCAGCGTGACCCCGGCGAACCTCGACGAAAGCATGAAATTGCTGTCGGGGATGATCCGCGAACCGCGGATTTCGGAGCTGGCGGTCGCCGCCGAACGCGGCGTCGTGATGTCCGAACTGCGCGAATCGGACGGCCCGCAAAAGCGGATCGGCGATGCGACCAACGCGCATCTGTTCGCGGGTCAGCTCCTCGGCGATCGCTCGCCGATCGGCACCACCGCATCGCTGGGCAAGGCTTCGGCGACGTCGGTCGCCGCTTTCCACAACCGTTGGTATCGCCCCGATCGTGCCGTTGTGGTCATCGTCGGCGATGCCGAACCAACCGAGCTCGCGCGCTTGGTGGCCAAATATTATGGCGACTGGCGCGCCAATGGCCCGAACCCTGCCGACCCCGATTTCGGCAAACCCGACCCAAAGGGACCGGCAGCGCGCGAGATTGTCGAGGCGAACCAGCCGCTCGCGCTGACGCTGGCGATGGTGCGCCCGTGGCAGCGGCGGATCGATACGATCGAAAACACCCGGCGGCTTTATCTGGAATTCATCGCCCAAGCGCTCGTCAACCGGCGGCTGGAAAACCGGGCGCGCAGCGGCGGCAGCTATCTGGTCGCCACCGTCGAACAGCAATATGTCAGCCGCAGCGCCGACGTCACCATGGCGTCGATCGTCCCCCTGAGCGACTGGAAGGCCGCGCTGGCCGATGTGCGCGGCGTCATCGCCGATGCGGTGACCAACCCCCCGTCGCAGGCCGACATCGACCGCGAAGCCAACGAGATCGAAGCGTTCCTGCAAAAGGAACTCGAAAACGCCCGCAACGAACCCGGTGCGCGGCTGGCCGACGACATGGTCCGCGCGGTGGACATTGCCGAGACCGTGACCAGCCCGCAGGGGCAGGTCGACATGTTCAAGGCGATCCGCGCCTCGGCGACGCCGCAGGTGATGCTCGACATCAGCAAGGCGATTTTCGCCGCCCCGGTGACGCGCGCCGTGCTGACCACGCCGACCCCGGCAGGCGGCGACGCGGCGGTGTTGGCCGCGCTGAAAGCGCCGGTCACCGCGCGCGACGACCGGCTGGCGGCGGTGCAGGCGGATTTCAAACAGCTTCCCGCTTTCGGCACGCCGGGAACGATTACCGCAACCAGCAGCCTGCTGGGCCTGCGCGCCGAACGGATCGAGTTCGCCAATGGCGTCACCGCGCTGGTGTCGAACAACAAGGTCGAGCCGGGCAAGGTGCGCGTCAACGTCCGTTTCGGCACCGGCAACCGCAGCGTTGCCGCCGACGCGCCGAACCTGCTGTGGACCGGCGATTACGCGCTGGTCGCCAGCGGCATCGGGCCGTGGGGGCAGAACGAGATCGATCAGCTGACCAATGGGCGCCAGATCCAGCTCAATTTCGCGATCGACGATGATGCGTTCGAATTGTCGGCGGAAAGCAAGCCCGCCGACCTCGCCGACCAGATGCGGCTGATCGCGGGCAAGCTGGCGCTGCCGCGCTGGGATGCGGCGCCGATCGAGCGGCTGCGCATCGGCTATCTCACCGGCTACGACCTCAACGACGCGACCCCCAATGCGGTGCTCGATCGCAACCTGCGCGGCTGGCTGACCGGTAACGATGCGCGCTGGGCGGCGCCCGACAAGGCTGCGATCGCGGCGCTGACCCCCGCCGCCTTCCGCGCTTTCTGGGAACCGCGCCTCGCCAGCGGGCCGATCGAGGTGCAGATTTTCGGCGATCTGGAATCGGTCGATTATCGCCAGATCCTGGCCAGCACGCTCGGCGCGCTGCCGCCGCGCAAAGTGCTGGCGCCCGCGGGCGGCCAGCGCGTCGATTTTGCCAAACCGGCCAAGACGCCCGACATCGCCTATCACCGCGGCGAACAGGGGCAGGCCGCGGCGATGACCGCGTGGCAGACCGGCGGCGGCCTCGCCAATCCGCGCGATGCGCGCGGGCTTGAGGTGCTTGCCGCGATCTTCAATGACCGGCTGTTCGATCGGCTGCGCGCCGAACAGGGGGCCAGCTATGGCCCCGTGGTGGACAGCCATTGGCCGACCGGTTTCGACAGCGGCGGCTATCTGCTCGTCGGCAGCCTGCTGGCGCCCAAGGATCTCAACCGTTTCTATGGCATCGCGCGCGACATCGCCGCCGATCTGGTGGCGAAACCGGTCAGCGCCGACGAACTGACCCGCAACGCGGTGCCGATCCGCGAACAGGTCGCGCGCGCTTCGACCGGCAACGTGTATTGGATGTTCCTGCTGGAGGGCGCGACCCGCGATCCCCGCGTCACCGCCGCGGCGCTGTCGATGCAGGACGATATCGCAGCGGTCACCGCCGCCGATGTCCAGCGGCTGGCGCAGCAATATCTGACGCCGCAGCGCCAATGGTCGCTGGCGATCCTGCCCAAGGGGATGACGCTGGCCGACGCATCGGCGCTGGGCGCGGCGACCGCGACGTCGGCGACGACGACCGCAGGCGGACGCTAAGATCTGGACCGTTCAGATCGAACCGTAGCCCTGAGCCTGTCGAAGGG
>JAFAGN010000192.1 GCA_023422695.1 Pseudomonadota bacterium
CTTTTCGGCAGCACCTGGCTTCCCCACAATCAGAGCAAAACAGCTTTCCCCATAGCTCAGCCCATGACCACCGCGGTTCGGGCACCGAAGACTTTCTGACGCCTGGCGGCGTCCGAAACTCTCAACGATAGCCGCCTGTCGGCTTTGAGCTCAAAATATCAAATAGCGGCCATTCGGCAGCAGCGATCCATAGCAAAGCTGAAACCTGCTAGCAGATTTGTGCGCCGCAGCGTAAAGGCGCGGTCATGAGGATCGCGATCATCGACACCAGCACGACGCGCGCTGCCATCATTTCGGATGGCCTGCGCGAGGCCGGACTCGACGATCTGGTGGTGATCGACACGGCGGGTCCGTTGGCCTCGCAGATCGAAGTCGCCCAGCCCGAAGTCGTCCTCATCAACCTCGAAAATCCCAGCCGCGATCTGCTCGAGGATTTCTTCGCCATGTCGCGCGCGCTGGCGCGGCCGATCGCGATGTTCGTCGACCAGAGCGATGCCGAAGCGACCGGCGCGGCGATCGACGCCGGGGTGTCAGCCTATGTCGTCGACGGGCTGTCGAAACAGCGGATCAAGCCGGTGATCGACCTTGCGATCCGCCGTTTTCAGGCCTTTTCGCGGCTTCAACGCGAGCTCGACGAGGCAAAAAATGCCCTCGTCGAACGCGAGACGATTGATCGTGCCAAGGCGATCCTGATGAAACGGCGCGCGATCGACGAACCCGCTGCTTATGCACTGCTGCGCGGTCAGGCGATGCGCACCAACCGCCGCATTTCGGAAATAGCGGAAGCGATCGTGACCAGCGACGCGCTGCTGGGAGACATGGAATGAGCGCCGAGACGTTCCGCATCGGCTTTCTGCCGCTGGTCGATGCCGCGCTGCCGATCCTGGCGCACGAGCTGGGCTTTGCGGCGCGCGAAGGCGTGCAGATCGAGCTGGTCCGCGACATGACCTGGGCGACGGTGCGCGACCGGCTGCTCTATGGCCATACCGACGCCGCGCACATGATCGCGCCGCTGGCGATCGCGACGGCGCTCGGCCGCGACCGCCCGGCGGTGCCGATGGCGGTGCCGTTCGTGCTGGGGCTCAACGGTAATGCCGTGACCTTTTCGACCGAGCTCGCCAAGGATGTCGGACTGGGCGAAACGCTGGGAGATCCCGCAACAATTGGCGCGGCGCTGCAGCGCGTCGCCGCGGCGCGTAAAATTGCGGGCAAGCCGCTGCGCTTCGGCGTCGTGCATCGCTACTCCAGCCATAATTATATGCTGCGATACTGGCTCGCGGGAGTCGGTATCCGCCCCGATATTCATGTCGACATCGTTGTCACCAGCCCGCCCTTTGCCGCCGACGCGCTGGCCGCCGGCGAGGTCGACGGCATCTGCGTCGGCGAACCGTGGAACTCGATCGCGGTCGAGCGCGGCGTCGGCCATATCGCGCTCGCCACCGCGCAGATCTGGCGCCGCGGCGTCGAAAAGGTGCTCGCGCTGCGCGAAGCCGTCGTCGACGACCGCCGCGATGCAGTCGAGGCGCTGCTGCGCGCGCTCCGCGCCGCCGCCGCCCATTTCGTCGAGCCCGGCACCGCCGAGGACAGCGCCGCCATTTTGGCGCGCCCCGAATATCTGGACGCGCCCCGCGATGCGGTGCTGCGCGGGATCACCGATCATATCCGGCTGACCCCAGGCGGCGAACCGGTCCATTTTCCCGATTTCATGTTCCAGCACCGCGAAGCCGCCAACTTCCCCTGGCGCAGCCAGGCCGCGTGGCTCTATTCGCAGATGCTGCGCTGGGACGGCACCCCCTACTCGAGCGCCGACGCCGCCACCGCAGCCGCAGTGTTCCGCCCCGACATCTATCGCGCCGCGCTCGCCGGGTCGGGAGCACCGCTGCCGGGGGCGAGTTCGAAGCTGGAAGGCGGCATCGATACCCCACTCGGCGCCGGGTCGGTACAGGGGCGCCTGCTGCTCGGCAGCGACCGCTTTTTCGACGGTCGCGCCTTCGATCCCGACGATATTCTGGGCTATCTTGCTGATCTTCCCTGAGTTTCAAATTATGCTGCACCTGCGAAATAACCGCTTGCGCGCTGCCTACGAATCAGGCAGCTTAAGGGCACTCGGCAAGGCTGCCGGGGCAGGATAAAGCGGCTACGGCTCCAACGACGGGGCCGGTCCGCGCGGCAGGCGGGAAGCCTTTTCCCGTAATCCAACAGGCAATGAAGCCGTCAGGATGCGCCCGCGTGGCCGCTGTCCTGGCGGCTTTTTTATTGCCCGTCACACGAAGGGGACGGACGATGACGACGGCACATGCGGGGGCAGCCACAGCGCCCAAATCGAATTTCTGGTCCAGCGGGCACTGGCCGACGCTGGTCGCCGCCTTCCTGTACTTCGACCTCGCCTTCATGGTGTGGGTCATCCTCGGCCCACTCGCGCCCGCGATCTCCGCCGACCTGGGGCTCAGCCCGGCGCAAAAGGGGCTGATGGTCGCGGTGCCGACGCTCGCCGGGGCGCTGCTGCGCGTCGTCAACGGCCTGCTTGTCGATCGCATCGGTCCCAAGCGCGCCGGCGCGATCAGCCAGGTGATCGTGATCGCCGGGCTTTTCCTCGCATGGTTGATGGGGGTGACCAGCTTCACCGGCACGCTCGCGCTGGGCGTGGTGCTCGGCTTTGCCGGGGCCAGCTTTGCGATCGCGCTGCCGCTCGCCAGCCGCTGGTATCCGCCCGAGCATCAGGGCAAGGCGATGGGGCTTGCCGGCATGGGCAATTCGGGCACCGTGCTCGCAGCCCTGTTCGCCCCAGGCCTTGCGGTCATGTTCGGCTGGAACGCGGTACTCGGCCTCGCCTGCATCCCGCTCACCATCGTCTTCTTCGTCTATCTGCTCATGGCAAAAGACGCGCCGAACGCACCCGCGCCCAAGAAACTCGCGCATTATTTCGAGCCGCTCAAGACCGCCGACGCCTGGTGGCTGATGGCCTTTTATTCGGTGACTTTTGGCGGTTTTGTGGGGCTCGCAGCGTCACTGCCAATCTATTTCACCGACCAGTTCCACCTGACCCCGGTGCTGGCGGGCTATTGCACCGCGGCCTGCGTCTTTGCCGGGTCGCTGGTCCGCCCGATGGGCGGCGCGCTCGCCGACCGCATCGGCGGGGTCAAGGCGCTGATGATGGTCTATGTCGTCGCCGCGCTGGCGCTCGCTGGGGTGCCGCAGGCCGATACGCTGCCCGCCGCGCTCGGCCTGTTCGTCATCGCGATGCTCGCGCTCGGCACCGGCAACGGCGCGGTGTTCCAGCTTGTACCGCAGCGTTTTTCGGCCGAGATTGGCGTGATGACCGGGCTGGTCGGTATGGCGGGCGGCATCGGCGGCTTCTACCTCGCCTCATCGCTCGGCTTTGCCAAGCAGTGGAGCGGCAGCTTCGCACCGGGCTTCTACATCTTCGCGGGACTTGCCGTCGTCGCCCTGATCGGCCTGCTGTTCGTGAAAAGCCAGTGGCGCAGGGCCTGGGGCGCCGCCGAAGGCGTGCGGATCTAGCCATGGCCCGCACCCTCATTCTCTTGCTGGCGCTCGCGCCGGCCGGGCCGGCGCATGCCCAAGCCGTCCAGATCAAGCCGCTCGGCGAAGCCCGCCTCCGCCATGAAACGGTCGATCAGGACGGTCTGGCGGCCGATGCCGAAGCCCTGACCCTGCGCCTGCGCGCCGGGGTCGAGGCCAGGGCGGGGCGCTGGTCGGTGCTGGTAGAGGGGCAAGGCAATCTAGCGCTTGTCGATCAGTATTTCGACGGTCTCCACGGTGCCGCGACCCGGCCGATCATCGCCGATCCCGAAAACATCGCCCTCACCCGCGCCCAGCTGCGCTACGCCTCGCCCGCCTTCACGGTGACCGCGGGGCGGCAGCGGATCGGTTTCGACGACGAGCGTTTCGTCGGCGGCGTCGGTTTTCGTCAAAACGGCCAGAGCTATGACGCGGTGCGCGCCGAGGTGACGCCGCTCAAGGGTCTCAAAGTCGACCTAGCCTAGAGGTTCAGCCAAAGCTTCTAGCGCGGTGCTGCGACTTTACGTACGGCGAAGACGTGAAGATGATCGGCACGAGAATCGAAAAGACCGGAACCTTGGTCTGTCATCGGGCATTGCCGCATTTTAAACGCGCGCGGGTTGCGGAGGTTGGATAACCGCCTTTTGCCCCTGCAGGGTTTTGCCCGCCACGTACGCGGTCGCCTTGCCTCCACTGGTTGACTTCCAGGGGCTGAGGCATCATTTTCATTTGATGCAGATGCAAGATCATCGCTTTTGGCGCCTCACGCACGGGGGCAAGCTTCTCACGGGCTTCTAGTCCCGGGTTTCGGTGCAGCACGCCCCGAGCTCGGGGCGAAACCTCCTTTTTTGTCGGCGGTTGTCGTGACCGCTAGTCTGCACCTTATTGCGAAGAGCCCGACCTATGTCTAAGACCAAAACCGAAGCGACCAAGCGGCCGCCAATCCAGATGCTCGAAAGCGAAGCTGAACGGCTTACCGACCTAGCGATCAGCGTACAGGATCGTCTCCCCGAGGTCAGTGCGCTACTGATCCAGGAAATCGGCCGCGCAAAAATGCACGCGGCGGACCGGATACCCGCAGACGTGGTCACAATGCATTCGACTGTGCGATTCACCGACTCCGCGAGCGGCAAGGATTATAGCTATAAGCTGGTCTATCCGAAAGACGCCGACATTGCTTCTGGGCGAATATCGATCCTGACGCCTGTTGGCGCCGGGCTCATCGGCCTGCGCGAAGGTCAGTCGATATTGTGGCCCGATCGCGACGGTAACGAGCGCAGCCTTGCGATCACCAGCGTGAGCCACGAGACCTGACGACACGGTGTTCCGGTCGGACACGGCGATACGCGTGACGAGTCCGACCGAACGCAACTATATCGCGATTTGGAAGCTTTCAGCGCGCGCAAGCCGCCAGGCGGCGCTGTAAAAGTCGCGTTCCGAAGCGCCATTTAGCAATTCTCCATGTTCCAGAAATATATGGAGCTGGGAGAAGAGCCGAATCTCCGTGAGGCTGACCCGGCGAACCAGGTGATGCGGTCCAAGGCGGCCGGGGTGGTCGAGCCCCGCGGCGGCGATCATCTCGGACAGCGCCAACAGGGTATTGCGATGAAAATTGTAAACGCGGGTGGCCTTGTCGCCCACGACGAGCGCGCGCTGGCGCATCGGGTCCTGCGTCGCGACCCCGGTTGGGCACAGATTTGTGTGGCACGACAACGACTGGATGCAGCCGATTGCGAACATGAAGCCCCGTCCGGCATTGGTCCAGTCGGCACCGAGCGCCATCACCGTGGCGATATCGAAAGCGCTGACGATCTTGCCGGCGGCGCCGATCTTGATCTTTTGCCGGAGGCCCGCCCCGACCAGCGTATTGTGGACGAATAACAGGCTTTCGCGCAGCGGCATGCCGAGATGGTCGGTGAACTCGAGCGGTGCGGCAC
>JAFAGN010000216.1 GCA_023422695.1 Pseudomonadota bacterium
CCCGCCCCCCCCAAAGCACGGGGAGTAGTGATGCTTGAAATCCTGTTCCTCGTTCACCGTGCGCCCTGGCCGCCCGACCGCGGCGACCGGATTCGCAGCTGGCATATGTTCGAGGCGTTGGCGAAGCTGGCGCCGATGCATGTTGCGGCGCTGGCCGACAATGCCGATGACGCGGCAATCGCGCATGGCAAGATGGCACCGCTTTGCAAAAGCTTAGCGATCGAAGTGCGCAATGTCTCGCGTCCGGTGGCATTGGGCAAAGCGATCCTGCGCGGCGAGCCGGTGTCGAACCGGCTGTTTCAGAACGCCGCGTTGGCCCGCCATGTCGAGGCGCTGGTTCGCGCGGGTGGCATCACCCATATCGTCGGTTTTTCGGGCCAGATGGCGCAATATCTGCCTGCCGGTTTTGACGGACCGGTATTGATGGATTTTGTCGACGTCGATTCGGACAAATTCGCGACCTATGCCGAGCAGGACCGGCGCCAGCCTTTGCATTGGGTGCATGCCCGCGAGGCGCGGGTGCTCGGCGCTTATGAGGCCGCGGTGGCACGGCAAGTC
The DNA here is from genome assembly GCA_023422695.1 of Pseudomonadota bacterium. Taxonomy (GTDB): domain Bacteria; phylum Pseudomonadota; class Alphaproteobacteria; order Sphingomonadales; family Sphingomonadaceae; genus Sphingopyxis. The sequence goes on from JAFAGN010000216.1 coordinate 559, forward strand.
GACGCCAGCCTCTTCGTCAGCGAGGCCGAAGCGGCGCTGTTCCGGACGCGCAGCGAGCTTGGCGCCGACAAGGTGCGCGCGGTCGAGAATGGCATCGATACCGACCGGTTCGACCCCGCGCTGACATTCGACGCGGTCGATAGCGGTGAGGGGCCGCTGGCGGTGTTCACCGGCCAGATGGACTATCGCCCCAATATCGACGCAGTGCGTTGGTTCGCCGCCGAGGTCTTGTCGCTGGTGCGCCAACGACACCCTGATGCGGGGTTCGCGATCGTCGGGCGGGCGCCGACCGACGAAGTGCGCGCGCTCACGAAGCTGCCCGGCGTGATCGTGACCGGCGAGGTTGCGGATGTGCGGCCTTGGCTCGCGGCTGCCGATGCGGTGGTCGCGCCGCTGCTGCTCGCCCGGGGGGTGCAGAATAAATTGCTCGAGGCGATGGCGATGGCGCGGCCGGTTGTCGCCAGCGTAGCGGCGGCAACCGGGATCGATGCGCGCCCCGGCGAGCATCTGTTGGTCGCCGACGATGCCATGGGCATGGCGGCTGCTGTGGGGTCGCTGTTCGACGACCGCGAGGCTGCGGCCAAGATGGGACAGGCGGCGCGCGCGCGGATGATTGCGCGCTATGGCTGGGACGCGCGGCTGGCACCGCTTGCTGACCTGTTGGGGTTATCGGCATGACGCTGTGGCAACGCCATCTGGGCGCATTGTCGCTGTTGTCGGTAGCGATCCTCGCGATTTTCTGGCGCGATGCCGCCGATATGGCGGGCATCTGGTGGCATAGCTCGACTTTTACCCATTGCCTGCTGATGGTGCCGATGATCGGCTGGCTGGTGTCGCAGCGCACACAACTGCTACGGTCGCTGACGCCCGCATTCTGGTGGCCCGCGCTGGTCTGGATGGCGGGGGCGGGGCTGGTGTGGTTGGTGGGTGAGGCCGCGGGCGTCGGACTGTTCCGCCAACTCGGGCTGGTGCTGATGCTGCAGGGCGCGGTCGCCGCGACGCTGGGCGAGAAGCTGGTGCGCGGCTTGCTGTTCCCGCTCGGCTATGCGCTGCTGCTGGTGCCGTTCGGTGAGGAACTGGTGCCGCTGCTCCAGGCCTTTACCGCGCATATCAGCGTCATCTTGCTCCATCTGTCGGGCATTTCCGCCGAGATGGAGGGCGTGTTCATCACCACCCCCGCAGGCTTTTTCGAGGTCGCCGAGGAATGTTCGGGGGTCAATTTCCTGATCGCCATGCTCGCCTATGCGGTGTTCGCGGCGCATCTGTGCTTCAAGAGCTGGACGCGGCGGATCGTCTTTGTGGTCGCGGCACTTGCGACGACGATCCTCGCCAACGCACTGCGCGCCTATGGCACGATGGTCGCCGCCGAAATCTGGGGGATCGAGGCGGCGGGCGGCATCGATCATATTTTCTACGGGTGGATATTCTTTGGGCTGGTGATCGTGCTCGTGATGCTGGTCGCGCGGCGTTGGTTCGATCGGCCTGCGAACGATGTCGCGGTCGATGTGAGCGGGTTGGCAGGCCCGTCGCGCTTCGCCAGTTCGGCCAAGGCGTTGCTGCCCGTAGCGCTTGCGATCCCGCTGAGCTTTGCGGGCTGGGCATGGCTGATCGGCGGACGCAGCGCGCCGCTGCCTGCGACGATGACGGTCGAGGCGCCGCGCGGTTGGAGCGAAGCGCGCGCCGAAGGCATGGCATGGGCGCCGCGCTTCGACGGCGCCGACCAGCGGCTGCTGCGGCACTTTGTCGATGCGAAGGGTCGCCGCGTGACCGTTGCCGTCGGCGGCTATGAACGGCAGGCGGAGGGGCGCGAGGTCGTCGCTTTCGGACAGGGTGCGGTCGATCTCGACAGCCAATGGGCGTGGAGTGCGGCGCTGCCCGCGGTCGATGGCGGCAAAGCCGAACGCCTGCTGCACCCCGGCCCGGTGCTGCGCGATGCGGCGACCTGGTATGTCGTCGACGGCGCCGTGACCGGCGATCCGCGCCGTGCGAAGCTCGCTGGGTTGAAAGCGCGATTGCTCGGCGGCGATCCGCGCGCGCTATCGCTGATCGTGTCGAGCGAAGCGGAGCAGGGCGGGCGCGATGCGGTGGAGGATTTCGTTTCCGTGTCGGGCGGAGCCAAGGCAATGGCTGACCGCGCGCTGAAAACCCGCTAGGCCACCAACCATATGTGTGGGATCGCGGGCATCTATCATCTGGAAACGGCCAAGCCGGTCGATCCGGCGCGGCTGCGCGCGATGTTGTCGCCGATGCAGCATCGCGGCCCCGATGGGTCGGGCGAATGGACCGCGCCGGGGGTTGGCCTCGGCCACCTGCGCCTCTCGATCATCGATATCGAGGGCAGTCCGCAACCGATGGCGAGCGACGACGAGGCAGTGACGCTCACCTACAACGGCGAAATCTATAATTTCCGCGAGTTGCGCACCGAATTGGAGGACCGCGGTCACCGTTTCCGTACCAGCGGTGATACCGAGGTCATCATCGCGGCGTGGCGGCAATGGGGGCCGGATTGCCTGTCGCGGCTGAACGGCATGTTCGCCTTTGCGATCCACGATCACCAGCGCGGCTGCCTGTTTCTGGCGCGCGACCGGTTGGGGGTAAAGCCACTGCACTTTGCGCGGCTGTCGGATGGGTCGGTGGCGTTTGCGTCGGAGCTGAAAGGCTTGCTCCGCAATCCGCTTTTGCGGCAGGAAGCGAACTTCTCCGCGATCGAGGATTTCCTCGCCTTCGGATATGTTCCCGACGACAATTGCATCGTCGCAGGTGTTGAGAAGCTGCCCGCGGGCCATTATCTGCTGCTCGAACGCGGCAAGCCGGTGCCGCTGCCGATGCGCTGGTGGGCGCCCGATTTCTCGCGGCGCATCCGCGCCAGCGAGGGCGAGGCGGCCGAGCATCTCGTTCACCTGATGCGCGCCGCGGTGACCGACCGCATGGTCGCCGACGTGCCGCTCGGCGCCTTCCTGTCGGGCGGCGTCGACAGCAGCGCGGTCGTCGCGCTGATGGCCGAGGCGAGCGCGAAGGCGGTCAAGACTTGCACGATCGGATTCGACCAGGCGGCGCTCGACGAAACCGAATATGCGCAGGCGATCGCCGAGCGCTTCGCGACCGATCACCGCACGCGCACCGTGTCGTCGGGCGACTTCGTGCTGGTCGATACGATCGCCGATCATTTCGACGAACCCTTTGCCGACGCCAGCGCGCTGCCGACCTACCGCGTGTGTGAACTGGCGCGCGAAGAGGTGACGGTCGCGCTGTCGGGCGACGGCGCCGACGAGGCGTTTGCCGGATACCGGCGGCTGGTGTTCCAGCATCAGGAAGAACGGCTGCGCGGGCTGATTCCCGGCTTTCTGCGCCGCGGAGTGTTGGGGCCGCTGGCGAAGGTGTGGCCGCAGATGGATTGGGCGCCGCGCCCGCTTCGCGCGCGGGCGACGCTCGCCAGCCTGTCGAAAAGCGGCGCGGAGGGCTATGCCGAGGCGGTTGGGGTGACGGGGGTGGCGCAGAGATCGCGGCTGTTCAACGATGCGGCGCATCACGCGCTGGGTGATCATGTTGCGGAAGCGCGCTACTGGAAAGCGATGGCCGAAGCCCCGGCGCGCGAGCCGCTCGACCGCGCGCAATATGCCGATCTGATGATCTGGCTGCCCGGCGACATTCTGACCAAGACCGACCGAATGAGCATGGCGGTGAGCCTGGAGGCGCGCGAGCCGCTGCTCGATTATCGGCTGATCGAATTTGCCGCGAGCCTGCCCGCGTCGATGCGCGTCAAGGGATCGACGGGCAAGGCGATCATGAAGCAGGCGATGGAACGCTATCTGCCGCACGACATACTGTATCGGCCCAAGATGGGATTTGTGACCCCGGTGTCGCAGTGGTTCCGCGGGGCGTTGGTCGAGCAGGCAAAGGGACTGGCGACGTCGTCGACGTTGGCGCGATCGGGCTGGTTCGACATGGCCGAAATCGAACGCATTGTTGCGGCGCACCAGTCGGGTCGGCGCGACCATGGGCGATTGATCTGGCAGTTTTTCATGCTGGAGAAGTCGCTGGCGAAATTGTTCGGGATTTGAGGATGATTCGTCGCCCCCGCGAAGGCGGGGGCCGCTGTAGGTTTACGCCGCGAAGCAGGAATAAACCGCTTGCGGCCGTGTCGGGAGGCACGCGACTCCCGGCACCCTGCGCGGGGGCGACGGTCATTTCGGCCACCCCATCTTAACGCTTCCCTGCTAACCTCCACCCGATGACGGTGCATCCCGCCTTTCCCGCCAACGCCGCGCCCGCGGCGCCCATGACCGTCCGCGTCGTCGATCCGCTGGCACTGTCACCCGAGTTGGCATCAGCGTGGGACCGGCTGGCGGCGGAGGCGAGCGAGCCCAATCCCTTTGCCGAACGCTGGTGCCTGCAATCGGCGCTGCACCTGCTCGATCCCGAACGGCAGGCGCGGCTGGTGATGGTCCGCGATGGCAGCGACGGACCGGTGATCGGGATCATGCCGATCGCGCTGGCGCCGCATTATGGCCGCCTGCCGCTGCGCCATGTGACCGGCTGGGCGCACCCCAATCATTTTCACGGCGCGCCGCTGGTCCGCGCTGGCTTTGAAAGCCTGTTCTGGTCGATCCTGCTGGGCTGGTGCGATGCGGCGCCGTGGGCGCGCACGTTGCTGCATGTCCCGCGGCTGACCGAAGACGGCCCGCTGCACCGCGCGCTGGTCGATGTCGCGCGGGTGCGCGGCGGCGAGGCGGAGGTCGTCCACCGCGAGGAACGCGCGCTGCTCGCCAGCACTCTGTCGCCCGCCGCCTATTGGGACGCGGCGGTGCGCGGCAAGAAGCGCAAGGAACATCGGCGGCAGGCGAACCGGCTCGCCGAACAGGGCGTGGTGCGCTGTCGGCGCTGGCGGGCGGGCGAGGCGATCGAGCCGTGGATCGACGCTTTCCTCGATCTCGAGGCGCGCGGCTGGAAGGGGCGCGCCGGATCGGCGCTCGCCAGCCACAGCGACACGCAGGCATGGTTCCGCGCGATCGTTGGGGGCGGCGCCGACGCAGGCCGCCTCGACATGCGCGCGCTCGATCTGGACGAACGGCCGCTCGCGATGCTGATCAACTTTCGGGCGCCCCCGGGGGGCTTTTCGTTCAAGACCGCCTTCGACGAGGATTATGCCCGCTTTTCGCCCGGGGTGCTACTGCAGCAGGAAAATCTCGACTGGCTGGACGACGCCGCGATCGCGTGGGTCGACAGCTGCGCCGCGCCCGGCCACCCGATGATCGACAGCGTCTGGCGTGAGCGCCGCGCGCTGGTCTGGGTCAACGCCGCGCTGTCGTCGCCCGCCGACCGGCTGCGCTTTGCGACGCTCTCCAGAATCGAACGTCTCTGGCGACGCTGGAAAGCTCCCCCCACCGCCAAAAATGAAGTAGAAAGTCCGACATGACCGCGCATCAGCCGATCGCTGCCCCCGTGTTCCCCGCCGATACATTGGCGGCGATGGCGGCGCTGTACCCGCTGAAGGCGGGGTTGTTACGCCATCATCTCCCCGACCACCCGCTGCTGTCGATCGAGGCGCTGGCGCAGCTTGCCGAGGGGATGCCCGCAAGCGCGGTCGAATATAATCCGGGCAATGTCCCGATCGGTATCCGGCCCGAGGATGTCCCCTCGAACGGCCTGTCGATCGGCGAGACGATCCGCACCATCGACACCAACGGCAGCTGGGCGGTGCTCAAGAATATCGAGAATGTTCCCGCCTATCGCACCTTGCTGATGGACCTGCTCGGCGAACTCGAACCGGTCGTCGAGCCGCAGACGGGGGCGATGCTGACCCCGCAGGGGTTCATCTTCATCTCGTCGCCGGGGTCGATCACGCCGTTCCACTTCGACCCCGAACATAATATCCTGCTGCAACTGCGCGGGACCAAGGTGATGAACGTCTGGCCGGCGGGCGACGAGCGCTTTGCGGATCGCCGCGAGCATGAACGCTATCATGGCGGCGGCCACCGCAACCTGCCGTGGCAGGACGATTTCCATGCCGATGCGCAGCAGGTGCCGCTTGGCCCCGGCGACGCGGTGCTGATGCCGGTGATGGCGCCGCATTTTGTCGCCAATGGCGACGCGCCGTCGATCTCGCTGTCGATCACCTGGCGCAGCGAATGGAGTTACCGCGAATCCGAAGCGCATGCCGCCAACGCGGCGCTGCGGCGCATGGGGCTGGACCCGGCGATGCCGCCGCGCTGGCCGAGCTATGCGTGGGCGCGGTCGGTGGGCTGGCGGATCGCGCGAAAGCTGCGGCTTGTCGCGTGACAGACCGCTTTCCATCGCGGCATTTTGCGGCTATGGGCGCGCATCCTTATTTTGTGAGATCCTAGAGGACTGATGGCGAAAGAAGAACTTCTGGAGATGCGCGGCCAAGTGGTCGAACTGCTGCCCAACGCGATGTTTCGCGTCAAACTGGAAAACAACCACGAAATTCTAGGCCACACGGCCGGAAAGATGCGCAAGAACCGCATCCGCGTGCTGGTTGGCGACGAAGTGCTCGTCGAACTCACCCCCTATGACCTGACCAAGGGTCGGATCACCTATCGCTTCAAGTGAGCGGCGCGGCGAACATTCCTGCGCCAAGCCCGGTACTGGTTCTCGCTTCGACCTCGCCGCGGCGGCGTGACCTGCTGGCGCGTATCGGCGTGGTCCCGGCGCGCATCTCGTCCCCCGATATCGACGAAACCCCGCTGAAGGCCGAACTGCCGCGCGACTATGTCGCACGACTGGCCAAAGCCAAGGCGCTCGCGGTCGAACGCGACCGGGACGAAGTGGTGCTGGCGGGCGACACGACGGTTGCGGTGGGGCGCCGCATCCTGGAAAAGCCCGCCGACGAAGCCGATCTGCGCCGTATGCTCGGCCTGCTGTCGGGGCGGCGGCACCATGTCTATTCGGGACTGTGCGTCATCGGGACCGACGGCAAGCCGCGGGTGCGCGTCGCCGATACCATCGTGGCCTTCAAGGTGCTGAGCGCCGCCGAGATCGACTGGTATGTCGCATCGGGCGAGGGCATGGGCAAGGCGGGCGGCTACGCGATCCAGGGCCGTGCCGAGAGCTTTGTCCGCTTTCTGTCGGGCAGCCACTCGAACGTCGTCGGCCTGCCGCTGTTCGAAACGCGAACCTTGCTGACCAGCGCGGGCATCCCCCTTGGCTGAATGGCTGTATGAGGCCGGTATCGGCGAAGCGCGTGCGGCGCTGGTCGAAGGCGACGAGATACTGGAAGCGCGGATCGAGCGCGAAGGCGCGGGGCCGCGCGTCGGCGCGATGGTCGCGGCGCGGCTGGTCGAGGCGGGGAAATCGCCGCTGGTGACGCTGGACTGCCCCGGCAATCCGGTCGCTACGC
>JAFAGN010000222.1 GCA_023422695.1 Pseudomonadota bacterium
CGCTTGCGGTTTGCGCAGCGGCGAAGGAAAAGGCCGACTACGGCCCCCGCCTCCGCGGGGGCGACGGATGTCACTCCCCGTCGTTCACCGCCGCCGGGGCCACCGCCGCCAGCTTGGCCAGCGGGCGCGCCGCCTGTTCGACCACCGGCAGCGCCGCAATCTCCTTGTCGCCGGTTTCGACATCGAGCGCCTCGAACCGCTTCGCCTGCGTCAGCACCTGCGATTCGAAGCTACCGACAAAGGCATTATACGCCCCGGTCGCCTGATCGAGGTTGCGACCGACCCTGGCGATATGCGCGCCCATCACCGACATGCGCGCGTAGAGTTCCTTGCCCAGCGCCGCGATTTCGCGCGCCTGATTGGCGAGTTTTTCCTGCCGCCACACCGCCGCGACGGTGCGCGCGATCGCGATGAGGTTGGTGGGGGTCGCGAGCAGCACCTTGCGCTCGAACGCATAGTCCCACAGCCCCGCATCCTGATCGAGCGCGGCGGCGAGGAAATGTTCGCCCGGCACAAACATCACGACAAAATCGGGTGTGTCGTCGAACTGGTTCCAATAGGCCTTGGCGCCCAGCGCATTCACATGCGCCTTCATCGCCGCGGCATGCGCGGCGAGATGCAGTGCCTTCTCGCCCTCCTCGACCGCGCCAAACGCGTCCTGATACGCGTTGAGCGAGACCTTGGCGTCGATCACCAGACTTTGCCCGCCGGGCACCTTGACCACGACATCGGGGCGCAGCCGCCCGCCGTCGCCGTCGGTCACGCTGACCTCGGTCTGGAAATCGGCATGTTCGGAGAGGCCGCAACTTTCGAGGACGTTTTTCAGCTGCTGCTCGCCCCAGCGCCCGCGCGCCTTGGGCGCGTTGCGCAGCGCGTTGACCAGCTTTGCCGCTTCGCTCGACACGCGTTCGGTGCCTTCGCGCATCGCCGCGATCTGCCCATGGAGCAAACCGAAGGCGTCGCGCCGCTCGGCCTCGACCTTGCCGACCGCTTCCTCATATTTCTGCAGCCGCTCGTGGACCGGGTTCAGCAGCGCCTTCAGATTCTGCCCCGCGGTCGCCTCGCTTTCCTTGAAGCGCGCCTCGGCGCGGTCGAGAAACGCCTTTTGCGCGCCATCGAGCATCGCCTGCCCGACCTCGCGGAACTGCGCGGTCAGCGCCGCCTGCGCGTCCTTCAATTGCGCGATCTGCGCGTCATGCGCGGCATCGCGCGCGCGCTGTTCGCTGAGCAGCGAGGCGAGCTGGATATCGGCGGCCTTGCGCGCTTCGGCCTCGGCGGCCAGGTCAGTGACCGCCGCCTTGAACCGCTCGGCCAGCCCGTCGCGTTCGGCTTTGAGCCCGCCCGCTTGCCGCCCGGCAAACAACCAGCCGATCAGCCCGCCAAGGGCGAGGGCAACAAGGGCGACGAGCAGTGAGAGTCCATCCATGCGCAGAACATAGGACGAACGCCGTCCCTCTGGCTAGCCGCAATTTATCCGGTCAGAGCATATCGCTCGAAACATCGAGTTCGCGCACCCGGCGCTTCTGCCGCGCCGCGTCGACCAGCCGGCGCATTTCCTCGCGCCGCTCGGCCGCGCGTTCGATATGCGGCATCACCAGCGCGCCCGCGCGCGTCGTCTCGTCGCTCGAATCGATGCTGATCGTCCCGATCCCCGCCCATTGGCTGATCAGGGTGAAATCCATCCGCACATCCTTGACCCGGTACAGCTCGATCTCGTCGATGCTTTTGACGAAAATGCCCTTGCGCAGGATCAGCCGGTCCTCGGTCAGTTCATAGGTGGTGTCGAGATTGCGGATCCACTGGACCAGGATGATCAGGAAACCAACGCCGACCAGACAGAGCAGCAGGGTCAGCCAGCCGACAAGGCTGCCGCGCAGCCAGCCCCAGGTCGAGGAACGGAACCGGTCGAGGACTTCGGGCATGGGCGTCTCCTTCGTTCAGAGCAGGTAGATGACGACATAGCGCAGGATCAGCGCGGCGAGGATCGCGATGCTCCAGCGGCGGTCGGTCACCGCCATCGCCGCGGCCATCAGTGCGACGAGGACGACCGTCATGATCCACGCGAGCGGGCGCGCCAGACTGGTCGCGAGATCGGGCTGCGACAGGTAAAAGCCGAGCTGGGCGCCGAGCAATACCAAGAGCAACCCGAGCACGATGCGCCGGACGCGAAAATAATGGACGTCGAGATTGGCGAAGCCCTCGGGATGCGAGGGAAAGACCAGCCGCGCCGCGAGGAAATAGACCGCGGCAAAACCGGCAACGCCCATCAGCACCGTGTTCGATACGGTCAGGCTGCCGCGCGCGGTCCACGCCGCGCTCCAGAAGGACAGAAGGTCGAGCATCACGAAGATCGCGAGCAGCGGGGTGAGCCAGCCGATCGAGAAGCTTTCGCGCTCGGCCTCGGCCGCGAAGCGCACCTCGAGCGCGCGGCCCAGCCCGCCGAGCAGCTCGACCATCGAAAGGCCGAGGAGCAGGCTGTAGAGCGCGAAGATGAATTCGAAATCGCTCATCCAGCGCTCCATTCCTCGGGCAGGATCGCGCGATACGCCTCGACCCCCGGACCGCCCCCGACAATCACGCCCTGCGTCAGCAACCAGTAATGGCGGACGATCTCGGCCTGCTGCTCGAGCCCGTAGCGGGTGAGCAGCCAGCCGGGTTTCAGGCTGTAGCTATAGGTCGCGAACGGGTGGCGCATCAGCACCAGATACCAGCGGCCGCGCGTCTGCGCCTGCCACACATGGACCATTTCGTGGATGAACAGCCCTTGCAGCCGCTGCGACGCGGCGCTGAAATCGTCGCAATAGAGGTCGCCGTGCGGGTTGAAATGCAGGCTGCCCATCGGCGCCATGACGACACCGCGCGGCTGGAAGAATATCCATTTATGATGGCAGATGCGAACACGGTCATAGGCGATCGCATCGCCGAACACGGTGCGGGCAAGCGCGACCTCGCCGCTGGTCAGGGGGCGCGAGGGTCGCGGCATCGCAGCCGCGTCATTGCGAGCGCAGCGAAGCAATCCAGTGTGGCGGTAACCGCTCTGGATTGCTTCGCTGCGCTCGCAATGGCGAACTGTTGATGAACACCCTTATTTTTTCGCCGCGTCCGGTGCCGCCTCGCCGCCGCCATGCCCCATCGCGCTATGATCCATCGCCGCTTCGCCGCCCGCGGCGGCGCCCGCGGCGGGCTTGATCACCATGTCGAACAGGATGCGTTCGTTGTTGTTGTTGGTGAACACGAACGCCATCGGCAGCTTGCCCGCGCGCACCGCGGCGGGGTTGATGCCCCAGATCATCAGATGCTTGCCGCCCTGCTTGAACACCAGTTCGCCCTTGGCCGAGACGTCGGCGCGCGCCAGCGGCTTCATCGTCATCATGCCATTTTCGCGCACGCTTTCGTGCATTTCGACGCGTTGGGCGAGGTCGGCGGTCACCGCAACCAGCTGCACCGGCTGCGGCCCGCCCTGGACCCGGAAATAGCCGACCGCCGGACGATCGGGGGTCGCGCCCATCACGATGTGGCCGCTGACCACATTCAGCGGCTGCCCCTTGCCCAGATTTTCCCCGCACGCCGACAGGGTGAGCGCGGTGGCGGCAAGGGCGGCGAGAGCGAGAGGTTTCATTTTGGGAGGACTCCGTGATGGCGTGTCATTTCCTGTCCCCGATAAGCCCTCAAAGCCCTTGTGCCAAGGAGAAGCGCACCTATATCGCGCCCAGAACCCCATGTCCGGCGTGCCTTTTCAGGGCGCCGCAGAAGCAACAAGGACGAGTATAAATGGCAAAAGTGATCGGGATCGACCTCGGCACCACCAACAGCTGTGTCGCGGTGATGGAAGGCGGCAAGCCCAAGGTTATCGAAAATGTCGAAGGCACGCGGACGACCCCGTCGATCGTCGCCTTTGCCAAGGACGGCGAGCGCCTGATCGGCCAGCCTGCCAAGCGCCAGGCGGTCACCAACCCCGAAAACACCGTGTTTGCGGTCAAGCGCCTGATCGGCCGCCGTTTCGATGATCCGATCACCAAGAAGGACACCGAACTGGTCCCCTATACCATCGTCAAGGGCACCAATGGCGACGCATGGGTCAAGGCAGGCGGCGAGGATTATTCGCCGTCGCAGATCAGCGCCTTCATCCTGCAAAAGATGAAGGAAACCGCCGAAGCCTATCTCGGCGAAAAGGTCGAGCAGGCGGTGATCACCGTTCCCGCTTACTTCAACGACGCGCAGCGCCAGGCGACCAAGGACGCCGGCAAGATCGCGGGCCTCGAAGTGCTACGCATCATCAACGAGCCGACCGCGGCGGCGCTCGCCTATGGCCTCGACAAGACCGAGAACAAGACGATCGCGGTCTATGACCTTGGCGGCGGCACCTTCGACATCTCGATCCTCGAGGTTGGCGACGGCGTGTTCGAAGTGAAGTCGACCAACGGCGACACCTTCCTGGGCGGCGAAGATTTCGACAGCAAGCTGGTCGAATTCCTGGCCGACACGTTCAAGAAGGACGAAGGCATCGACCTGCGCGGTGACAAGCTGGCGCTCCAGCGCCTGAAGGAAGCCGCCGAAAAGGCGAAGATCGAGCTGTCGTCGGCGGCGACGACCGAGGTCAACCTGCCCTTCATCACCGCCGACGCCAACGGGCCGAAGCACCTGGTCAAGACGATCACGCGCGCCGACCTCGAAAAGCTGGTCGAAGAGCTGGTCAAGCGCACCCTCGAACCCTGCAAGAAGGCGATCAAGGACGCGGGCGTCAGTGCCAAGGACATCGACGAAGTCGTGCTGGTCGGCGGCATGACGCGCATGCCGCGCGTCCGCGAAGTCGTGAAGGATTTCTTTGGCAAGGAACCGCACACCGGTGTGAACCCTGACGAAGTCGTCGCGATCGGCGCCGCGATCCAGGCGGGCGTGCTGCAGGGTGACGTCAAGGACGTGCTGCTGCTCGACGTGACCCCGCTGTCGCTGGGCATCGAGACGCTGGGCGGCATCATGACCAAGATGATCGACCGCAACACCACGATCCCGACCAAGAAAAGCCAGGTCTATTCGACCGCCGACGACAATCAGTCGGCGGTGACGATCCGCGTGTTCCAGGGCGAACGCGAAATGGCACAGGACAACAAGATGCTGGGCCAGTTCGACCTGGTCGGCATTCCCCCCGCGCCGCGCGGTGTGCCGCAGATCGAGGTGACCTTCGACATCGACGCCAACGGCATCGTGTCGGTCCATGCCAAGGACAAGGGCACCGGCAAGGAACAACAGATCAAGATCCAGGCCTCGGGCGGCCTCAGCGACGCGGACATCGACCAGATGGTCAAGGACGCCGAGCAGTTCGCCGAAGAGGACAAGGCGCGCCGCGAAGCGGCCGAGGCGAAGAACAACGCCGAAAGCCTGATCCACTCGACCGAAAGCCAGCTCCGCGAGCATGGCGACAAGGTCGATGCGGGTCTGAAGTCGGAGATCGAAGCGGCGATTGCCGAAGCCAAAACCGCGGTCGAAGGCGGCGACAGCGCGGCGATGACCGAAAAGAGCCAGGCGCTGGCACAGGTCGCGATGAAGCTGGGTCAGGCGATCTACGAAAAGGAACAGCAGGCCGCCGCGTCCCCCGGCGCCGACGATGCGGGTGAGGCGAAGGCCGACGAAGATGTCGTGGACGCCGAATTCTCCGAAGTCGAAGACGACAAGAAATAAAGGCTGACCTCCCATGCCGTTCGTGCTGAGCTTGTCGAAGCACCGCCCTTCTTCTTCAAAGAAGAACGGCCGTTCGACAGGCTCAGGGCGAACGGAGATGGGAGGCCGGGCTAGGGGCCGATAGATTATGTCGCTCGACATCGATTATTACGAACTGCTCGAATGCGAGCGCACCGCCGACGATGCGACGCTGAAATCCAGCTATCGCAAGCTGGCGATGAAATATCACCCCGACAAGAATCCGGGGTGCAAGGACAGCGAAGCGCGCTTCAAGGCGATCAGCGAAGCTTATGACTGCCTGCGCGATCCGCAGAAGCGCGCCGCCTATGACCGCTTCGGCAAGAACATCCCGCATGGCGCGGGCGGCGGCGGTGCCGATTTCGGCGACATCGGCGATATTTTCGAATCGATCTTTGGTTCGGCGTTCGGCGGCGGGCGCCAGCAACGCGGTCCGGCGCGCGGCGCCGACCTGCGCTATGACATGGAAATCCGGCTCGAGGATGCCTTTACCGGCATCAGCCGCGAAATCCAGGTCGATGTCGCGGCGCGCTGCGATACCTGCGACGGGTCGGGCGCCAAGCCCGGTACCGCGACCAACCGCTGCACGACCTGCGCCGGTCATGGCAAGGTGCGCGCGCAACAGGGATTTTTCATGGTCGAGCGTACCTGCCCGGCCTGTCAGGGCGCGGGCGAGGTGATCGCCGACCCCTGCAACAGCTGCCATGGCGAGGGCCGCGTCGACCGGCGCAAGACGCTGACCGTCAACATTCCCGCCGGGGTGGACGAAGGCACCCGCATCCGCCTGTCGGGCGAGGGTGAGAGCGGCGCGCGCGGCGCGGCGCCGGGCGACCTGTACATCTTCCTCCACATGGCGCGGCACAAGGTGTTCGAGCGCGAGGGGACGACCTTGTTCACCCGCGCCCCGATCAGCTTCACCACCGCGGCGCTGGGGGGCGAGATCAGCATCCCCGGGCTCGACGGGGCCAAGCACGACATCCACATTCCGGCGGGCATTCAGTCGGGCAAACAACTTCGCCAGCGCGGCGCGGGTATGCCGGTGCTGAACGGCCGCGGCCACGGCGATCTGGTGGTGCAGGTCGATGTCGAAACCCCGACCAAGCTGACCGCGCGGCAAAAGGAATTGCTCGCCGAATTTCGCGAGACCGAGACCGGCGACGAATGCCCGGCGAGCCAAGGCTTTTTCGGGCGGATCAAGGATATGTGGGACGATCTGACGGATTGATCGGTCAGCGGATTGATTAGCGCGTCGCCCCCGCGGAGGCGGGGGCCGCTAGAGGTCTTTTGCTTCGTTGCTGCGTAAACCGACGGCGGCCCCCGCC
>JAFAGN010000176.1 GCA_023422695.1 Pseudomonadota bacterium
AGACACCCATCGGGCTAGGCGCTATTTCGATGGGTGTCTCGACTTCGCTCGACACGAACGGGTAGAGGGGCTGGATGGCGTTCTGGACCTATATCCTGCTTTGTGCTGACGGGCTCTATTATACCGGCCACACCGACAATCTTGAGTATCGCATCGGACAACATCAGTCGGGCCAGATCGAAGGCTTCACGTCGTCACGCTTACCCGTCCGCCTGATGTGGTCGCAGGATTTCCCAACGCGCTTCGAAGCATTGGATGCCGAAATGCGGATCAAGAAATGGTCGCGCGCCAAAAAAGAAGCATTGATCCGAGGTGATTGGAACGCCGTGAGCCATTTCGCCAAACCGCCCAAGGAACGCACCCATCCTCCGTTCGCATCGAGCGAAGTCGAGATGCCGAGAGGGTATGCGCCCACGATGGGTGTCTCGACTTCGCTCGACACGAACGGAAATAGGACGGCAGTTAAAGGCGCGAGGAGAGCTAAATGACCCTCACCCCGCAATGGCTGGACGAACTGCGCTCGCGCGTCACCCTGTCGACCCTCATCGGCCGCACCGTAAAGGTCACCCGCGCCGGCCGCGAGTATAAAGCCTGCTGCCCCTTCCATAACGAAAAGACACCCAGCTTCACGATCAACGACGAAAAGGGCTTCTACCACTGCCTGGCCCCGGAAACCGTCGTCATCACCGAACACGGCCGCGCGCCGATCGCCGATCTTTCGGGCAAAACCGTCAGGATCCTCTCGCGCGGCGGCGAGTGGATCGAAGCGCCATTCAAATCCTATGGCGAACAGCGGCTCTGGAAAATCAGACTTTCGCGCAATGGTGTTGCCAAGGACATCTATGCCACATCCGGCCACCGCTGGTTCGTACATGACCGCGCGCGAACTTATACGACCGAGGAGCTACGCCCCGGCCACGCGCTCGAATCCACCTTGCCGTTGCTGCGGTCTGACTGGTCTCTCGATCCCGATGGGATCCGACACGGCATCGTTTTCGGCGAGGGCAGCATGTATAAGGGAGTTTATGGCACGCTGAACCTGCACGGCGAAAAAGATGCGCAATTGCGCCGCTGGTTTCCCAACCAGGAACATCACCTGCAGGAACGACGGGGTGGCGCGCTCTATCTGCGGATATATGGGGGCCGCGCATTTTCCCATATGAAGAACTTGCCCGGACTGGATCGTTCACCAGCCTATTTGCTCGGCTTTCTCGCCGGCTATCTGGCTGCCGATGGCCATGTGGCAAAAGACGGAACAGTGATGCTCAACTCGGCACGCCCCGAGCATCTTGAAGCGGTTCGCGACATTGCGACGAAGCTCGGTATCGCGACCTACGGCCTTACCACCTTGATGCGCAAAGGCTATGGAAGCGAGCCCAGCGCACTGCATCGAATTCATTTCGTCACTTCAACGCTGTCGGAAAATTTATTCCTGCTACAAACCGCGCGGACGCGCTTTTCAGCGCAAACGAAAAAATTCGACCGCCTGCGTTGGGTCGTCCGATCGGTCGAACGCAGCGAACGCATCGAAACCGTTTATTGCGCCGAAGTACCGCGCCACCACGCCTTCGCACTCGACGACAATATCCTCACCGGCAACTGCTTCGGCTGTTCGGCTCACGGCGATGCGATCCGCTGGATGACTGACCAGCGCGGGCTGTCGTTCATGGATGCGGTCAAGGAACTCGCCGCCGAGGCCGGGATGGAAGTCCCCGCCGCCGACCCGCGCGCCGCAAAAAAAGCCGAGGAGCAGGCCAGCCTGCGCGATGTCGTGCAAGCCGCCGCCGACTGGTTCACCCAGCAGCTTGGCAGCAGCAACGGCGCCCCGGCGCGCGAATATCTCGCCAAGCGCGGGATTTCGGAGGCGACGCGCAAGGCGTTCGGTTTCGGCCTCGCCCCCGACAGCCGCAGCGCATTGAAAGAGGCGCTCAAGAAATTCCCCACCGCGATGCTGGTGGAATCGGGAATGCTGATCGCGGTCGAGCAGAAGGAACCCTATGACCGCTTCCGCGGGCGGCTGATGATCCCGATCCGCGATGCCCGCGGACGCGTCATCGCGTTCGGCGGGCGCATCCTGGGCGACGGCGAGCCCAAATATCTGAACTCGCCCGACACGCCTTTGTTCGACAAGGGACGCACGCTCTACAATCTCGACAAGGCCAGCCCGGCGTCGCGGCAGACCAACCGCATCATCGTCGTCGAAGGCTATATGGACGTCATCGCGCTCGCCGAGGCGGGGATTGCCGACGCCGTCGCGCCGCTCGGCACCGCGCTGACCGAGGCGCAGCTTGGGCTGATCTGGCGGATGGTGCCGGTGCCGGTGCTGTGTTTCGACGGCGATGCAGCGGGGCAAAAGGCGGCGATGCGCGCCGCGATGCGGGCGCTGCCGCTGCTGCGCCCGGGGTTCAGCCTCGCCTTTGCCACCCTGCCCGCCGGTCAGGATCCCGACGACATCGTCCGCGCCCGCGGCGCCGACGGGTTCACCGCGCTGCTGGACGAAGCGCAGCCGCTCGTCGAGCGTCTGTGGGCGCATGAGGTTGCCGCCGGACCGCTCGCGACTCCCGAGGAGCGCGCCGCGCTCAAGACCCGGCTGCTCGCGCACGCCGACGCGATCGAGGACGCCGACGTCCGCCACCATTATCGCGAGGCGTTTCGCGAGCGGCTCGACGCGCTGTTTGCGCGCAAACAGCCCGAGCGCGGCGCGCGCGTTCCCTGGGCGCCGCAGCCGCCACGCGGCGGAAACCGCCGCTTCGCCCCCGACCCGCGGCTGCAACCTCCGGCCGATGAGGCCCGCGCGATCGGGCAGATCGGCATCGGCGGTCATTACGCGGCAGCGTTGATCGCCGGACTCCTGCGCTATCCCGACGCGATCCGCCGTCACGAAGAGGCGCTGACGCGGCTCGCGATCGCCGATCCCGGCGACGCCGAACTGCTGCGCGTGATGCTTGACAACGCAGGAGGTCAAGAAGGGCTTGATTGCGAGGGGTTGCTTGCCATATTGGAGCGAATGAAAGTGTATAATAGGGCGACGACATTGCTCAGAGCCGACGGAATGCACTTCTCGTTCAATCGTAAGCTCGAAGGCGAAGAGGTTGGTGCAGCGCGGGAAACGGCGCTTCGCGACCTGGATGAATATATCGGAGTGCTGGTCACCCAGCCCGAAATCCGCGAGCGGCTGGCACAGGCGACTGCGGATTTCCAGCGCACGATGGACGATGAAGGATTTGCGCGGCAGCAAAAGCTGCATGCGATGGACAAAGAACTGACCCGCCGTCTGGCCGCGCTGTCCGACAGCAGCCCAGGCTGACCCACTGATTGCCCCTTTGGCAGGAACATATATGGCCACCAAGAACACCGCCGCCGACACCGAAGCCGACACCGACAGCCCGCTGATCGACCTCAACGAGGCCGACGTCAAAAAGCTGATCGCGCGCGGCAAGAAGCGCGGATATCTGACCTATGACGAACTCAATGCGGCGCTGCCGCAGGACGAGATGTCGTCGGAGCAGATCGAGGACATCATGTCGGCGATTTCCGACATGGGCATCAACATCGTCGAAAGCGATGAGGATGTGCAGGAAGAGGCCGACCAGGAAGCCGACGACGAAGTCGATGTGTCGGCGGGCACCGGGTCGGTATCGAACCCCGCGATCGAAAAGAAGAAGGAAACGGTCGATCGCACCGACGATCCCGTTCGCATGTACCTGCGCGAAATGGGCGCGGTCGAATTGCTGTCGCGCGAAGGCGAAATCGCGATCGCCAAGCGGATCGAGGCCGGCCGCGACACGATGATCCTGGGGCTGTGCGAAAGCCCGCTGACCTTTAACGCGATCATCGACTGGTCGACCGCGCTGAACAATGGCGACATGCAGCTGCGCGAGATCGTCGATCTGGAAGCGATGCTGTCAAAGGATCCGGCGCCCGAGAACCTCGACGAGGAAGGCGCAGAAGACGACGGCGAGATCAGCGAAAAGACCGCCGGTGTCTCGTTCAAGGACGAGGACGAGGTCGAGGAAGAACCCGCCGCCGAAAGCGACGACGAGGACGGCGAGGGATCGTCGGGCAAGCGCGAAAGCTTTGAAGAGGACGAGGAAGACAATACGCTGAGCCTTGCGGCGATGGAAGAATTGCTCAAGCCCGACGCGCTGGAGAAATTCGCGAACATCACCAAAAGCTTCAAGGCGTTTTCGAAGCTGCAGGAAACGCGGCTCGAAGCCTTGTCGTCGGGCGACGAGTTCCCGTCGGCGTCGGAGAAGAAATATCACAAGCTGCGCGAGGAGCTGACCGCGCAGGTCGAGAGCGTGCAGTTCCACAACACCAAGATCGAATATCTGGTCGACCAGCTGTACAGCTACAACCGCCGCCTGACCGCGCTTGGCGGCCAGATGCTGCGCCTCGCTGAGCGCCACAAGGTGCCGCGCAAGGCGTTCCTCGACAATTATGTCGGGCGCGAGCTGGAAGAGAATTGGATCGAGAGCGTCAGCGGCATCGACAAGAAATGGGCGGCTTTCGCCGAGAATGAAGCGGGTGCAGTCGACCGAATCCGCGTTGAAATTTCGGAAATCGCGCAGGCGGCGGGCATGAGCCTGACCGAATTCCGCCGCGTCGTGAACATGGTGCAAAAGGGCGAACGCGAAGCGCGTATCGCCAAGAAGGAAATGGTCGAGGCGAACCTGCGCCTGGTGATCTCAATCGCCAAGAAATACACCAACCGCGGGCTGCAATTCCTCGACCTGATCCAGGAAGGCAATATCGGCCTGATGAAGGCGGTCGACAAGTTCGAGTATCGCCGCGGGTACAAGTTCAGCACCTATGCGACCTGGTGGATCCGCCAGGCGATCACCCGCTCGATCGCCGACCAGGCGCGCACGATCCGCATCCCGGTCCATATGATCGAGACGATCAACAAGCTGGTCCGCTGCAGCCGCCAGTTCCTCCACGAAAGCGGCCGCGAGCCGACCCCCGAGGAAATGGCCGAGCGCCTGTCGATGCCGCTCGAAAAGGTCCGCAAGGTGATGAAGATCGCCAAGGAGCCGATCAGCCTCGAAACGCCGATCGGCGACGAGGAAGACAGCCACCTCGGCGATTTCATCGAGGACAAGAATGCGGTCATCCCGGTCGATGCCGCGGTGCAGTCGAACCTCAAGGAAACGGTCACCCGCGTGCTGGCCTCGCTCACCCCGCGCGAGGAGCGCGTGCTGCGCATGCGCTTCGGCATCGGGATGAATACCGATCACACGCTGGAGGAAGTCGGCCAGCAGTTCAGCGTGACCCGCGAACGCATCCGCCAGATCGAGGCCAAGGCGCTCCGCAAGCTGAAGCACCCGTCGCGGTCGCGCAAGATGCGCTCGTTCCTCGACCAGTAAAGGCCGGTCCGGAGCAAGGATTTCAAGGGCGGTACGGCAACGTACCGCCCTTTTTTCCGCTTTGGGGTGGGAAGCGGACGGAACCCTTGTCAACGGCTCATGGGTGATATCTAATCAAACGATGAACTACCTCTTGATATTTTATGGCGCGCTTTCGCTGATGTCGCGTGTTCCGATACTGCTAAATGCCAATAAAAGGCGCGTGGTTGCGGAGGCCTTGGCTGCAAAGAGGCTAGCCGAAATCGCTGGCGACCGACTGGTCAAGCACCGGCCCCGCCGGATTGATCGGATTATATTTCATGCGCGCACCCACCCAAAGAACATCGACGGGTCATGACGGATAATGGTTAATGCGACGTCAATGGGTGGGGCGGCGCTCGTCTCACCATGCCGATAGCCGAAAGACGGCGTCCGGACGGAGGGAGAACATCAGCGTCGGGGTGATCCCGAAAAATCGCCGACCTTTTCGCCGTTGCGCTAGTCACGCATCCGGGTGGGCGATTGACTTTTTCAGCATTTTTCCATGCATCACCATTGCCGCTAGCGGCAAGGCAATGTGAATGAGCACGAGCCACCAGAGACTTCCGGTCAATACATATCCGATGGTGAACGCGAACGCGAACGCGATACTACCCGCCAGCTGCTTCATATCTCGCACACCATGGACTGTCCCGTAAGCGACCGAGGCCACAGCCACGCTGATCGGAAGTCCGACAATCGGGACAAGGTAAAACAGCAGAAATCCCCGGTAGAGGACTTCCCAGCCAAACCCGGCGACAAACGAAAATGCTGCAAAAAGCCATAGTTCGTTTGCGGACCGGGGCAAAATCGACGCGGGCGATTCCTGTTCGCCGGCGTCCACACCGAGTGGCACTTTGGCAATGGCAACAAGAAGCAGCAACAATATTGCCGCTCCCACGGCGAATCCAACCAAGGCTACCGGAGCTGTCGGAAGGGAGAGGCCGAGAGATATGACATCGCGCGAATGCTGCAGCCAGCTGGCCGTCAGCAGCAGCAAGAGCGATACAATCAGGAGTATCGTGCGCAGATAGCGGTTGCGGTTGTCGCGGATCGGCAATTTGCCGCGAAAATCGCGCCAGATTGCATAGGCCGGAAAAGCAATGAGCAAAGCGAATGCGAGAATGAAATCGAGCATAAAGCACCTCATGGAAAAGGTGATCATCGTGGCGTTGCGCCAATCGGATCGTGTAGGTTGAGCTGTCGGCGTTGCCGGAACGGCAACATGCCAGCGCTGGACAGGCCGTTAAGCCGCTTGTCCTAACGGTGCGCCGTCCTCATCGTCATTCGCTGCTGTCGGCTTCTCGCTACGAAGGCAGGATCGGTCTCGGTGCCATTGCAGCGGCTCGACATGCACGACTGGCGCCGTTTCTGTCGATACAGAGGGGTGCGTCGGGCTAAACCGCCAAGCAATCGTGGCGGCGAGCATCGCCGATCTCACGTTGCACGACGTGAGAATGTCGTGCGCGACGACCCATGCCACCAGGTCCGGGCCGACCAGCAGCGCCGCGGTCAACCCATCCAATTCGCCCGAAAACAAGATGCAGGCGATTTGGACCAGGAGGATGACCCATTCGCCGATCTGATCGGCAAATATGCGATTCGCAGCGCCCATAATCCAATCGTGAAGCAAATGAGAAATCTGCGCAATCGGATGAACCGCAATGAAGCGACGAGATACTTTCCGTTTACGTAAAGCAGTTGCACCCCACGCCGCGACGCGTTACCCCTCCTCCATGTTTTTCGGCTTCCTCGACGAGCTTCGCGCCGCGGGCATTCCCGCCAGTTTGAAAGAGCATCTGATGCTGCTGGAGGCGCTCGACCGCGAGGTGATCGACCGCAGTCCTGAGCAATTCTATTACCTCTCCCGCGCGATTTACGTGAAGGACGAAGGCCTGCTCGACCGCTTCGACCAGGTGTTCAACAAGGTCTTCAAGGGCATCATTTCGGATTACGGCCAGAACCCGGTCGACGTTCCCGCCGACTGGCTGAAGGCGGTCGCCGAGAAATTCCTGACGCCTGAGGAAATGGCCGCGATCGAATCGCTCGGCGACTGGGACAAGATCATGGAGACGCTGAAAGAGCGGCTCGAGGAACAGCAGAAGCGCCACGAAGGCGGCAACAAGTGGATCGGCACCGGCGGCACCTCGCCCTTCGGCAATTCGGGCTACAACCCCGAAGGCGTGCGGATCGGCGGCGAGAGCAAGCACAAGCGCGCGCTGAAGGTCTGGGAAAAGCGCGAGTTCCAGAATCTCGACAACACCAAGGAACTCGGCACCCGCAACATCAAGATCGCGCTGCGCCGCCTGCGCAAATTCGCACGCGAGGGCGCGGCGGACGAGCTCGATATTCCGGGCACGATCGACGGCACAGCCCGGCAAGGCTGGCTCGACATCCGGATGCGCCCCGAACGGCGCAATGCGGTGAAGCTGCTGCTGTTCCTCGACGTCGGCGGGTCGATGGATCCGTTCATCAAGCTGTGCGAGGAATTGTTCAGCGCCGCGACAACCGAGTTCAAGAATTTGGAATTCTTCTACTTCCACAATTGCCCGTATGAAGGCGTGTGGAAAGACAATAAGCGCCGCTGGTCCGAACGTCACCAGATGTGGGACATCCTCCACAAATATGGCCATGATTACAAAGTGATCTTTGTCGGCGACGCGTCGATGAGCGCCTATGAAATCACCCATCCGGGCGGCAGCGTCGAACATTTCAACGAGGAATCGGGCGCGGTGTGGCTCGGTCGGATCACCAAAGTCTATCCCGCCGCGGTGTGGCTGAACCCGGTGCCGGAGGCGCATTGGGGCTACACCCAGTCGGTCAAGCTGATCAAACAGCTGATGAACGACCGCATGTATCCGCTCAGCCTGTCGGGGCTGGACGACGCGATGCGCGAGTTGACGCGAAAGCATTGATCCCCGCCATCCGTCATCCCGGCGAAGGCCGGGATCTCGCCCTCGCATCCTGACGAACCGGTGAGATCCCGGCCTTCGCCGGGATGACGATTTCTATGGTAGCAATCTTGAACCGATCCCCTAATCCCGTTCGTGTCGAGCGAAGTCGAGACACCCATCGGTAGCGCGCGGCTTCTGGG
>JAFAGN010000178.1 GCA_023422695.1 Pseudomonadota bacterium
CCCTTCGACAGGCTCAGGGCTACGGTGATTGGTCGCGACGCACAGTAACGCGCTCTGGCTAACCAATTTTGAAATGCGACAGAAACGGCTGCAACCGCCAGTCGATCTGGTCATTGTCGAGCCATTCGTCCTCAAGCCCCGCCAATGCATGCAGCATCGAATCGCCCATGATGATGCTCAGCAACAGTTTTGCCGCGGCCTCCGGGTCGTCGATTTCCGCTTCCCCGGCGGCGGCCCATTCGGCGAACATCGTCGCAAGTTCTTCGATCGCCGGAATGTGGAGGTCGCGATAGATTTGCAGGGCAAAGTCCCGGTCGCGCAAACTTTCCGAAATCAGCATCCGCATCAGCGCGACGGCGCGCGGCGAGCGCATCCGGTCGCATTGGCGGTGCGCATAGCCGCGCAGCAGTTCGACGTTCGACATATCCGCCATCGCCATGCATTCGGCGGGCTGGCATCGGGCTTCATTGCCCCAGCGCGATGCGATCGCGTGGAGCAGCCCCTGTTTGTTGCCGAACAAATCATAGAGCGTCGCGAGCGATCCGCCCGATTTCTTGACGATTTCGGCCAGGCTGGTGCGGTCATAGCCCTGTTCAAGGAACAAGGCCTCGGCGGCATCGAGGATCGCGCCCCGGCGCCGCTCGCGCAGCGATGGCGGCTCGGCCGGACAGCCGAGCAGGATGGAATTTGACATGCGCGATTCTCTCCCTTGCGCTTTTCTGTAATCTAAATTACACGCCGCATATTGCAACGCGTTTCTCGCGTCATTCTCGTTTAAAAATTCAGCATTACGCAGGGGTTCTTATGAGTCGCGCCCGGTCTTTCGTCAGCGTTGCCGCGCTGGCCCTGTTGCTCACCGCCTGTGCGCCCGAAGCGCCCCCGGCCCCGCCGCCGCCCGAAGTCACGATCGTGACGGTGCAATCGCAGGCGGTCCCCAATGTCATTGAGCTGCCCGGCCGGGTGCAGGCCTATCGCACATCGGAAGTGCGCGCCCGCGTCGACGGCATCGTCGAACGGCGCCTGTTCAACGAAGGCAGCTTTGTCCGTGCCGGGACCGCGCTGTTCCGCATCGATCCGCGCCAGCTGACCGCCACGTCGAACGCCGCGCGCGCGCAACTGGCACGGGCACAGGCGACCGCCGCCAACGCGCGGCAGGTCGTCGCGCGCTATCAACCGCTGCTGGCCGATCAGGCGATCGGCAAGCAGGAATATGACGCCGCGGTCGCCGCGCAGCGCACCGCCGAAGCCGATGTACAGGCGGCGCAGGCCAATCTGGAATCGGCGCGGCTGAACCTGGGCTATGCGTCGGTCACCGCCCCGATTTCGGGCCGCGCCCGCCGCGCCGAGGTCACCGAGGGCGCGCTGGTCAGCGCCGGGCAAGGCACGTTGCTGACCACGATCGAACAGATCGACCGCGTCTATGTCAATTTTGGCCAGTCGAGTTCGGACCTGCTGGCGACCCGCCGCGACATGGGATCGGGCAAGGTCAGCGCGCCGCAGCTGGAGCGCGTCGAAGTGCAGCTGATCCTGGAGGACGGCACCGCTTATCCGGTCGTCGGCCACCTCGACTTCCTCGACCTGTCGATCGACGAGGCGACGGGAACCGCTGCGCTGCGCGCCGAATTTCCGAACCCAGCCTCGGCGCTGCTGCCCGGGCAGTTCGTCCGCGCCCGCATCTTTGCGGGCAACCGCGCCGACGGCATGCTGATCCCGCAGCGCGCGGTCAAACTGGCCGCCGACGCGGCGAGCGTGATGGTGCTCGATGCCAAGAATATCGCGACCCCGCGCCCGGTGAAGCTGGGGACGATGGTCGCGGGCCAATGGGCGATCCTCGACGGCCTGCGTCCGGGCGACCGGGTGATCGTCGACGGGCTGCAAAAGGTCCAGCCGGGCCAGCCGGTCCGGATTGCGCCGCCCAAGGGCACGGCGTCGTCGCACCCGGCAAAGCGCTGATCCGATATGACCCCCCGCTTTTTCATCGACCGGCCCATCTTCTCATGGGTCATCGCCATCGGCATCCTGCTCGCGGGCATCATCGCGCTGCGCGGCCTGCCCGTCGAACAATATCCGTCGGTGGCGCCGCCGTCGCTGTCGATCGGCGTCACCTATCCGGGTGCCGACGCGAAGACGCTCGAGCAGAATGTCACGCAGGTGATCGAGCAGGAGCTGAACGGGGTCGAGGGTTTCCTCTACATGGCCTCGACCAGCGAATCGAACGGCACCGCGTCGATCAACCTGACCTTCGAGGCCGGAACCGACATCGATAATGCGCAGATGGAGGTGCAAAACCGCCTGCGCCGCGTCGAACAGCGGCTGCCCGAGGACGTTCGGCGTCAGGGCATTTCGGTGACCGAGGCCAATTCGGGCTTTCTGCTGATCGTCGCGATCACCTCGAAGAGCGGCAACACGGACCCGATGGAGGTCAACAACTTCGCCAACACGCGCGTGCTCGACGAGCTGCGGCGGGTGAACGGCGTCGGCA
Organism: Pseudomonadota bacterium; assembly: GCA_023422695.1. Taxonomy (GTDB): domain Bacteria; phylum Pseudomonadota; class Alphaproteobacteria; order Sphingomonadales; family Sphingomonadaceae; genus Sphingopyxis. The sequence continues at coordinate 2,483 of JAFAGN010000178.1, forward strand.
ATGTCCAGGCGTTTGCGCCCGAATATGCGATGCGGATCTGGCTCGATCCGCAAAAGCTGGCGTCCTACAATCTCTCCGCCGCCGAGGCGCTCGGCGCGGTGCAGGAACAGAACAGCCAGACCCCGGGCGGGCAGCTGGGCGACCAGCCGATCGCCAAGGGCGCGCAGCTGAACGCGGTGATCACCACCCAGGGCCGCTTTACCAAGCCCGAGCAGTTCGAGAGCATCATCCTGCGCGCCAACCCCGACGGGTCGGCGGTGACGCTGGCCGATGTCGGCCGCGTCGAGCTTGGGTCGGCAAGCTATCTGTTTTCCTCCGAACTCAACGGCAAGCCGATGGCGGGCCTCGCGGTCCAGCTGACCCCCGGCGCCAACGCGCTGGCGACCGCCGAGGGTGTTCGCGCGCAGATGGCCGAGCTGGCGAAGGGCTTTCCGCCCGACATCACCTGGTCGATCCCCTATGACACGACGCCTTTCATCCAGCTGTCGATCGAAGAGGTGGTGATCACGCTGGTCGAGGCGATGGTGCTCGTCTTCCTCGTCATGTTCCTGTTCCTGCAGAACTGGCGCGCCACCGTCATCCCGACGGTCGTCGTCCCGATCGCGCTGGCGGGTGCGTGCCTTGGCCTGTGGATGTTCGGATTTTCGATCAACGTGCTGACGCTGTTCGGCATGGTGCTGGCGATCGGCATCCTCGTCGACGACGCGATCGTCGTGATCGAGAATGTCGAGCGGATCATGAACGAAGAGCATCTGCCGCCTTATGAGGCCACGGTGAAGGCGATGGGCCAGATCACCAGCGCGATCATCGGCATCACGCTGGTGCTGATCGCGGTGTTCATTCCGATGGCATTTTTCCCCGGATCGACCGGCGGCATCTATCGCCAATTCTCGATGACCCTGGCGATCTCGATCGCTTTCTCGGCGCTGCTCGCGCTGACACTGACGCCCGCCTTGTGCGCGACGCTGCTCAAGCCGCACGACGATACGGCGCGCAAGGGCAAGATCGGTGCCTTCTTCGACCGCTTCTTTGCGCGCTTCAACGCCTGGTTCGGACGGACGACCGATCGGTATCAGGGCAGCGTGGGCAAGATCTTGGCGGCGCCGCTGCGCTGGCTGGGCGTGTTTGCGGCGATGGTGCTGGTGACCGGCCTGCTGTTCACGCGCCTGCCCGGTTCGTTCCTGCCGCAGGAAGATCAGGGCTATCTGATCACGGTGGTGCAGGCGCCGCCGGGCGCGACGTCGCAGCGCACCGCCGAGGCGACGAAGCAGGTGAAGGCCTTCTTCGCCGAACAGCCGCAGGTCGCGAATATCGTGCTGGTCAACGGGTTCAGCTTTTTCGGGCAGGGTCAGGCAAACGCGATAATGTTCACCCCGCTGAAGCCGTGGGACGAGCGCACCGGCGACGGCGACAGCGCCGATGCGATCGCCGGCAAGGCGATGGGAACCTTGATGGGCATCAAAGAGGCGTTTGCCTTTTCCTTGAGCCCGCCGTCTATCCCCGAACTCGGCACGTCGAGCGGCTTTACCTTCAAGCTGCAGGACCGCGGCGCCAACGGGCGCGAGGCGCTGGTCGCGGCGCGCAACCAGATGCTGGGCGGCGCGATGCAGAGCAAGCTGCTCGCCAATGTGCGGCCCGAGGGACAGGAAGATGCGCCGGTGCTGAAGGTCGATATCGACCGGGTGCAGGCGCGCGCGCTTGGCCTGTCGATCGGCGACGTCAACGCGACGCTGGCGATTAGTTTCGGCAGCGCCTACGCCAATGACTTCACCCGCGAAGGCCGCGTGCTGCGTGTGTTGCTGCAGGCCGATGCGGCGAGCCGGATGACGCCGCAGGACGTGCTCGACCTTCGTGTGCGCAGCGCCAATGGCGATATGGTGCCGTTCGGATCGTTCAGCAAAGCGGCATGGTCGGCCGAAGCGCCGCAGCTGCAACGCTATAACGGTTACCCTGCGATGACGATCTCGGGCGAGCCCGCGCCGGGGCAATCGACCGGCGAGGCGATGGCCGAAATGGAGCGGCTGGCCGAGCAATTGCCGCCCGGCTTCGCGTTCGAATGGACGGGCATCTCCTATGAAGAGAAGCAGTCGGCGGGGCAGATCGGGTTGCTGCTCGGGCTGTCGCTGGTCGTCGTCTTCCTGCTGCTCGCGGCGCTGTACGAAAGCTGGTCGGTGCCGGTGTCGGTGCTGCTGGTGGTGCCGCTGGGCGTGCTGGGGGCGGTCTTGTTCTCGATGTTCCGCGGGCTCAGCGCCGACATCTATTTCAACGTCGGGCTGATCACGATCATCGGGCTGGCGGCGAAGAACGCGATCCTGATCGTCGAATTCGCGATCGAGCAGGAAGCCGAGGGGAAATCGACGCTCGACGCGGTGATGGAGGCGGTGAAGCTGCGCCTGCGGCCGATCATCATGACCAGCCTCGCCTTCATCCTCGGCATGGTGCCGCTCGTCATTGCGAGCGGCGCGGGGGCGGCGAGCCGCATCGCGGTCGGGTCGGGGGTGATGGGCGGGATGATCGCGGCGACGTTGCTTGGCATCTTCTTCATCCCGCTTTTCTATCTGTCGGTGCGCAAATGGCTGAGCCGCAAGCGGCCACCATCGCCCGCCGAAAAGGGCCATTATGGCGAGGAGCCGACCCATGCGTAAGCTGATCGTTCTGCTCGCCGCGTCGGCGCTCGCCGGTTGCGCCAATATGGCGCCGCCGCACGAGCGCCCCGCGCTGCCGACCGCGCCCGAATATCCGTCGGCCGTTGCGGGCGACGTGACGCTGGGGCAACGCGCCACCGACGTGGCGTGGCAGGATTTCTTCGCCGATCCGCAGCTGGAAGCGCTCATCGCGCAGGCGATCCTGCGCAACCGCGACCTTGCCGTCGCGGTAGCGCAGATCGAGGAAGCGCGCGGGCTGTACCGCATCCAGGACGCCGAACGCCTGCCGACGGTGGGCGCAAGCGCCGATGCGGCGCGGACGCGCGGCCCGTCGCTGACCGGCGCCGGGACCGACACGACCAGCCGCTATTCGGTCGGGGTCGGGGTGACCTCGTTCGAGCTCGATTTCTGGGGGCGGGTCAAGAATCTGTCCGAAGCGGCGCGCAGCCAATATCTGGCGACCGAACAGGCCGAGCGCGCGTTCCGGCTGGCACTCGTCCGCGACGTCGCGTCGACCTATTTCGCCTCGCGCGGCGCCACCGAGCAGATCGCACTGGCCGAAGCGACGGTGACCAGCCGCAAGGAAGGGCTGCGGATTGCCAAGCGGCGGCTCGACGCCGGGGTGACCTCGGCGCTCGATTACCGCCAGTCGGAGACGCTGCTTACGCAGGCCGAGACGCAGCTGGCGAGTTTGAAGCTCGGCAGGGCGCAGGCCGACAATTTTCTGACCGTGCTGACCGGCGGCCCGGTCGCCGACCCCCTGCCCGCGCCGCTGCCGCTCGTCGCGCAGGCGCAGTCGCCGACGCTGACCGCGGGACTGCCGTCGGATCTGCTGGTGGCGCGACCCGACATATTGGCGGTGGAAGAACGGCTGCGCGCGGCGCGCGCGAATGTGGGCGCGGCGCGGGCGGCGTTTTTTCCGTCGATCTCGCTGACCGGCAACCTCGGTTTCGCATCGGGTTCGCTCGATAATTTGTTCAGCAATGACGGCTTCGGGTGGAGCTTTGGCCCGTCGATCAGCCTGCCGATTTTCGATTTCGGGCGCAACAAGGGCAATCTGACCGTCGCCGAGGCGCGCGAAAATATCGCGGTCGCGACTTATGAGCGCACCGTGCAGGGCGCGTTTCGCGAGGTCGCCGACGCGCTCGCCGGGCGCCGCTATCTCGCCGAGCAGGTCGAAGCGCAGGAGCGCGGCACGCTGGCGCAGCGGCGCATCGCCGATCTGGCGCGCAAGCGGTACCGCGAAGGCGTGTCGACCTACCTCGAAGTGCTCGACGCCGAACGCAATCTGTTCGCTGCCGAGCAGGCGCTGGTGGAAATTCGCCGCGCGCAAGTCGACAATCTGGTCACGCTGTACGTCGCGCTGGGCGGCGGGCTGGTCGAGCGGCGCTAGAGCATGTGACTTTAGTTGAGCCAACTCCGTCATTGCGAGCGAAGCGAAGCAATCTAGAGCGGTTTACGCCACTCGGGATTGCCGCGTCGCTTCGCTCCTCGCAATGACGACACCCCGTCATGTCTTCACACTCTGAAAGGCCCAGCCGATTACGGATAACGCCCCTACCCTTTTGAAGGACATATTGGGTCCGCAGGCGCTGACGGTGATCGCCGATGCGGGCGCCGCCGCTTCGCCGCGGTTCGACCGGGGAGCATTTCTTGCCGCCGCGAGCGACGGCCTCGAGGCGCGGTCGATCATGGAGCGGGTGCGCCACATCGCCGACGCGCTACGCCCCGCCCTGCCCGACGATTATGGCGCGGCGCTGGATGTGATCGGGGCGATGGCGCCGCGGCTGACGCACGGATTTCAGGCGGTGGCGCTAACGGAATATGTGGCGCGATACGGGCTGGACGATTTCGACCGGTCGATGGGAGCGCTCGCCTTGCTGACGCGCTTCGGAACCGCCGAATTCGCGATCCGGCCTTTTCTGGCGCGCGACGCCGACCGGGCGCTCGCGACCATGGCCGGATGGACCAGCAGCGACGACGAGCATGTCCGCCGACTAGCGAGCGAGGGCGGCAGACCGCGGCTGCCCTGGGCCGCGCGCGTCCCCGCGCTCAAGGCCGACCCAACCCGCGCGGCGCCCGTTCTGGAGGCGCTGAAGGCCGATCGCGCCATCTATGTCCGCAAATCGGTCGCCAACCACCTGAACGACATTGCCAAGGACCGGCCCGACTGGCTGCTCGAACGGCTGGCGGGCTGGCCGCAGGACGATCCGCACACCGTGTGGATTATCCGCCACGCGCTGCGCACGCTGATCAAGCAGGGTGACCCGCGCGCGCTGGCACTGATCGGCGTCGGGCATGGTGCGGCGGTGACGGTGCATAAGTTTGCGGTCGAGCCTGCGGTGGTTCGGTTAGGCGAACGGATTGCTATCGCCGCCGATATCGCGTCCACCGCGACCGAAAACCAACCGCTGGTGGTCGATTATCGGATCCATTATGCGCGCGGCGGCAGCAAGACAGCGGCGAAGGTGTTCAAGTGGAAGAGCTTCGACCTGGCGGCAGGCGCTACCGCGTCGCTGCGGATCAGCCAAGTCATCCGCGATTTCAGTACGCGGCGGCACCATCCGGGGCGGCATAAGGTCGAGTTGATCGTCAATGGGGAAACGATGGCCGCAAGCGGGTTCGAGCTGCTGGCGGACCGTGGACAGTAGCGCAAGATTGCATCGCACACCCATCACCCGTTTGCCCTGAGCTTGTCGAAGGGCTGTCCTTTCTTCTGACGTTCAGAGAAAAACGGTGCTTCGACAAGCTCAGCACAAGCGGATCAAGGGTCGAAGGCGCCCACCCATCACGGCGGCGCTGGCGCCGGCTCCGCGGGCGCGTCCTTCGTGATCGGCAACCGCAGGTCGATCCGGCTGCCGTTGATTTCGGTCGAAATCACCGCATCGCCGCCTTCGATACCGATGCTGCTGTTTTCGCCCACCGGGATCGCGCCGACGTCGGGAATATCCTGCGGCTCGACCGGGCCGCGCGGATTGGCGTCGCGCCGCGGTGCCGCCTTCTGGCCCGATGCCTGCATCATGAAATCGCGCCACATCCGCGCCGGAAGGCCGCCGCCCGAAATACCGCGCAGCGGGGTGTTGTCATCGTTGCCGATCCACACCCCGACGACCAGCCCATTGGCATAGCCGACGAACAGCGCGTCGCGATTGTCCTGGCTCGTTCCGGTCTTGCCGAAATTCGCCTGCGGCAGCCGTGCGGCGCGGCCGGTGCCGCGATTGACCGCGGCGCGCAGCATCTGCTCGATGTCTTCGTGAACACTCGACCCGAACCGGCTCGGCCCCGAAATCAGATTTTCGAACCAGCCCTTTTCCTCACCCTCGAACGCGTGCGGCACCACCGGATAGCTGTTCGCGGCCACCGCAGCGTAGGCGGCGGTGAGTTCGAGCAAGGTCATGCTCGACGTGCCGAGCGCGAGGCTGGGGTCGCCCTTGGTCATCGGCGCGGTGACGCCCAGGTCGCGCGCCATATCGATGACCTTGTCGTCACCGACCTCGCGCAGCAATCGCACCGCCGCGACATTGCTCGACGTCGCAAACGCATCCTCCAGCGTGATCGTTTTCGAGTAAGTACCGCCCGAATTTTTCGGCTGATACGCGCCCGTTTCGATCGCTTCGTTGCTGATCAGGTCGCCCGGCTCCCAGCCGTCCTTCAGCGCGGCGAGATAGACGAACAATTTGAAGGTCGATCCCGGCTGGCGCTTCGCCTGCGTCGCGCGGTTGAACGGCGACGCGGCATAATCCTTGCCGCCGACCATCGCGACGACCTCGCCATTGGGGCGCATCGCGACCAGCGCGACCTGCGCCTGTTCGACCCCGGCGCGGCTCGTCACGCGCCGCGCCACCGCCTGCAACCGCGCGTCGAGCGTCGTCTTGATCGTCTGCCGCGAATAGCCGACGTCGCTCAGCTTGCGCGCCTCGGGCAGCGCCCAGTCAGCGAAATAGGTGCCGGTGGGCAGCGTGTTGCGGCTGCGGACGTCGATGCGCGGGGTGCGCAGCGCCTTGCGCTCCTGCTCGGACAGATAGCCCGTTGCGACCATCGCATTCAGCACCAGCTTCATCCGCTTTTCGGCCAGATCAGGATTCTTGGTCGGCGCCAGCCGCGACGGTGCCTGCACGAGCCCCGCCAGCATCGCCGCCTGCGCCGGGGTCAGCTTTTCAGGCTGGCGATAGAAATAATGCAGCGACGCGGCGCGCAGGCCATAGGTGTTGTCGCCGAAATAGGCGTTCGACAGATAGCGTTCGAGGATCTCGTCCTTGGTCAGCCACGCTTCGAGCCAGAACGCGATCAGCGCCTCGCGCGCCTTGCGCCCCAGCGTGCGTTTCGGGGTCAGGAAGGTGAATTTCGCCAGCTGCTGGGTGATCGTGCTGCCGCCCTGCGTCCGTCCGCCGGTGACATTGCTCCACACCGCGCGCGCGATGCTGCGCGGATCGACGCCCCAATGATTGTAAAAGCGCCGATCCTCGATCGCCAGAAACGCGCCGGTGACGTGCTTGGGCAGTGCGCTCGCCTTGACCGGCGTATCGACGATCGCCCCGATCCGCGCGATCGGGGTACCGTCCGACGCCAGCAGGGTGATCTGCGGCGGCGCGATCGGTTCGAGCGATTTCGACAGCGGCGCGGTGAGCGCCAGCCAACCCACGAGCAGGATGAAGATGACCGACAGGATCGCAAAGCCGCGCGAAACCCGGCGCAGCCATTTGCGGCGGCGGCTTTCCGGCACAACCGGCGGCGGCGCGTCGAAAGCGGGTGCCCCCGGCATTTCGAATGATCGCGCAGCGGGCGCTGGATCGGGCGTTTTGGATTTACGAAACCAGGTCATGCTCACCCGCCGTATTACAATCGCAATACAGCATAAGCAAACGGCTTATGCGGCCTGCCAGCTATCGCAACCCGGCGATTGCGCACGAATGAACGGGAGAGTGGTGCCGCTTACAGGACTCGAACCTGTGACCCCATCATTACGAATGATGTGCTCTACCAACTGAGCTAAAGCGGCAACGAGGCGCGCCTCTATCAGCGTGGCGGGGTGAAGACAAGCGGCGTTGGGTGCAAAATTCAATTGCCTTCGCGCTTGCCCGTTCCGGCCTGGAACTCGGCGACCAGATCGAAGCGGTCACCGCGGAAAAGCTGGCGGACATGGGTGACGGGCCGCTCGCCGCGCCAGGTGTCGCGTTCGAGCTGCAGGCAGGCAGCGCCGCTGCCGGTCGCCAGCATCGCCGCTTCGGTGCGGGTGGCCGCCACCGCGCGCACGACGTGCCGCGCCGACGTCCAGGGGATGTGCGCGAGGAGCCAGGTTCCCGGTGCCTCGACGGCGAAATTCGCCTCGGCCGCGGCGGGAACCTCGGCGAGCTCGATTGTGCGGTTTTCCAGCGCAAAGGGTTCGTCGGCGGCGAAATGCACGCCGTCGATCTGGAGCGTGTCCGCGCCGCCAGCGTTTTTGCGGCGCAGGATCGCGCGCGCTTCCCAGCGATACGCCTCACCGCGCGCGGCAATCAACTCGGCAAGATCGGGGACCGTCATCACCGCCGAATGCACCGGCGGATGCGCGACGAATGACCCGGCCTTGCGCCGCCGTTCGATCAGCCCCGCGGCGACGAGCTCGCCGATCGCCTTGCTGACCGTCGCGCGCGCGCAGCCGTAACGCGCCGCCAGATCCTGCTCGATCGGGATGCGCGTTCCGGGCCGCCACTCGCCCGATTGGATTCGGCCTTCGATATCCTCGCGGATCCGGCGCGCCGGATTGGGCGCCGCGCGCGTCACGCGACGATCCGCTCGACGCTTTTGCGATAGGCCGCGGCGATCGCGCCGCGATCGACATGGCGCCCGCCCGCGACGCGCTTGACCCCGGCGCGCCACACGCAATCGATCGTCCCTGCCCCGCCCGCAAAAATCCAGCGGTCGAGCAGCGTCGCATCGTCGGTCCCCGCGAAGCTGGGATGTTCGAGGTCGAGCGAGACGATGTCGGCGGGCTGGCCGACCGCGAAGCCGGCGTCCACCCCCAAGGCCTGCGCGCCGCCCGCCAGCGCGCGGGCGTAGAGATTGGCGCCGACGAAGGGCGAAGCTTCGCCCGCCAGCAAGGCGCGCGCGCGGTGCGCGAGCCGCTGCGAATATTCGAGCGCGCGCAGCTCGCCCGCCGCGTCGATCAGGATATTGCTGTCGGTACCGATGCCGAAGGCGCCACCGGCAGCCCGATAGTCGATCGCGGGGAAAATCCCGTCGCCAAGGTTCGCCTCGGTGATCGGGCAGAGCCCGGCGACCGCGCCGCTGGCGGCGAGCCGCGGCACTTCGCCCGCGCTGAGGTGGGTCGAGTGGATCAGGCACCAGCGCGCATCGACCGCCGCGTTATCGAGCAGCCATTCGACCGGGCGCGCGCCGCTCCACGCCACGCAATCCTCGACCTCTTTGACCTGCTCGGCGGCGTGGATGTGAACCGGGCCGGTGGGCGACATGGCGAGGAGCGCCGCCAGCTGGTCGGGTCCGACCGCGCGCAACGAATGCGGCGCGATGCCGATATTGGCGTCGCCCGTCAGCTTCGCCCGCGACGCGTCGAAAAGCGCCGCGAAACCGTCGACGTCGTTCAGAAAGCGCCGCTGCCCGGGACTCGGCGCCGCGCCGCCGAAATTGCCGTGCGCGTAGAAGACCGGCAGCAGCGTCAGGCCGATGCCCGTCGCGGCGCTCGCTTCGACGATCGCGCCCGCCATTTCGGCCGGGTCCGCGTAAGCCGCGCCCGCCGGGTCATGATGGAGATAGTGGAATTCGCCGACGCGGGTGAACCCGCCCTCGAGCATTTCGGCATAGGCCTGCGCGGTGATCGCCGCGACATCCTCGGGCGTCAGCCGGTCGAGGAAGCGGTACATGATCTCGCGCCAGCTCCAGAAATTATCGTCGGGACGGCTGCGGCGTTCCGATAGCCCCGCCATGCCGCGCTGGAAGCCATGGCTATGGACATTGCACAGACCGGGCAGTGCCGCCGCGTGACGCTCGTCTCCGACGGCAGCCTCGACACCGGCTTCCAGCGCGGAAATCCGTCCGTCATCGACCGTCAGCCGCACATCGCGCTGCCAGCGATTGTCGATCCACGCGCGCCGAAACCAATAAGCCATCATCATGAGCTCTCATATTATGTCTAGACATAATGACGCAATCGAGTGATGTTGTCCAGATGGAGCATATCTGGACCAACGCGCGACTCGCGACGATGACCGATGACGGGCTGGGGCTGATCGACGATGGCGTCGTCGCGGCGAAGGGCGGTCGGATCGTCTATGCCGGACCCGCCACGGGCGCGCCGACCGACGCCGCGCGCCGCACCGATTGCGAAGGTCGGTTGATCACCCCGGGGCTGATCGATTGCCACACGCACCTGGTCCACGGCGGCAATCGCGCCAACGAATGGGCGATGCGGCTGGAAGGTGCGAGCTACGAGGATATTGCGCGCGCGGGCGGCGGGATCGTGTCGACGATGCGCGCGACGCGCGCCGCGAGCGAGGCCGAACTCGTCGACACCGCCCTGCCCCGCCTCGATGCGCTGATCGCCGAGGGCGTCACGACGATCGAGATCAAATCGGGCTATGGCCTGTCGACCGGGGACGAGTTGAAGATGCTGCGCGCCGCGCGCGCGCTCGCCGACCATCGCGCCATTCGCGTCGAACCGACCTTCCTCGGCGCGCACGCCCTGCCCCCCGAATATCAAGGCAACAGCGACGGATATGTCGACCTGGTGGTGGGTGAGATGATCCCCGCCGCCGCGCCGCTCGCGACCGCGGTCGACGCCTTTTGCGAAGGCATCGGCTTTTCGCCCGCGCAGTGCGAGCGGGTGATCGCGGCGGCGCAGGCCCATGGTCTGAACGTCAAGCTGCACGCCGAGCAATTGTCGGCGCTGAGCGGCAGCGCCCTGGCCGCACGGCACGACGCGCTGTCGGCCGATCACCTGGAACATGCGACCGACGACGACGTCCGCGCGATGGCGGCGGCGGGGACGGTCGCGGTGCTGCTGCCCGGCGCCTACTATTTCATGCGCGAGACGAAGCTGCCGCCGATCGCGGCGATGCGCCGCCACGGCGCGCGCATTGCGCTCGCCACCGATTGCAACCCCGGCACCTCACCGACGACCTCGCTGCTCCTCATGCTCAACATGAGCGCGACCTTGTTCGGGCTGACCGTGGTCGAGGCGCTGCGCGGCGTGACCGTCAACGCCGCCGCCGCACTCGGCCTCGGCGCCGAAATCGGCACGCTCGAACCCGGCAAAGCCTGCGACCTCGCGATCTGGGACGTCAACGACCCGGCCGAGCTGGTTTACCGCATCGGTTTCAACCCGCTGCACCAACGCATCAAGGACGGACAATGACCCTGAACAAGACCGACGGCGTGACGATTACCCCAGGCGCGATGACGCTGGCCGACTGGCGCAAGGTTTACGAAGGCGCCGGCGCCACGCTGAACAGCGATGCATGGGCGGCGATCGACGCGAGCGCCGCCGCAGTGGCGCGCATCGTCGCCAAGGGCGACCCGGTCTATGGGATCAACACCGGATTCGGAAAGCTGGCGAGCGTCAGGATCGCGAGCGACGACCTCGCAACGCTCCAGCGCAATATCGTGCTCAGCCACGCGGCGGGAACGGGCGCGCCCTCGCCCACCCCCGTCATCCGTCTGATGATGGCGCTGAAGCTCGCGAGTTTCGGCGTCGGCGCGTCGGGGGTGCGGCGCGAAACGGTCGCGATGCTGGAGGCGATGCTGGCCAAAGGTCTGACCCCCGTCGTTCCGTCGCAGGGATCGGTCGGCGCGAGCGGCGATTTGGCGCCGCTGTCGCATATGGCGGCAGCGATGATCGGCGTTGGCGACATCGAGCTCGGCGGCCAGACGCTGCCCGCCGCCGAGGCGCTGGCGCAGGCCGATCTGGCGCCGCTCGAACTCGGCCCGAAGGAAGGCCTGGCGCTCCTCAACGGCACGCAATTTTCCACCGCCAATGCGCTCGCAGGGCTGTTCCGCGCCGAAACGGCTTTCCAGTCGGCGCTGATTACCGGCGCGCTGTCGACCGAGGCCGCGAAGGGCTCCGACGCGCCGTTCGATCCGCGTATCCATGCGCTGCGCGGTCACGCCGGACAGCGCGCGGTCGGCGATGCGCTGCGCGGGCTGATGGCGGGATCGGCGATCCGCGCCTCGCACGCCGTCGACGATCCGCGCGTGCAGGATCCCTATTGCCTGCGCTGCCAACCGCAGGTGATGGGCGCGGTGCTCGATCTGCTGCGGCAGGCCGGAACCACGCTCGGCGTCGAGGCGAACGGCGTCTCGGACAATCCGCTGATCTTTGCCGACACCGACGAGGCGCTGTCGGGGGGCAATTTCCACGCCGAGCCCGTGGCTTTCGCCGCCGACATGATCGCCATGGCCTTGTGCGAGATCGGATCGATTTCGGAGCGCCGCATCGCGATGCTGGTCGATCCGGCCTTGTCGGGCCTCCCCGCCTTCCTCACCCCGCGCCCCGGCCTCAACTCGGGGTTCATGATCCCGCAGGTCACCGCCGCCGCGCTGGTCAGCGAGAACAAGCAGCGCGCCTATCCCGCCAGCGTCGATTCGATCCCGACCAGCGCCAATCAGGAAGACCATGTCTCGATGGCCGCACACGGCGCCCGCCGCCTGCTGGAGATGGCGGACAATGTCAGCGCGGTGCTCGGCATCGAGTTGCTCGCCGCCTGTCAGGGCATCGATTTCCACGCGCCGCTGAAATCCAGCGACGCGCTGGAAGCCGCGCACCAGCATGTGCGCGCGGCGGTGCCGACGCTGGAGGACGACCGCCATTTCCATCCCGATATGGAGGCCGCAACCGCGCTGATCCGTTCGGGCAGCCTGGTTGCCACGGTTCCGGCCAGTTTGCCGGGCGTCGGCTGATGGACTGGCTGCGCGTCCATCGCGGCGACGCGCCGCTGGTCATCGCCTTCCCGCACGGCGGCACCGATCTGGCCGGGCTGGATGATCAGTTCGTGTCGCCCTGGCATGCGCAGATCGACACCGACTGGTGGATTGCCGATCTTTACGCCTTTGCTGCCGACATGGGCGCGACGTTGGTCGCGACCGATATTTCGCGCAGCGTGATCGACATGAACCGCGATCCGTCGGGGGCGTCGCTGTATCCGGGACAGGCAACGACCGAGCTATGCCCGACGACGACCTTCGACGGCGAACCGCTGTACCGCTTTGGCGAACCCGACGAAGCAGAGATCATGCAGCGGCTGAACCTCTATCACCGGCCCTATCATGACGCACTGGCCGCCGAACTCGCACGACTGAAGGCAGCGCATGGCCGGGTCGTTCTCTACGACGCCCATTCGATCCGCAGTCACGTCCCGCGCCTGTTCGACGACGAATTGCCGCAATTCAACATCGGGACCAACGGCGGCGCGACCTGCGCGCCCCAACTCGAAACGATCGTCGCCAGCATCTGCGCCGCGAGCGGCTACAGCCATGTCGTCAACGGACGCTTCAAGGGCGGCTGGACGACGCGCCATTATGGCGACCCCGAAAATGGCGTCCACGCGGTCCAGATGGAGCTGGCCCAGCGCGGCTATATGGCTGAGCCCACCGCGATCACCTCGGCCAATTGGCCCGCCCCGCTCGACCCCCATCCCGCGATCCTGCCCGTGCTGGAGCAAGTGATCGCCGCGACCCTCGATTTTGCGAAAGGACAGAAATGACCCGTCTCGACAACAGCCGCGTGATCCGACCGGCGACCGGCCCCGACATCACCGCCAAAAGCTGGCTCACCGAAGCACCGATGCGGATGCTGATGAACAACCTGCACCCCGACGTCGCCGAGGCGCCGCACGAACTGGTCGTCTATGGCGGCATCGGCCGCGCCGCGCGCGACTGGGAAAGCTATGACCGGATCGTCGAAACGCTGAAGCGGCTCGAAGGCGACGAGACGTTGCTGATCCAGTCGGGCAAGCCGGTGGGCGTGTTCCGGACGCACGAGAATGCCCCGCGCGTGCTGCTCGCCAATTCGAACCTCGTCCCCGAATGGGCAAATTGGGAGCATTTCCACGAGCTCGATAAAAAAGGCCTGATGATGTACGGTCAGATGACCGCGGGCAGCTGGATCTACATCGGCAGCCAGGGCATCGTTCAGGGTACTTACGAAACCTTCGTCGAAATGGGCCGGCAGCATTATGGCGGCAGCCTTGCGGGCAAGTGGCTGCTCACCGCCGGGCTCGGCGGCATGGGCGGCGCGCAGCCGCTCGCCGCGGTGATGGCGGGCGCGAGCTGCCTTGCGATCGAATGCCAGCCGAGCCGCATCGAGATGCGCCTGCGCACCGGCTATCTCGACAAGCAGGCGTCGAGCATCGACGAAGCCATCGCGATGATCGAGGCGAGCCATGCGGAGGGCAAGCCGGTGTCGGTCGGGCTGCTCGGCAACGCCGCCGAAATCCTGCCCGAGATGGTTCGCGGCGGTATCCACCCCGACCTCCTCACCGACCAGACCTCGGCGCACGACCCGGTCAACGGCTACCTGCCCGCAGGCTGGACGCTGGACGAGTGGTTTTCGAAGCGCGAGAGCGATCCGGCTGCGGTCGCCAAGGCCGCGAAGGCGTCGATGGCGGTGCATGTGCAGGCGATGCTCGATCTGCAGGCCGCGGGCGTACCGACGACCGATTATGGCAATAATATCCGTCAGATGGCGAAGGACGAAGGGGTCGAAAACGCGTTCGATTTCCCCGGCTTCGTCCCCGCCTATGTCCGCCCACTGTTCTGCCGCGGTATCGGCCCGTTCCGCTGGGCGGCGCTGTCGGGTGATCCCGAGGACATTTACAAAACCGATGCCAAGGTGAAGGAGCTGCTTCCCGACAATGCGCACCTCCACAACTGGCTCGACATGGCGCGCGAGAAAATCCAGTTTCAGGGGCTGCCGGCGCGCATCTGCTGGGTCGGGCTTGGCGACCGCCACCGCCTCGGCCTCGCGTTCAACGAGATGGTCGCGAACGGCGAGCTGAAAGCCCCGGTCGTGATCGGCCGCGACCATCTCGATTCGGGATCGGTCGCCTCACCCAACCGCGAGACCGAGGCGATGCGCGACGGGTCGGATGCGGTGTCGGACTGGCCGCTGCTCAACACCGCATCGGGCGCGACCTGGGTATCGCTCCACCACGGCGGCGGCGTCGGCATGGGCTATTCGCAGCACAGCGGCATGGTGATCGTCGCCGACGGCACCCCCGATGCGGCAAAGCGGCTCGAGCGCGTATTGTGGAACGACCCCGGCACCGGCGTGATGCGCCACGCCGACGCAGGGTACGACATCGCCATCGACTGCGCGCGCGAAAAGGGGCTGGACCTGCCGAGTTTGGGGTGACGCGCGCGGGGAGCAGAACGGCGTCGGCGGGGGCATATCCGGCCTTGCGCATCAGCGTGGCAGCCGGGCGTGACAAACCGCAAAAAATCGCCTATGCGCGCCCGCAATCATGACAGTCAAAACGCTCCCCACCCAGCCGAAGGTCGGCATGGTTTCGCTCGGCTGCCCCAAGGCATTGGTCGACAGCGAACGGATTCTGACCAAGCTGCGCGCGGACGGTTACGGTCTGTCGCCCGATTATGCGGGCGCCGACGTCGTGCTGGTCAACACCTGCGGCTTCCTCGACTCGGCGAAGGAAGAGAGCCTCGAGGCAATCGGCGAGGCGATGGCCGAGAATGGCCGGGTCATCGTCACCGGCTGCATGGGCAACGAGGCCGAAGTGATCCGCGCGCGCTTCCCCAACGTCCTCGCGGTGACCGGCGCGCATCAATATGAGCAGGTCGTCGATGCCGTTCACGACGCCGCGCCGCCAACGCAAGGTCCGTTCGTCGACCTGGTTCCCGAGGGCGGGCTGAAGCTGACCCCGCGCCACTACAGCTACCTCAAGATTTCCGAGGGCTGCAACCACAGCTGCTCCTTCTGCATCATCCCCGATCTGCGCGGCAAACTGGTGTCGCGGCGCATCGATGCGGTACTGCGCGAGGCCGAAAAGCTCGTCGCCGCAGGGACGAAGGAACTGCTGGTGATCAGCCAGGACACGTCGGCTTATGGCGTCGACATCCGCCACGACCCGCGCCAGTGGCACGACCGCGAAGTTCGCGCCCACATGACCGACCTCGCGCGCGAACTCGGCCAGCTTCGCACCAGCGAAGGTAACGCCCCGTGGGTGCGCCTCCACTATGTCTATCCCTACCCGCACGTCGATGCGGTGATCCCGCTGATGGCCGAGGGGCTGCTCACCCCTTATCTGGATATCCCGTTCCAGCACGCGAGCCCCAGCGTCCTCAAGCGCATGAAGCGCCCCGCGAACGAAGCGAAAGTGCTCGAACGGCTAAAAAGCTGGCGCCAGGTCGCGCCCGACATCGCGATCCGCTCCAGCTTCGTCGTCGGTTTCCCCGGCGAGACCGAAGAAGATTTCCAGTATCTGCTCGACTGGCTCGACGAAGCGCAGCTCGACCGCGTCGGCGCCTTCCGCTTCGAACCCGTCGCGGGGGCGCAGGCGAACGCGCTCGACAATCCGGTACCCGAAGCGGTCAAGGAGGAGCGCTTTCAGCGGATCATGGCGAAAACCGCCGCGATCAGCGCTGCGAAACTCGAAGCCAAGATCGGCCGCACCCTACCCGTGATCATCGACGAGGTCGGCGAAGCGGACGAAGACGGCAGCATTGGCGCGACGGGCCGCAGCCAGGCCGACGCGCCCGAAATCGACGGCCACGTCTATCTGCGCGACGTCGTCGCGACGCTGAAACCCGGCGATATCGTCGACGTCGAAATCGAGGACGCCGACGAGCATGATCTGTTCGGAGCAGTGCGCGTCTGATCCGCTGATTTGTTGGAACGACCTTTACCGATCGGTGTTACCATGGGGGCATCAATCGGGGGCGGCGACATGCGGGCGATTCCATCACTAACCGTGGCAATAGCGGCAGCGTTGCTGCTGGCCGCATGCGACCGAAAGGTCGAGGTCGAGGCACCGCCGCGCTCGAGCGAGCAGGCGCCGTCGCCGTCGCAAAAGTCGCTGATTGCGGTTCCGATCAACGCTGACACCACCGCATTGAAGCGGGCGCTGGAGCGCGCGGTGCCCAAGACGTTGTGGACGATCAACCGGCGCGAACGTGCGTGCGTGCAGCCGCAGCGGGTCAAGGTGTTCGGCAAGAAGGTCAAGGTGACCCCGCCGATTCCCTGCACCATCGTCGGGCGCGTCACGCGCGGGCCGTTGCGGCTGCGCGGCGAAGGCGACGAGATTGTCGTCGACGTCCCGCTCAACGCAACGATCGCGGCGCGCGACGTCGGCGGGGTGCTAAAGGGCGAAACCGCGACCGGCGCGGCGATGGCGCACGCGCGGGTCAGGATCGACTTGACCCCCGACTGGCGCACCCGCGGCACGGCGCGGATCAGCTATGGCTGGACCAAGGCACCGGGGATCGATTTTCTGGGCAAACGCATCACCTTTACCGACGAGGCCGACGCCAAGCTGAAACCCGTTGTCCGCGACGTCGAGCGCGAGGTGGCGCAAGAGATCGCCCGGATCGACATCCGCAAACAGGCGTCCGACATCTGGCGGCAGAGCTTTACAGCGCTCGAGCTCAATCGCGAAAATCCGCCGGTATGGATGCGCGTCACGCCGCAGCGCATCCTGTATGGCGGGTACCGGATGGAGGGGCAGCGGATGCGGCTGAACCTGGGGCTGGAGGCGATCACCGAAACCTTCGTCTCGGGCCGCCCCGCCGATCCCGCGCCGACGCCCTTGCCCAACATGGCTCGCGAAAAGCCGACCCCGCATTTCGACGTGCGCGTGCCGGTGCTCGCCGACTATGCGCAGCTGCAACCCGTCGTCGATCGCGCGCTGCTGAAACGATCGGCGCGGCCGTTCGACCTGCCCGAATTGGGGCCGATGATGGTCAAGTTCGGGCCATCGACGATCTATGGCGCCCCCGATGGCCGCGTCGCGCTGGGCGTCGATGTGTCGATGCGCCTCGCCAGTCGTACCGGCGAACCGACGCGGGGCCGGATCTGGATGACCGCGGTACCGGTCAATGCGCCGGGGTCGGCCGAGGTTCGCTTTACGGACCTGGTGATCAATGGCGACACCGACGGCGTGGGCGGCGATTTACTCGTCACGCTGGGCCAGAGCCCCGGCTTCGCGCCGCTGATCGCCGACGCCTTGACCCAGAATTTCACTCGCGACCTTGGCGAGTTGCAGGGCAAGATCAAGCGCGCGGTCGATCAGCGGCGCGAGGGCGCGTTCGTCATCCGCACGCAGGTCGACGGGTTCGAAATCGGCGCGATCAAGGCCTATGGCAATG
Organism: Pseudomonadota bacterium; assembly: GCA_023422695.1. Taxonomy (GTDB): domain Bacteria; phylum Pseudomonadota; class Alphaproteobacteria; order Sphingomonadales; family Sphingomonadaceae; genus Sphingopyxis. The sequence goes on from JAFAGN010000178.1 coordinate 20,437, forward strand.
GGCTGTACCTGCCGGTGCGAATGATCGGTGGAGCGCGGGTCGATTATCGCCCGGCGCGCTGATCAGAACAGCCGGGTGATCCCGTAGAATGCCGCCGCGACGACCGCGCTGGCGGGGATAGTGATGAACCACGCTGCGACGACATTGCTCGCCACCCCCCAGCGTACGGCGCTGGCGCGGCGGGCGACGCCGGCGCCGATGATGCTGCCGGTGATCGTGTGCGTCGTCGACACCGGGATGCCGAGCAGGCTGGCGGTGAACACCATGATCGACCCGCCGGTCGAAGCGGCGAACCCCTGATGGTGCGACAATTTGGTGATCCGCCCGCCCATTGTCTCGATGATCTTCCACCCGCCCGACAAGGTGCCGAGCGCGATCGCGACATAACAGCTGAACGCCACCCAGTGCGGCACATGAAACTCGCCCTGCAGATAGCCGGTCGAATAGAGCAGTACTGCGATGATCCCCATCGTCTTTTGCGCGTCGTTCAGCCCGTGACTGATCGAATAGGCGGCCGAGGAACAGAGGTGGAGGTGGCGAAAGGTTTTTTCGGCGAATTTGGCAGTGGCGCGGTGCAGCGCCCAGCTGCTGACCAGCATCACCAGCATCGCCAGCAACATGCCGAGCATCGGCGACAGGAAGATCGCGATGACGGTCTTGTTCAGCCCGGTCCACTCAATCCCCTCGAACCCCGCATGGGCGACGCCCGCGCCGACAATGCCGCCTACCAGCGCGTGGCTCGACGACGACGGAATGCCTTTCAGCCAGGTGACGACGTTCCAGAACATCGCGCCGACCAGCGCGCCGAACACCACCGCCGGGGTCACCAGATCCTTGTCGATGATCCCCTTGCCGATCGTCTCGGCGACCTTGTGCAGTTCGGGGAAGATGATCGAAAGAAAGTAAGCCGCGAAGTTGAAGAAGGCGGCGAAGATCACGGCCTGCACCGGACGCAGCAGGCGCGTCGCGACGACCGTCGCGATGCTGTTCGCGGCGTCGTGCAACCCGTTCAGGAAGTCGAACGCCAGCGCCAGAATGATCAGGCCGACGAGGAGCGGGAAAGCGAGTTCGTGCATGGATAGTTCGCTCCGACCCTACAGCCCCGTTCGTGTCGAGCGAAGTCGAGACACCCTTCGGCCTTGCGCGGCTCCGAGGGGCATCTCGACTTCGCTCGATGCGAACGGATTTTCTGACGAGGGCATAATTATTTCGCGCTTATGCGTGGTCGATGACCAGGCCGTCGATCTCGTTCGCCACATCTTCGAAGCTGTCCGTGACCCGCTCGAGATGGCGGTAGAGTTCGCGCCCGATCAGGAAGTGGGCGCTGTTCGACTGCCCATGTTCCTTGAACAGGCGCTTGAGCCCCGCGGCGTGGATTTCGTCGGCATGGCCTTCCATCCGCACCAGTCGCTCGGTCAGTTCGTGCAGGCGCGTGGCGTTGGCCGAAATATTGCGGAGCAGCGGCAGCGCCTCGGCGGTCAGCCGCGCCGCATCGACGATGATGCCGCCGATGTCGCGCATTTCGGGTTCGAATTCGGTAACATCGTACAGATCGACGGCGCCCGCGGTCTTTTGCATCTCGTCGATCGCGTCGTCCATCGATGCGATCAGGTCGGTGATCGCGCTACGGTCGAACGGGGTCAGGAATGTACGGCGGACCGTCTGCAAAACCTCACGAGTGATCGCGTCGGCGTCATGCTCGCGCTCGATGATTTCCTGGACATGATCGGCCATCCCCTCGCCGCCCTGCAGCATCCGCGACAGCGCGTTGGCGCCAGCGACCAACGTCGCGGCATGGCTTTCGAACAATTCAAAGAAATTTCCCTGTCGCGGCAGCAATCGCTGAAACCATGCGAACATCCGGCTTACCCCTGCTTTTTCGGCTACATCCAGGACGACGCTGCGCGGCGCGGCGACGGCGCGGAAACCGCCATCGCCGAACGAGCGGATCAGCGCCTGCAAATCGGGTTCCTCGACCGCTGAGGCGGCATCGCGGAACGAGAACCATTTGCGCTCGCGTTCGTCCATTTCCTTCCACTCGGCGAGCTCGTTGGTCACCGCCAGCGGAAACACTTCGACATTATACATGATCGCGGCACCGTTCGCGCGGCGCTTGCGATATTCATAACTGCCGATCGGGGTTGGGCACACCGCGCCGGTAACGCCCGCTTCCTCCTCCGCTTCGATCGCGGCGGCGGCATGGCGCGTCATTCCCGTGAGCGGATTGCCCTTTGGCACCACCCAGCGCTTCGTTTCGCGCGACGTGATCAGCAGGATTTCGGTCGGGCCATCATGCGCAGGGCCGCTGAAGCGATAAGGAAGGACGGCGATCTGACGCATGGGCTCTATCCTTTCCTGCAAGCGCGGGCGCGGCGGCCCAGGGTGACAAAATCGTTACGCCCCTATGACAATATTGTGACAGCGACAAGGACGCTTCGCGACCGCTCTGCTTTCCGTAAACGTCAATTCGATTGCAAAATGCAACGCGGTGCGTAAGCTGCCGTCAAAACATAGTCGGGAGACAGGATCATGGCAGGTACCACGACCATGGAACGCGCCGCAGACGGCAACGCTGCGCCGGTCGATCAGGATGTGCTGATCGTCGGCGCGGGCATTTCGGGCATCGGCATGGCGGTGCATTTGCAGATGAACTGCCCCGATCGCAGCTTTGGCCTGGTCGAACGCCGCGAACAGCTCGGCGGCACCTGGGACCTGTTCCGTTACCCCGGCATCCGGTCGGACAGCGACATGCACACGCTGGGCTTTGTCTTCGAACCGTGGAAGCATGAAAAATCGATCGCCGACGGTCCGTCGATTCTGGAATATCTGAACCGCATCGTCGACGAACGCCGCATCCGCGAGCGGATCCGCTTTGACAGCAAGGTCGTCGGCGCCGATTGGGACAGCGCCGCCGCGCGCTGGACCGTTACCATGGAAGACAGCAAGGGCGCCGCGTCGACCACCACCGCGCGCTGGCTGTACCTTGGCGCGGGCTATTACGATTATGACACCCCCTTCGATGCCCAATTTGCCGGGCGCGAAGATTTTCAGGGCCAGATCATTCACCCGCAATTCTGGCCCAAGGATCTGGACTATAAAGACAAGAAGGTCGTGGTGATCGGATCGGGCGCGACCGCGGTGACGATCGTCCCGTCGATGAAGGAAGCGGCGCATGTCACGATGCTTCAGCGCACCCCGACCTGGTATTTCATCCGCCCGGCGAAGGATGGGTTCGCGAATTTCCTCCGCAAATTCCTGCCCGAGGAACTGGCGTACAAGATCACCCGCTTCAAGAATGTCCGGCTGCAGGACATCGCCTTTCGCCGCGCCCGCGAAAAGCCCGAGAAGGTCAAGGAATTCCTGACCAAAAAGCTGCAGGCGAGCCTCGGCGACCGTTATGACGCCAAAGCCTTCACCCCGCCCTATGACCCGTGGGACCAGCGGCTGTGCTTGGTCCCCGACGCCGATTTCTTCGAGGCGATGAAGGCCGACAAGGCATCGGTGGTGACCGATCATATCGAAAAATTCGACGCGACCGGTATCCAGCTGAAATCGGGCCAGCATCTCGATGCCGACATCATCGTGACCGCGACGGGTCTGAACCTAGCGGTGGCCGGAAAGATTCCGGTTCGCGTCGATGGCGCCCTCATCAACTGGCACGACCATTTCTATTACAAGGCGTGCATGTTTTCGAACGTCCCGAATTTTTCGGCGGTGTTCGGCTATCTCAACGCCAGCTGGACGCTGCGCGCCGACATCGTGTCCGAATATGTCTGCCGCGTGCTCAACCATATGCGCGACACGGGGACGACCGTCGCGACCCCGGCGCTCGCCGACCCGTCGAGCCTGGAAGAGGAAAATGTCTTCGACTTCTCGTCGGGCTATATCCAGCGTTCGCTGCACATCATGCCCAAGAGCACGGTGGCACTGCCCTGGCGGCTCAGCCAGAATTATGTCCAGGACCGGATCGACATGCGGACCGGCGCGGTTGCCGACGGGGTGCTGACGTTCACCAACGCCCGCGCCGTGGCCGCCGCACCGGCTGAACTGGAAGCTGCCGAATAGAAAGCCACGGCGACGGACGCCCCGTGGGAACGGCGTCAGTTGATCGGCAGGAGATCGCGGGCATATTCGGGTTTGACCGCAGCGACGAGCGCGCCGGTCACCGGGACGTTCACCTTGTAGCTGCCCTCGGCAAACGGCCCGATTTCATACGGCGCGATGGCAATTGTCATGCGGTCGAGATAGCGCCCGTCGGACGATCCGATCCACACCGTCTGCGCCGATGCCGGCGGGCAGTTGGCAAAGGGGCTGCCGGGTTCTTCTTCACGAACAATGCCCTTCGCCGCCTTGGCGCGTTTGATCCCGGCGCAAAAAGGTTCACGGATCGCCGCATCAAACGCCTCGCCGCTGGTGAACAGGTCGAGCGGTTGGAGCCGCTTGGCCCGGTTGCGATCCCAAAGCAGCGTCGCAAAGCTGGTCATCCCGTGCGCGCCGCCGGTATAGGTCTGAATCTCCGCAGACAGGCTCAGGAAGCGCGGCGTGTTCGACACAAGTTGCCACGTTTGCAAATGGCTATGCGCCCGATAGGGAAATCCCGCCTTTTCTGCCGCAGCCTTGTCCCGCTGCGCTGCCGCGATCAGCGCATCGCGCTTGGTGGCACGGTCGTTGTCGAGCCAGGCGGCAAGACCAGCAATGACGGCCGCCTCGCGCGGATAGGCGTAGGTGAATTCGACAAGGTCGCTACTTTCGCGGACGGTCGACGCCACCGCGTTTTTCGCCGCGGCGTCCGCAGCAGCACTGGGCGGCGCACCCGGCACCGCTGCAGCGGCGGCCTTTTCGGCGGGGGTCGGCGGATCGTCGGTACAGCCCGACAGGAGCGCGGCGGCGATCAGGATCGACGGGACGGTGCAAGGCGATGGGAAATGAGTCATGACAGCATAACGCCGGGAATCGACAAAATATCCCCAGCGGCCTAGCACCAGCGGCATGACCGACTATTCCGACCTGATCCAGCCCGACAAGGGGCAGGACGCGCGCACGATCCACCTCGTCGACAAAAAGGGATATGACGAATGGCTGAAAGGGCGCAGCGCGCGCGAACGCGCGCACCTCGCCGCGGTGGGGTTCAAGCCCGACGCCTATGTCCACGCGATCCTGCCGGGTGACGATCCCGACAAATGGGCGGTCGTGACCACGGTGGCGAAGGTCGATACCCTGTCGGCCTGGTGCCTCGCCAAGCTGGGGCAGATCCTGCCCGCCGGGCGCTATCGCCTGGAAGGGCAGCAACCGGGCAAGGCGCTATTCGGCTGGATGAGCGCCCAATATCGTTTCGATGCCTATCGGACCAAGGTCGAGACAAAGGGGCCGCGCGTGCTGCTGACCAGCGACGTCGGCGCGATCGCCCCGATGGTGGCCGAAATGCGCGCGACGGCGCTGGTCCGCGACATGGTCAACACCCCCGCCGCCGACATGGGACCCGCCGCGATCGAAAAGGCCGCCGAACGCATCGCCAAGGCGCATGGCGGCAAGCTGACCGTGACCAAGGGCGAAGCGCTGGAACAGGGCTATCCGATGATCCACGCGGTCGGGCGCGCCGCGGCGAAGCACCACGCACCGCGCCTGATCGAAATCGAATGGGGCAAGGAAGGCGATCCGCGCATCGCGCTGGTCGGTAAGGGGATCAGCTTCGACAGCGGCGGGCTCGACATCAAACCCGCGTCGGGCATGCGGCTGATGAAAAAGGACATGGGCGGCGCCGCGCACGCGCTGGCGCTCGCCGAACTGGTAATGGCCAGCGGTTTGCCGGTGCGGCTGCACTGCCTGGTCGCGGCGGCAGAAAATGCCATTTCGTCGGACGCGTTCCGGCCCGGCGATGTCCTCAAGAGCCGAAAAGGTCTGACCGTCGAGATCGGCAACACCGATGCCGAGGGGCGGCTGGTGCTGGGCGATGCTTTGGCGAAGGCGGGCGAGGCCAAGCCCGAGCTGATCGTCGACTTCGCGACGCTGACCGGCGCCGCGCGCGTCGCGCTCGGCCCCGACCTGCCGCCGCTGTTCGCCAACGACGATGCGCTCGCCGACGCGATGCTGACGGGCGGGACCGAGCGCGACGATCCGTTGTGGCGGATGCCGCTGTGGGATGGCTATGCCGAGCTGCTCGAAACCGACATCGCCGACCTTGGCAACGCAGGCAGTTCGGCCTTTGCCGGGACGATTACCGCCGCACTGTTCCTGAAACGCTTCATCCCCGAGGGCGTCCAATGGGCGCATGTCGACACCTTTGCCTGGCGCCCGTCGGCAAAACCGGGTCGCCCAAAGGGCGGCGCGGCGCTGGGCCTGCGCGCGGCGTGGGCGATGTTGCAGGCGCGCTACGACCGACGCGGCAAAACCTGAACTTTCTTGATAAAGCGTCCCTCGCTGGTCTAATGGCGCGCGAATGTCCGCCGGATGCGCGGAACGGCTAATTACGGGACGACAGGTGACAGCTCAAAGCGGCGACAATTCAACGGCAAACCGCGTGCGCATGGGACGGCCCGGCGCCGTCGGTGCAGGCCGCGACCGCTTTGGCCTGACCGGCACGTCGCAGGCCTATGACCCGCGCGTGACCGCCATCCGCCCGGACCTTGCCGACATCGCCGTGGCTGGTCAGCATTTCGCGCCGCACTATGCCGCGCCGATGATGCGCAGCGGCGTCCTGCCCGCCGCAGTGCTGCGCGGATCGCCGTCGCTGGAGGCCGATCAGACCAGCGAGCTGCTGTTCGGCGAAGGCTTTGCGCTGCTCGACCTGACCGGCGGCTGGGCGTGGGGCTATTGCCTTGCCGACCATTATGTCGGTTATCTTTCCGCCGATGCGCTGGGCGCACCGATCGCGCCGACGCACCGCGTCGAGATGATCGAGGCGATCCTGCACAGCGCCCCCGACGCGGCCAGCGGCGGCCCCGCCGTCCTGCCGCGCGGCGCGCTGGTGATGGGTGAGGTCGAGGGCGAATGGCTGGTCACATCGCACGGCTATTTGCCGCTCGCGGCGCTGGTCGAGGTCGGCAGCGAAGACGCCGACCCCGCGGGGCGCGCCGAGGAACTGATCGGCACCCCCTATCTGTGGGGCGGCCGCACGTCGAAGGGCATCGATTGTTCGGGGCTGGTCCAGCTGAGCTGTGCCGCCGCGGGGGTGCAACTGCCGCGCGACAGCGACCTGCAACTCGCCGCGCTGGGCGCCGACAAGGATGTCGATCCGGCGGCGCTGGCGCGCGGCGATCTGGTGTTCTTTCCCGGCCATGTCGGAATCATGGCCGACGACCGTCATATCATCCACGCCAGCCGACGATGGATGGCGGTGAAAGCGGAACCGCTGGCCGACGTCATCGCACGATCGGCCGCCAAGGATCATGATCCGCCGGTGAGCGGCTATAAACGACTGCGATAAGATATGACAAAGACGGTTTTCATCGACGGCGCGGCGGGAACGACGGGCCTCGAAATCGCTGAGCGGCTCGCGGGGCGCGCTGAATTTTCGCTGATGACGCTGGACGACGCGCGCCGCAAGGACGCGAACGCGCGCCGCGATGCGCTGAACGACGCCGATTTCGTCATCCTCTGCCTGCCCGACGACGCGGCGCGCGAAGCGGTGGCGATGATCGCCAATGATCGCACCCGCGTCATCGACGCATCGACCGCGCACCGCGTCGCGCCCGGCTGGGTCTATGGGTTTCCCGAGGTCAGCGGCCATGGCGCGGTCGCCAATGCGGCGCGCGTGTCGAACCCCGGCTGCTATTCGACCGGCTTCATCGCGCTGATCGCACCGCTCGTTCGCGCCGGGCTGCTCCCGGCTGACTGGCCCTATGCGTGCAACGCGGTCAGCGGCTATTCGGGCGGCGGCAAGGCATTGATCGAGCGGTTCGAGCAGGATCGCGACATCGCTTGGCGCGGCTATGCGCTGGGGCTGGGCCACAAGCATGTGCCCGAGATGCAGGCGCAATGCGGCCTGTCGGTCGCACCGCTGTTTTCGCCGTCGGTGATCCCCTCGCATCGCGGCATGGTGGTCGATGTGCAGCTGCCGCTATCGGTCATGAGGGCAGCTGGTTCGCCCAACGCGCTGCGCGCCGCGCTGGCCGATTTCTACGCAGGCAGCCCGATCGTCGTGATGGGCGAAACCCCGTCCGATGGCGAGATGCTGCTCCGCGGGTCGGGCGCCGGCGACGACCGGATCGAGCTTTTCGTGTTCGGCAATGCCGACGCCAGCCAGGCGCGCCTGATCGCGCGGCTCGACAATCTGGGCAAAGGCGCGAGCGGCGCCTGCGTCCAGAATCTCAACATCATGGCGGGATTGCCGGAGACGGCGGGCTTGAGGCTTTAACTCTCGGTCGTCATTGCGAGGAGCGAAGCGACGCGGCAATCCAGAGTAGCGCAAACCGCCCTGGATTGCTTCGCTTCGCTCGCAATGACGAATATTCGATGGTGCCTGTTCTCAATGCACCGTGTCGAGAATATCCTCGACCGACAGATAGGTGATCAGCCGTTCGATCTGGCGCCAGCGCGCAAAATGGATGTGGTTGCCCAGCACGCGATATTGCTCGGCGCGCGCGGCGGCGGCAAAGCCCGCCTCTTCGCCGTGCACGCGGATCAGCGCATGGGCATCCTCGACCGCAGCGCGATCGGTCAGAAATGGTGCAGGCAGATGCATGGAGTCCCCGTCCGTTGCCTTGGAGCCGCTCTCCTAAGGGGCGCGCCTCACCGTGCCGTTCCCAACCGTGATGAAGATCCGGGTAAGGTTAATGGCGCGCGGCGATCCATTAACCCTGTGCGCCGTGCCGCGCGCGTTTCGCCTCTTTGCCGCCGCGCTTGGTGCGTGTAGGTAAGCACGATGCGCAAGATCCTGAAATATGTCGCCCTCGCCCTGTTGCTGCTCGCTGTGATCGGCGGCGTGACGCTCTACATCATGTCGCGGCCCGACGTCGCCCGCTTCTCGACCGCCGAACTCAGCGGCCGGGTGCCGGTGATGGCGTCGCAAAAGACCGAGACGTTCCCGACGATCAACGTTCCCGAAGTCACCGGATGGCCCGCGGGTCAGAAGCCGCGCGCAGCGCAGGGGCTTTCGGTCGCGCGCTTTGCCGACGGGCTCGATCACCCCCGCACCATGCTGGTGCTGCCCAATGGCGACGTGCTGGTCGCCGAGGCGCAAAGCCCGCCGCGCGACACGTCGGGGATCGAAGGCAAAATCATGGGCCGCCTGATGAGCAAGGCGGGCGCCGGGGGCGTTTCGGCGAACCGCATCAGCCTGCTTCGCGACGCCGACGGCGACGGCCGCGCCGAGGTCAAGACCGCCTATATCACCGGGCTCAACTCGCCCTATGGCATGGCGCTAGTCGGCGACACGCTCTACGTGGCGAATACCGATGCGCTGCTCGCTTTCCCCTATGTGGCCGGCGAGACGAAGATGAGCGGCAAGGCATCGAAGATCGTCGATCTGCCCGCCAAGGGGACCAACCGCCACTGGACCAAAAGCCTGGCTGCGGCACCCAATGGCTGGCTTTACATCGGTGTCGGCGCCGACAGCAATATCGGCGAAGCGGGCATGAACCGCGAGTTCCGCCGCGCCAGCGTGCTCGAAGTGCGTCCGGAACAGAAATATATCCGCACCTTTGCCGGGGGCATCCGCAACCCCGTCGGGCTGGGTTTCTACCCCGGCAGCGACCGGCTGTGGACCGTTGTCAACGAGCGCGACATGCTCGGCAGCGATCTGGTCCCCGACTATCTGACCGACGTGACCGAAGGCGATTTTTACGGCTGGCCTTGGTATTATTGGGGCGGCTTCGTCGATCCGCGCGTCGAGCCCGAGGCCGAGGATCGCCGTCAATATGTCAAACGCCCCGAATATGGGCTGGGCGCGCACACCGCGCCGCTGGGGATGACCTTCACGCAGGGGCTCGACCTTGGCGAGCGTTGGGCGAACGGCGCGCTGATCGCGCTCCACGGATCGTGGAACCGCGAACCGGCGGCGGGCTACAGCGTGGTGTTCGTGAAATTCGGCGCCAACGGCAAACCGGTCGACGCGCTGCCGATCACCCTGCTCGACCAGTTCCTGGCATCGGACAACAAGACCGCGCGCGGCCGCCCGGCCGACGTCAAGGTGGCCAAGGACGGCAGCGCGCTGGTCGCCGACGACAGCGGCGGCGTAATCTGGCGGGTGGCGAAGGCGGGGTAAGCCCGGCCGTCGCTTTCGTCATTGCGAGCGCAGCGAAGCAATCCAGAGCGGTTTACGCT
>JAFAGN010000200.1 GCA_023422695.1 Pseudomonadota bacterium
GCCCCCGCCTGCGCGGGGGCGACGACTGAGCTACTGCCCGTACCCCGGTGTTCCCGCCAGCCGCACTGCTTCGCGCGCGGCGGCGAAGAGCGCGCCCGCCTTGGCCTCGCACTCGCGCTGTTCGTAGGCGGGGTCGCTGTCGGCAACGATGCCGGCGCCGGCCTGGACGTGCATTTCGCCGTCCTTGACGATGGCGGTGCGCAGCACGATGCAGCTGTCCATATTGCCGTCGGGGGCGAAATAGCCGACGCCGCCCGCATAAGGCCCGCGCGCGTCGGCTTCGAGCTCGGCGATGATCTGGCAGGCGCGGACTTTGGGGGCGCCGCTGACGGTCCCCGCCGGGAAGCCCGCGAACAGCGCGTCGATCGCGTCCTTTTCGGGGGCGATGCGGCCGATGACGTTCGAGACGATGTGCATGACGTGGCTGTAGAATTCGACGGTATAGCTGTCGGTGACGGTCACGCTGCCACCCACCGCGGCGCGGCCGACGTCGTTGCGGCCGAGGTCGAGGAGCATCAGATGTTCGGCGCGTTCCTTGGGATCGGCGAGCAGGCTTTCGCGGTTCTCGGCATCCTCGGCGCTGGTGCGACCGCGCGGGCGGGTTCCGGCGATCGGCCTTATCGTGATCTCGCCGTCGCGGACGCGCACCAGGATTTCGGGCGACGAGCCGATCAGCGCGAAACCGGGTAGGTCGAGGAAATAGAGGAAGGGCGAGGGGTTGATGCGGCGGAGCGCGCGGTAGAGATCGAACGGTGGCAGGTCGAAGGGGGTCGAGAAGCGCTGCGACAGCACGACCTGAAAAATGTCTCCCGCGGCGATGTAATCTTTGGCCGTGGCGACCATCGCGGCGAACTGCGCGGGAGGGGTTGCGGGGTTGGCCGCGATATCGGCCGGAAGCGCGTCGGTGATGGCGCGGTCGGCCGAGACGTTGGCGCTCGACAGCCGCGCGGCGATGCCGTCGAGCCGGTCCTGCGCGGTTTCGATCATCCGGTCGAGCGCCCCGCCCGGATCGGGCCAGATCGGCGCGATCAGGAACAGCTCGTCGGCGAGGCGGTCAAAGACGAGGATCGTCGTCGGGCGCACGAACACCATGTCGGGCAGGCCAAGCCCGGCGCACGGCGCGCGCGGGATGCGTTCGACCAGCCCGATGGTTTCGTAAGCGAAAAAGCCGACGAGCGTCGCCAGCGCCTTGGGTAGGCCGTCGGGAACGTCGAAGCGGCATTCGGCGACGAGATCGCGCAGCGCCTGCAGCGCGGGGGCATCGAGCGGCGCGAAGGCGCCCTGATCATGCCGCCAGTTGCGGTTGATGCGCGCGGTGTCGCCCGTCACTTCGAACAGCAGGTCAGGATCGAGCCCGATCAGGCTGTAGCGCCCGCGCGTCTCGCCGCTTTCGACCGATTCGAGCACCCAGTCGCCGCGCCCCGGTTCGATCAGCTTGAGCGCCGCCGAGACCGGGGTTTCGATGTCGGCGATCAGCCGCTGCCAGACGACCGCACCGCGGCCGCTCGCCAGGGCTTCGAGCGCCGCGGCTTTGCCCTCGAGCGCCACCGGAGCGTTATTCGGCGACCGGCGCGGTGCCGGTGAGTTCCTGGCGCAGCTGTTCGACCAACTGCTTGTTGATCGTCACCCCGACGCGGCGCTTGGCTTCAGCGGCGAGCTGCTCGATCAGTTCGTTGCCAAAGGCGGGGGCGAGCGGCTGGGCGATCGCGGCGACGCGCGCGGGTTCGATCGACTTGGGGTCGGGGCGCTGCACGTCGGCGAGGGCGATCACCATCCAGCCGCGGTTGCCGGGGATTTCGAGCGTCTTGACGCTGTTCTTCGCCATCGAAAACAGCAGCGCGAGTTCGGGCGGCACGGGCTGGCCATTCTGGCCGAGTTCGCCGCGGCGGCCGCCGATGGTCTGGACGCTACCGATATTTGGTCCGGCGGCAGCCACGGCGGCGCCGAGCGTCTGGCCGCCTTCGACCGCCTTGACGATCGCACGCGCTTTGTCACGCGCGACCTTTTGTCCCTGGGCAAAGCGCCAGTCGGTGAGCAGGTCGGCGCGGATCTGCGCAAAGGGCGGCGGCGCCGCCGCGATGATCGATTTCACCGAATAGACGGCGAATTTCTGATTTTCGACAAGCGTCGCGAGATGGCCTTCGCCTTCCCCCGCGCTCTGGAACGCCTGGCTGACCAGCGGGGCAAGTTCGGGAGCCAGCGTGAAGCCTGGCTGGCCGGGGACGCGGCCGCTGGGGAGCAGCGCGGGCGTGGTGGCGAGCGTCAGCTTGCGGTCGGCGGCGATTTCCTCGATCGACGCGCCGCCGTTCACGGCGTCCTGGATCGTGTTGTAATAATCGACGATCGCCTCGTTCGCCTTGTTCTTGGCGAGTTCGGTGCGGATGTCGGCGCTGGCGTCGGCAAGGCTGCGCGCCGGACGCGCGGTGACATTCTCGACCCGTGCGACGGTCCAGCCGAGGCCGGTCTGCACCGGGCCGATCACGTCGCCCTGCTTGGCGGCGAAGGCCGTCTTGGCGGCGGCGGCGGTGCTGGTGGCGGCATAGGACGACTGGGTGAGATCGCCGGTGGTCGACGCCGACAGGCCCGCGGCCTGCGCCGCTGCGGCCAGCGAGGTACCGCCGCGCACCTTGGCGGCCAGCGTGTTGGCGGTCGCCTGATCAGGGGCGATGACCTGTGCAAAGCGGCGCGTTTCGCTCGCCGCATATTGCGCGGCATTGTCCTTATAGACCTTGGCAATTTCGGCGTCGCTGACCGCCGGCACCGGAACGCTGGCGGCGTCGAACAGCGCATATTGGATCACGCGGCGCTCGGGCACGGTGAATTTGGCGGCGTTCTGGGTCAGATAGGTCTTGAGTACGGCATCGCCGGGATCGGCGGTCGGCGCGAAGGGGCTGGCCGGAATGAAGGTCGCCTGACCGCTACGCTGTTCGAGCAGGAGCGCGGCATAGGGCTGCGCCATGCCGGGGGCGAGGCGCGGCATACCGGCGATCGGCGCGGCGACCTGTTCGATCAGCAGCTGCTGGCGCAGGTCGCGGCGCAGTTGTGCCTCGGTCATGCCATTCTGGCGCAGGAAGGTTTCGAACGCGGTCTGGTCGAAGCTGCCCGACACCCCGGCAAAGGCGGGAATGTCGGCGATACGGCCGTCGATCAGCCGCTTGCTGACGCCAAAGCCCATTTCGGTTGCGAGCTGGTCGAACGCCAGCCCCTCGACCATCTGGTTCAGCACCTGGTCGAGCCCGCCCGATTCGACGAAGGCCGCCATCGTCATGCCCGGCTGGTCCTGCCGCGCCTGATTATAGGCCAGGCGGACGCGGTCGCGCAGCTCGCCGACGCCGATTTCCTCACCGCCGACCTTGGCGACATTGGCGCCGCCGATCCCGCCGAAGGTCGAATTTCCGGTGACGTCGCTCAGCGCAAAGGCGACGCCGATAAAGGCGACAAAGCCGAGCGCGAGGATCTTGCCGATCGTCGAGGAAAACATGCGGCGGATAGCGGTGATCATGAAATGGTCAGTCTTTCGGCGGGGCGCGGGGATGCGCAGCTTGGCGCTGCTTTAGAGGCGCGGCGGCACCGCATCAAGGCGCGAAACAGGCTTTTGCTGGCGGCGCGAGCGGCTTGCCTATCGACCCCGCCCGCCGCTAGGGCGATCCGATCGGGTGAACAACGGGAGTGACGGTGCGATGGCACGGCGCAAATATGTGGTCGGCAACTGGAAAATGAACGGCACGGCGGCGGCGATCGCCGAGGGGCAGGCGATTTTCGCCGCCGCCGGGGATCATCGCGCGGTCGATGTGGCGCTGTGCCCGCCGTTCACGCTGATCGGAGCGATGGCGGCTGCGGCGCCGGGCGCGGCGGTCGGCGGGCAGGATTGCCACAGCGCCGCGTCGGGCGCCTTCACCGGGTCGATCGCGGCGCCCATGCTGGCCGACGCCGGGGCTAGCCTGGTAATCGTCGGGCATAGCGAGCGGCGGGAGGGCTGCGGCGAAAGCGACGCCGATGTCCGCGCCAAGGCGGAGGCCGGGCTGGCTGCCGGGCTGTCGGTTATCCTGTGCGTCGGCGAGCCGCGCGAGGTGCGCGAATCGGGCGGCGCGATCGATTATGTGCTGGCGCAGATTGCGGGATCGGTTCCCGATGATTTTGCCGCCGACCGGCTGGCGATCGCCTATGAACCGATCTGGGCGATCGGCACCGGGCTGGTGCCGACGGTGCGCGACGTCGCGGCGATGCACGGCGCGATCCGCGGGGCGCTGGCGGCGCGGTTCGGCGGCAAGGCGGATGATATGCGGTTGCTGTACGGCGGTTCGGTGAATGGCGACAATGCCGCCGAGCTGCTGGATGCGGGCGATGTCGATGGGGCGCTGGTGGGCGGCGCGAGCTTGACTGCGGCGAAGTTTGTGCCGATTATGGCGGCGGCAGCGGCGTTGTAGTCCGTCGCCTCCGCGAAGGCGGAGGTCGCTGGAAGTTTACGCAGCATCGCAGAACAAGGCTGATGGCGGCCCCCGCCTTCGCGGGGGCGACGGGTTTGGTTCACGGCGACTTTCGGTCTTTGTCGGCCACCAGTTTCCGTTCGTGTCGAGCGAAGTCGAGACACGCTTGGGGCGCGCCACGCTGCGGCG
>JAFAGN010000026.1 GCA_023422695.1 Pseudomonadota bacterium
CCCCCGCCGCGACGCTGATCGCGGCGCCGTCAGCCCCCGTCGCGAGGCGCTCGACCTCTGGTCCCAGCGGCGGCACCTGCGCCGCCACCGCGCCGCTCAGCAACGCCAGCGCGGCGAGCGGCAACCAGCGCCACCGGTCAATAGCCATAATAGGCACCGCCCTTTTCGCGCGCGCGCTGCCACGCCGGACGCGCGTGACACGCGTTGACGAAATTGGCGAGCTTCGGATAGCGCGGCGCCATGCCCTGCATGATCGCGATCTCGGCCGGAAAGCTCAGCATGATGTCTGCCGCCGACAGGCTGTCGCCGATGAAATGCCCGTTCTCGCCAACGCGGCTCTCCATATAGGAAAAATGCGCGTCGAGTTGCTGGCTGATCCGCGGCTCGAGCGGCGCCGCCGCCTCGCCCAGCCGCGCGGTATAGATGCGCAGCAGGATCGGGGTCATCGCCGACCCCTCGGCAAAATGCAGCCATTCGAGGTGGCTGACATGATCGTCGGTGCCGCGCTCGGGGACGAGATGGCCGCCGCCATGCCGCTCGCACAGATATTCGGTGATCGCCCCCGATTCGATGATCACGCGGTCCCTCCCGCCGGAGGCGGAATCGTGAGAGTCCGACAGCACCGGCGACTTGCCGAGTGGATGCACCGCGATCAGCTCGGGCGGTGCCAGATTGGTCACCGCGTCGCGATCGTAAAATTTGATTTCGTATGGCGCGCCGATTTCCTCGAGCAGCCACAGGATGCGCTGCGAACGGCTGTTGTTCAGATGGTGGACGATCAGGCTCATATTGCTCTCCTCAAGCGGTCAGTTCGTGTAAGCGCCATTGCGGTCGATCAGCGCCGCCAGCTCGCGCACCAGCTTGGCACCCAGGATCGCGGTAACCTCGCCGATGTCGCGGCCCGGATGATGCTCGACGATGTCGGCGCCGACGATCGGCGCGGTCTGCTTGTGCAGCACCGCCAGCACCTCGCGCACCGTCAGCCCGCCGGGCTCGGGATGCGCAACGCCGGGCGCCGCCGACGGATCGATCCCGTCGAGGTCGATCGAGATATAGAGCGGGCCGTCCAGTACCGGCACGGCGTCAGGGGTGAATCCGGCCATCGGGATGATCTCGACCCCGAAACGCGCTGCCTGCTCGCGGCAATGTTTGTTGAGGGTGCGGATGCCGATCTGTACCAATCGCTTGGCATGGCCGCCTTCGCAGATGCGCGCAAAGGGCGAGGCATGGCTGCGCGGGTTGCCGGCGAAATCGTCGTAGAGATCGGGGTGCGCGTCGAAATGCAGGATGGTCACCGGCCCGAAGCAGGTGGCCGCCGCCTCGACCAGTGGAAAGGTCACCGCATGATCGCCGCCGAGCGCGAGCGGCACCTCACCATCCTCTTGCAGCATCACGACATGCCGCCGGATCGCCGCGTCGTCCTGCGCACTATCTTCGGTGAGCGGCAGATCGCCGTCGTCGGTGAACGCGATGTCGGTGCCGATTTCAGCGCCAAGCTCGCTCGCCATATTGCCGCGATCGCTGAACAGGGCCGCGCGGATCGCCGCGGGCCCGGCAGCGGCGCCGCGTTCGAAGCTGCTGTTGATATCGGTGGGCAGGCCAAAAAGGCGGATCGCAGGCATGGCTCGCTTGTAACTGTTGGCCGGGCGCGCGCAAGGCGCGGTGCGGGCGATTGCGTTGGACAGACGACGTCCGACGCCAATGTGAATGGACCCCGGGCAACCGCCCCCGCCGCCCTTCCCACCCCCGTTCGCATCGAGCGAAGTCGAGATGCCGCGCGGGACTGTGCATGGCTTCTGGGTGTCTCGACTTCGCTCGACACGAACGAACGCGCAAAGGCGTCCTCCAACGATCGAAATCACGATGGCTTCCATCGTCGTCCCGGCAAAGGCGGGACAGGCTAGATTACCGACCAATTTTGAAGGTCGCGCAAACTAAATTCGTGAGCGTCGGAGCTTTTCGAGACGGTTTACCCGGGCATTTTCTTTCAAATACCCGCGATAGGCTTGATGAAGCCTGAGAGGATCGAATAGACCTCTCCGAACTATCTGTGTTCGAGGTTCTTCGCGATCAATCGCCCGTAGAAGTTTATGGCTGTTTCGACCAATTAGCCAGCGTCCGGGGAAGAATCCCGATCCTGCGCCCCTGAAATACTGCAAGCATTCGCGCTGAGATGGCTTTGCACCCTGCTGCACCCATCGGCGCATAGCCCTCACTTTCGAAATATAGGATTGGCCGCCTAGCGCGCGAACCATGTTTGCTGGCGTGCGCGATTTATGCCCGAAATGACATTGCCAGCGGAATCTATATTCTTCGAGGTTTAGATCGAGCCAACTCATCCTAATCGCACTGATCGATACAAGTTAAAGGCAAGTTTCCGCACGAGAACGGACAATGCCGTTGTTAGCCAACACGGCCGCAACAGCACAAAAAGGTCAACGGTCGACGGGTCCACCTGCGGGGAGAGGGGCGTGCAGGTGCCCATGGTTACAAGGGGGGCAAAAGACCCGCCGCCGTTTCCCGGTCGGCGCCAAAGGGGCGCCGACCGGATCGGGATCAATTACCGTCGTCGCCGTCCTCGTCGGAGCCGACCATCATTTCTTCGGCCACCGCGTCGGTGCGGCTGCGGATCGCGGTTTCGAGCCGTTCGCGCAGTTCGGGGTTTTCGGTCAGGAAATTCTTCGCATTTTCGCGGCCCTGGCCGATGCGGATCGAATCATAGCTGAACCAGGCGCCCGATTTCTCGACCAGCCCGGCCTTGACGCCGATATCGAGGATTTCACCGATCTTGGAAATGCCCTGGCCATACATGATGTCGAATTCGACCTGCTTGAATGGCGGCGCGACCTTGTTCTTCACCACCTTGACCTTGGTCGTGTTGCCGACGATTTCGTCGCCATTCTTGATCTGGCCGGTCCGGCGGATGTCGAGGCGGACCGAGGCGTAGAATTTGAGCGCATTGCCGCCCGTCGTCGTTTCGGGGTTGCCGTACATCACGCCGATTTTCATGCGCAGCTGGTTGATGAAGATCACCATGCAGCGCGAGCGGCTGATCGAACCGGTGAGCTTGCGCAGCGATTGCGACATCAGACGCGCTTGCAGACCAACATGGCTGTCGCCCATCTCGCCCTCGATTTCGGCGCGCGGGACGAGCGCGGCGACCGAGTCGACGACGAGGACGTCGATCGCGTTCGAGCGCACCAGCGTGTCGACGATTTCGAGCGCCTGTTCGCCGGTGTCCGGCTGCGACACGATCAGTTCGTCGATATTGACGCCCAGCTTGCGCGCATAGACCGGGTCGAGCGCATGTTCGGCATCGACGAAGGCGACGGTGCCGCCGGTTTTCTGGGCTTCCGCGAGCGTGTGCAGCGCCAGCGTCGTCTTGCCCGAGCTTTCGGGGCCGTAGATTTCGATCACGCGCCCGCGCGGCAGACCGCCAACGCCGAGCGCGATGTCGAGGCCGAGCGAACCGGTCGAGATCGCCTCGACCTGCATCGCTTCCTTCGAGCCCAATTTCATCACCGAGCCCTTACCAAAGGCGCGGTCGATCTGCGCGAGCGCGGCGTCCAGCGCCTTTTGCCTGTCCGTGTTGTTCACTGATTTCCCCGATTCGACGAGTGACAATTGACCGGCCATGTGCCGTCCTTTCCTGCTCTAAAGCGAAGGCTGAACCACCGCAACGCCGGAACGATGTACGACATTTGTTCTAGTAGAACAAGAGAGGAACAAAATTTATTTGCGCTATCGTCGCGGGGCGCGGAGGGCTAGCCCCCAAACTCGCTCAACGCCGCTTCGATATCGCTGATCCTGAATGGTTTGGCGACCAAGGTCCGGTGCGCATGCGCCGGCGGCAGGATGTCGCCGCCGCCCGAGGTGAACGCAAAGGGGATGCCGCGTTCGGCAAGCGCGTCAGCAACCGGCCACCCCTTGTCGTCGCCCAGATTGATGTCGACCAGCGCGCCGCCCAGCGGCTCGGCGGCGATGATCGCCAGCGCTTCGTCCTTGCTTGACGCCTGCGCCGGTTCGGGAAGGCCCAGCGCGTCGAACATGTCGGCCAGCATCATGCCGATCAGCACATCGTCCTCGACAAGCAGGATACGCAGATTGTCAGCCATTTTTCATCCTGTGTGCCGCATCGTCGAGCGCCGCCGACGTCGCCTCGGCCAGCTGCGCGACCGAAAAGGGTTTGGGCAGGAATGCCACATCGTCGATGTTGATCGACTGGCGCAATTGCTCCTCGGCATAGCCCGACATGAACAGCACCGGCAGATCGGGCCGCTTGGCGCGCAGCGCGCGCACCATCGCGGGGCCGTCCATCGTCGGCATCACCACATCGCTGATGATCAGATCGACCTCGGCCATCTGGGCAAAGCGTTCGAGACCCTCCTCGCCCTGCGACGCGGTGATCACCGTATAGCCCGCGCGGGTCAGCGCGCGCTCGGCGACCGCGCGCACCATATCCTCGTCCTCGACGAGCAGGATCGTGCCGCTGCCCCACTGGCTTTTCTTGGGTTTGGCCGGCGGCGCGGCGATCACCGGCGTGTCGCTGCCGCTGCGATGCACGGGCAGATAGATGGTAAAGCTGGTCCCCTGCCCCGGCTTGCTGTCGGCAAAGATAAAGCCCGCCGATTGCTTGATGATCCCGTACACGGTCGACAGGCCCAGCCCCGTTCCCTTGCCGACATCCTTGGTGGTGAAAAAGGGTTCGAAGATTTTGGGCAGCACGTCGGGGGCGATGCCGGTGCCGGTGTCGCTGACCCGGAGCGCGCAATAATCGGCGGGGGGCATGAATTCATTGCCCATCTGGCGCACGTCGGCCGCCGACACCGGATAGGTTTCGATGGTCAGCGTCCCGCCGCCGGGCATCGCGTCGCGCGCATTGACGGCCAGATTGATGATCACCTGTTCCAGCTGCCCCGGGTCGGCGCGCACCGCGCCCAGCCCGCGGCCATGATGGACCGCCAGTTGCACCGTCTCACCGATCAACCGCTTGAGCAGGTGCGACACCTCCGAAATCACGTCGGGCAGTTGCAGGATCTGCGGGCGCAGCGTCTGCTGGCGCGAAAAGGCGAGCAATTGCCGCGTCAGGCTGGCGGCGCGATTGGCGTTGCTGCGGATCTGCTGGATGTCGTCATAATCGCTGTCGCCGGGCGTGTGGCGCATCAGCATCAGGTCGCAGGCACCCAGAATGGCGGTCAGGATATTGTTGAAATCATGCGCGACGCCGCCCGCCAGCTGGCCGACCGCCTGCATCTTCGACGCCTGCGCCACCTGGCGCTTCAGTCGCGATTCCTCGCTCGAATCCTTCAGGCTCAGCAGCACCGCCGCCTCGCCCAGCCCGCGCACCCCGACGACGCGCATCGACACCGGCTCGCCGCTTTGCCCCGCCAGCCGGATCGACAGGTCACCGCCGACCTGCTGGCCGCTGCTGTGGCGACGGATCATGTCGGCGAGCGGCCCCTTGTCCTCGCCAACGACGATGTCGCCGGGATAGCGCGGCATCTTGCTATCGCCGAGGTTCGCGGCGCGCACGAAAGCGCGGTTCATATAGAGGAAGCGCCCGTCGCGATCGACCATCGCCAGCCCGAACGGGAGCAGCGACAGCAAGGTTTCGACGTAGGTTTGCGCGGTGCCGCGGTCGGTCGGCCCCATTTCTTCGTCGAGCAGCGCGAGCAGCACGGGGGTGTTGCTGTCGGCGGGGGCGAGCGGGATCTGCAGCATCCGGACCGGGGTCGCCCGGTCGCCCTCGCGCGCGAAATACAGCGCGCCCGCATCGTCGACGCGCAGCATCGGGGCGACGTCGCGACCGGCATAATGGCCCGCATCATCCTCGCCCAGGGCGCGCAGCAAAAACGCCTGATTGGCGATGCGCAGCCGCCCTTCGGCGTTGACCAGCGCCGCCATCACCCCTGCATGACTGAGCGTGCGACCCGCCGGCCCATCGAGGTGTCGGGTGATTTCAGAGGCGAGATCGAGCCGTTCGAGCGCCGAAAAACGCCACACGAGATAGTCATCGGCCTGACCGGTCCGCGTCACCTGCGCGCGCAATTGCAGCGGGCCGATCGCCAGCTCGTCGGCGCGCCCCTCGCCGTCGCGCCACGCGATCCGCCCAGCATTTTTCAGCAGGTCGGCGCCGCGTCCTTCCAGCGGCAATCCCGGCGGGGTGACGAAGCCGCCCATCCAGGTACCGAACAGGTCGTTGGCGCACACCATGCGCCCGGCGCGGTCGGTGACCGCGATCGCCACATCATCGTGATTGACCGCCTGGCGCAGCATCGTCCAGTCGGGCGCCACCGCCTCGCCCGCCACGGCGGCCGGGAACAGCCGCCGCGCGAGCAAGACACCCCCCGCCGCGACCGCCAGCCCGGCAAGGAACCCCGCGGCCAGGACCGCTTCGCTGGTTGCCCAGAATAGCAGCCCGGCGGAAAACAGCGCCAGTCCGCCCAGCATCGCCATATCGATGCGCGACAGGCCGACCGGCACCGCAAGCGGGCCGGCGGCGCCCGCCCCCCTGATGAAATCACCATCAGCAGAGGGCAGGCTTTGCGCGGTCAATGACAGACTTTCTGTTCAGCGCGTCACCAGATGCGGACGCGGTCCTTGGGCGCCAGATACAGCTTCTGGCCTTCCTTGATCTGATACGCCTTATACCAAGGGTCAAGGTTGCGCGAGACCCAAGTCCGCTGGATCGAGGGTGAATGCGGATCGGTCGTGATCCGCTGCGACAGATTCTGCTCGCGATAGTTGCGCCGCCACACCTGCGCCCAGCCCAGGAAGAAGCGCTGATCGCCGGTCAACCCGCCCAGCACCGGCGCTTCCTTGCCGCCCAGCGACGCCTTGTACGCGTCATAGGCAACGGTCAGCCCCGCAAGGTCGCCGATATTTTCGCCCAGCGTGAACGTCCCGTCGAGCTTTTCGCCCGGCAGCACTTCATAGGCGTCATATTGCGCGATCAGCGCCTTGCCCGCGGCCTCGAATGCGGCGACGTCGGCGGGGGTCCACCAGTCGGCGAGCTTGCCGGTTTCGTCATATTTGGCGCCCTGGTCGTCGAAATGGTGGCTGATCTCATGACCGATCACCGCGCCGATGCCGCCGTAGTTGATCGCCGGATCGGCATGCGGATCAAAGAAGGGCGGCTGCAGGATCGCGGCGGGGAAGACGATCTCGTTCATGCCGAAATTGGCGTAGGCGTTGACCGTCATCGGGGTCATCCCCCATTCCCAGCGGCGGATCGGACCGCCTAGGCGGCTGACATTGTCATCATGCGCGAACTGGTTCGAGCGCAGCGCATTGCCGAACAGATCGTCGGCCTTGATCTCGAGCTTGCTGTAATCCTTCCAGCGATCGGGGTAGCCGATCTTGGTCGTAAAATTGGCCAGCTTCTGCTTCGCCTTGACCTTGGTGGCGGGCTGCATCCACGCCAGCCCGTCGATGCGGCGGCCCATCGCGGCGAGGACATTCTTCACCAGCTTGTCCATTTCCGCCTTGGTTTCGGGCGGGAAATATTTCGCGACATAATCCTGACCGACGGCTTCGCCGAGGTTGCCGGTGGTGAAATCGACCGCGCGCTTCCAGCGCTCCTGCATCTGCGGCGTCCCCGACAATGCGGTGCCATAGAAGGAGAAGGCTTCGGCGGCGAACTTCTCGGGCAGCACACCCGAGAAGCCGTCGATGCTGCGGATCATCAACATGTCGCGCAGCACCGCGATCGGGGCGTCCGCCAGCAACTTGGCTTCGCCGGTAAAGGCGCTCGGCTGCGACACCAGAATCGCATCCTCATTGACCCCGATGCCGCGAATGAAGGTTGCCCAATCGAACCCCGGCGCCGCGGCGGCGAGTTCGGCAATCGTCATCTTGTTATAGACTTTGGTCGCGTCGCCGCTGTCGTTCTTGTCCCAATGGACATTGGCGATCTGCTTCTCAAAATCATAGATCGCCTTGGCGCGCGCCGCGCCATTGGCCTCGCCCGCCAGCGTCAGGACATTTTCCAGATGCTTCAGATACGCGGCCTGCAACTTGGCGTTGCGTTCGTTTTCCTTGAGGTAGAAATCGCGGTCGGGCATCCCGATGCCGCCCTGGAACATCGTATAGATGTATGTTTCGGGATTCTTGTCGTCCTGTCCGACAAATCCACCAAAGAAATGCTGGACGCCGTTCCGGTCGGCCTCGGCCAGCAAGGCCGCCAGTCCGGGCTTGTCGACCGCGCGAATCTTGGCGAGCCACGGCTGGATCGGTGCCAGCCCCTTGGCTTCGACCGCGGCGGCATCGAGATAGGCGGCATAGTTGCGGCCGATCATGCTGTTCGGGTCGCCCTTTGCGGCGTCGAGGATTTCGCGCGTGCGCACCTGCGACAGATCGCCCAGCGCTGTAAACATGCCATAATTCGACTTGTCGGCGGGTATCGGGGTATTCTTCGCCCAGGTGCCATTCGCATAAGCATAGAAATCGTCGCCGGGCTGGACGGTCGTGTCCATGCCGGTGGTGTCGAAACCGAAGGTGCCGAGTTCGGGCTTTGCCGCGGCCTCAGCGGCGGGTGCGGGCGCGGCTTTTTCCTTGGCGGCGGCCGGGACGGCTGAAATCAGCATTGCGCCCAGCGCGGCGGTCGCCATCAGGCGCGACGAAACGTGCAAAATTGTCATGATAGTCCCCAGTTCTTCAGATCGAAGCAACGGCGTGCGGCGCATCGGCGCGGCACACAATTGCAATGGGACAGCTATACGATGGCGCGCGCGCCGTTCAACCGGCGGGGGTGTCGCTGGTCGATGCCTCATGTCGTTGGTCGCGTGCGCGCTGCAATTTGCGGCGCCAGCGCAGCCGGATCCAGTTGTCCCAGAACAGCGACGCGAGCACATATCCAACCGCCGCCGACACCACCGAAATGACGAACAGCCCCGCCAGCATCGCCGGGGCCGCGTCCGAAAACACCCAGCGCGCCCATTCACCCGCCGATGCGCCATGTTGGATCATTGCCGAAAAGGTTGTGCTATTGGCCTGAAGCCCGAACAGCCAGTCGCCCAGCCACACCGATGCCAGGATGATGAACGGCGTCGTCACCGGGTTCGACAAAAAGGTCATCGCGGCGCCGATCGGGATATTAGCGCGCACGGGCAGCGCCAGCAACGCGACGCCCAGAATCTGGATGCCCGGAATCAGGAAAAAAATGCCGACAAACAGGCCCAGCGCGGTCCCGCGCGGCACCGATGTACGGGTGAAACGCCACAAATGGCTGTGCGCGACGCGGTGCGCAAACGGCTTGATGAACCGGCTCGCCAGCAGCTCTTCGCGCGTCGGCGAATTGCGGCGGATCCAGTTCATCACGGCCGCCTTGTCTTTTGGCTTGCCCCCGCTCACCCGCGCTCTTTCATCAGCCGCTGCTTGTCGCGCTTCCAGTCGCGTTCCTTGATCGACTCCCGCTTGTCGTGCGCCTTCTTGCCCTTGGCAATCGCGAGTTCGACCTTGGCGCGGCCGCGGCTGTTGAAATAGACCGACAGCGGGACCAGCGTCATCCCCTGCCGCGCGACCGCGGCGTGCATCTTGTTGATCTCACGCCCGCTCAAAAGCAGCTTGCGCGGGCGCTTGGGTTCATGATTGTGCCGGTTGCCGTGGCTGAATTCGGGGATGTTGCTATTGATCAGCCAGACCTCGTGTCCCTTCACCTCGGCGTAGCTCTCTGCAATCGTGCCTTCGCCGAAACGCAGCGATTTGACCTCGGTCCCCTGCAACGCAATCCCCGCTTCGAACACCTCATCAATGGCAAAATCGAACCGCGCGCGCCGGTTCTCGGCGACGATCTTTTTCTTGTCGAATTCGGCGGCGGACTGCGGACGGGCCATGACGAAACCTAGATCACTCCTGCCGCGGACAGCGCGGCGTCGACGGCGGCGCATGATTTCGCGTTCGCCGGGATGATAGGTAGGCGCACTTCGGGCGAAAACCAGTCGTGAAGCCGCGACAGCGCATGTTTGACCGGCCCGGGCGAGGTGTCGGAGAACATCGCCTGATGCAGACCAAACAGGCGGTCGTGCAGCACCAGCGCCCGCGCCCAGTCCCCTGCGGCACAGGCAGCGGCAAAGTCTGCGCAGAGCCGCGGCGCGACATTGGCGGTGACCGAGATACAGCCAACGCCGCCCAGGACCGCATGCGGCAGCCACAGATCGTCATTGCCACTCAGCTGGCAGAAATCCTTGCCCGCCCCGGCGCGGTGAACCGTTACCCGCGCCAGATCGCCGCTGGCGTCCTTGATCGCGACGACCGAGGGAATTTCGGCGAGTTTGCACAGCGTCTCGGCGCTGATGTCGGCAACGGTGCGGCCGGGGACGTTATAGACGACGATCGGCAGATCGCTGGCATCGGCCAGCGCCTGAAAATGTGCAATCATTCCCGCCTGGCTGGGGCGGTTGTAATAGGGTGCGACGACCAGCGCCGCCGCGGCGCCCGCCGCCTGCGCGTAGCGCATATGGCGAACCGCGGTGGCGGTGTCGTTCGACCCGCAGCCCGCGATCACCGGCACCCGGCCCGCTGCGGCCTGGATACAGCTGTCGATCACCTGATAATGTTCGTCGAACCCCAGCGTCGGGCTTTCGCCGGTCGTGCCGCACGGGACGAGCGCGCTGGTGCCTTCGTTGATCTGCCAATCGACCAGCCGCGCGAAGGCCGGGGCATCGAACGCCCCATCGCGAAATGGCGTCACCAAAGCGGGAATCGACCCCGAAAACATGCCCCGCTCCTTTACAAAAACCAGCGCCAACCGGTAGAGTCCCGACGGCGCGCCGCTAATGGACGCCTATTCAGCGCCCCGCAAGGAGTTTGCCACTAACATGGCCGCCATGATTACGCTGCCCCGAATTTCTCGTCTGGCCCTGGCCGTTGCGCTGCTCGTCCCGACTGCGGCGCAGGCGAGCGAGCTGACCCCCGAACAGATGCAGTGGTACCGCGCGCAGATGGGCCTCGCCTCGACGTCGGGGCCGCCCCCGGCGACCAATTCGGTCGGCGATGCGGTGATGGAATGGCGGCGGTTGACCGCCAACACCGGCGCCTCGTTCGATCAGCTGTCGCGTTTCCTGATGGCCAATCGCGGCTGGCCCGACGCCGACAAGATGCGCGTCCGCGCCGAAAAGGCGATTGCGATCGACAGCTTCGACCCCGCGCGCACCCTCGCTTATTTTCAGGCCTATCCGCCGCAGACCCCGAGCGGACACCTGCGCCATGCGATGGCGCTGAACGCGTCGGGCCGCCGCGACGACGCCAATGCCGCGGTGCGCCGCGCGTGGATCGGCGGGGCGCTCGACGAATATGAGGTCAGCCGCGCGCTCAGCCTGTTTCCCGGCGCGCTGACGGTCGCCGACCATGATGCGCGGATGGACCGGCTGCTCTGGTCGGGCGCCACTGGCGCCGCCAGCCGCCAGCTGGCCTATACGTCGCCCGAGCGCCGCAGCGTCTTTGCCGCGCGCCTTGCCATGCGCAGCAGCGCGGTGGACGCCGCGTTCCAGGCCTCGGCGGTCGAAAGCGCCAATCCGTCGCTGGTCCGCACCGACGCCGGCTACATCACCGACAAGGCGACCTGGCTGCGCCAGACCGGGCGCGTCGGCGAAGCGCGCGCTTTGCTCGCCGCGCCGCGCGCGCTCGCCAAGGCACCGACCGATCCCGAGGAGTGGATCGAAACGCTGCTGACCAACGCGCGTCAGGCCGACAGCGGCGGCGACAAGCTGACCGCTTACAATATCGCGCGGCAGATCAGCGACGCTTTCCCGCCCGGCACCGCGATCCGCGAAACCCCGCTCAGCGTGCGCGACGACTATACTTCGCTTGCCTGGCTCGCCGGGCAGCTCGCGTACAAGGACCTCCGCCGCCCCGCCGAAGCGGTGGCGCTGTACCGCGCCTATGGCGCAGCGGCGCGGTCGGCGCAGACACGCACCAAGGGTTTTTACTGGGCGGGGCGTGCCGCGCTGGCGGCGGGCGACCGTTCGACCGCCAACGCCCATTTCGCCGATGCCGCGCAGCATTACGATCAATTCTACGGTCAGCTTGCGCTCGAACGGCTGGGCCGTCCGCAGCCCAAGCCGACCCCAAATCCGACGATCCGGGTCAGCGACGACGAAAAGCGCGCCTTTGGCGACGATCGGCTGGTCCGCGCGGCGCGCGCGCTCGGCGAAATCGGCGCGTGGCGCGAACAGACCTTATTCCTGCGCGCGCTGTCGCAAAAGGCCACCTCGCCCGCCGACCATGTGCTGGCGGGCCAGCTCGCGTCGCAGATCGGGCGCCCCGACCTGGGCGTCATGATCGGGCGCAGCGCGCAGGCGAACAGCCTCGATGCGGTCGAAGTCGCGGGCTTCCCAACCGTCCGCGTGCCGGCGGGGCACGAAGGCAACTGGACCTTCATCCACGCGATCACCCGGCAGGAAAGCCAGTTCGACCGCGCTGCGATCAGCCATGCGGGGGCGCGCGGGATGATGCAGCTGATGCCCGGCACCGCGAACGAGGTCGCGGGCAAGCTCGGCCTGTCGTACAACCGTGAGGCGCTGACCACCGACACCAATTACAACATGACGCTGGGGTCGACCTATTTCCAGCAGATGCTGCGCTATTATGGCGGCAGCTATCCGCTCGCGGTCGCCGCGTACAACGCCGGTCCGGGCAATGTGAACAAATGGCTGCGCGCCAATGGCGACCCGCGCACCGGATCGATCGAAATGCTCGACTGGATCGAAGCCATCCCGATTTTCGAGACCAAGAATTATGTCCAGCGTGTGCTGGAAAACGCCGTGGTGTACGACACGCTGCAGGACGGCAAGACGTTGCCGCAGGCGCCGCTCAGCTTCTACCTCGGCAAACGCACGCCGGGGTAAGGCCGCGTGGCGGGGGAACGCAGCAACATCATCAGCCCGGCGGGCTTTGCCGCGCTGCGCGCCGAATATCAGGCGCTGCTCGGCGACGAACGGCCCAAGCTGGTCGAGGTGATTAGCTGGGCGGCGGGCAATGGCGACCGCAGCGAGAATGGCGACTATATCTACGGCCGCAAACGCCTCCGCGAGATTGACCGGCGTCTGGGGTTTCTGGCCCGCCGGATGAAGGCGGCGCGCGTCGTCGATCCTGCTGCGCAGCACGACAAGAGTCGCGTCTGGTTCGGTGCCACCATCGAACTTGCCGACGATGACGATGCGCGGCGGGTCGTCACACTGGTCGGCGATGACGAGGCCGAGGCAGGCGACGGCCGGATCGGCTGGAACAGCCCCCTCGCCCGCGCGCTGCGCGGTGCCGCGGTCGGCGATTTGCGGGTCGTCCAGCTGCCATCGGGGCCGAAGGAGTGGGAGGTGATGGCGATCCGCTATCCCGCCGAAGAACCTTCTCCCCTTGCGGGAGAAGGATAGGGAGCCTTGGCGCGAAGCGCTTGGGCGGACTTGGATGAGGGGGCTGCGAGCCACAGGCTCGCGGGGGGCGGTTGGGCGCGGAGCCCACCCCCCCCCCGGCCCATGG
>JAFAGN010000070.1 GCA_023422695.1 Pseudomonadota bacterium
TTCGACAGGCTCAGGGCTACGGCGAAGATCGAAACCATGTCGGAGCATCTGTGGCCCAGAGTTTTACCCCCCGCCAGCGCAAGGTGCGCATCCTGGCGACGCTTGGTCCTGCCAGCGCCAATCCCGAAATGATCGCGGCGCTGCACCGCGCCGGTGCCGATGCCTTTCGCGTCAATATGAGCCATGGCGACCATGCCGGTCATGCCCAGGTGATCGCGGCGATCCGCGCGCTGGAAAAGGAAACCGGGCGTCCGACGACGATCCTGGTCGACCTGCAGGGGCCCAAGCTGCGCGTCGGGACGTTCAAGGATGGACCTGCCGAGCTGGTGAAGGGTGCGGCGTTCGCGCTTGATATCGACAAGGCGCCGGGCGATGCGACGCGGGTCCACCTGCCGCATCCCGAACTGTTTGCGGCGCTGGAACCCGGCACGCGGCTGCTGATCGACGACGGCAAGCTGGTGCTGCGCGTCCAGGCGGTGTCGCCGCAGCGGATCGATACGGTGGTCGAGGTTGGCGGCAAGATTTCGGACCGCAAGGGGGTCAATGTCCCCGACGTCGTCGTGCCGCTGGCGGCGCTGACCGAAAAGGACCGCAAGGACCTGACTTTTGCGCTGGAGCAGCATGTCGACTGGGTCGCGCTGTCGTTCGTCCAGCGGCCCGAGGATGTCGCCGAGGCGCGGCGGCTGATCGGCGGCAAAGCGGCGCTGCTCGTCAAGTTCGAAAAGCCGTCGGGGGTGCAGCGGATCGACGAAATCCTCGAGCTCGCCGACGCGGCGATGGTCGCGCGCGGCGACCTGGGGGTCGAATTGCCGCCCGAGGCGGTGCCGCCGTTGCAAAAGCGGATCGTCGCGACCGCGCGGCGGATGGGCAAGCCGGTGGTCGTTGCGACGCAGATGCTGGAATCGATGATCGTGTCCCCATCGCCGACCCGCGCCGAGGTGAGCGACGTCGCGACCGCGGTGTACGACGGGGCGGATGCGATCATGCTGTCGGCGGAGACCGCAGCGGGCGCCTGGCCGGTCGAAGCGGTCACGATGATGGATTCGATCGCGCGCTCGGTCGAAAGCGATCCCGATTATTTCCGCCGTCTGCATTTTACCGAGACGTTGCCCGATGCGACGACTGCCGACGCGCTGGCCGAAGCGGCGGGCGGGATCATCGGCACGATCGCCGCCGATGCGATCATCTGTTTCACCGCATCGGGATCGACTGCGCGGCGGGTGGCGCGCGAACGACCGAACGCGCCGCTCCTTGTACTCACGCCGAAAAAGGAGGCGGCGCGGCGGCTCGGGCTGCTGTGGGGCGCCCATGCGGTGCCGACCAAGGACATCGGCAGCTTTGAGGAGATGATCGCCAAGGGCAAGCGCATGGCGCTGCGCCACGGGATCGGCAAGGCGGGGGCAAAGCTGGTGATGATGGCGGGGGTGCCGTTCGGTACGCCCGGATCGACCAACGTGCTGCATGTCGCGACGCTGACCGGCGACGAGCTGCGCGGGTATAGCTGAGCGAAGAATCCTCCCTGTGGCGCAGCCATGGGGAGGGGGACCGTCCGCGAAGCGGATGGTGGAGCGGCCGCGACGGTTGCGCCATGGCCCCCCCGTCAGCGCTTCGCGCTGCCACCTCCCCATGGCTTCGCCACAGGGAGGATCGATTTCCGGCATAATCGATTCAAATCGGCACAATCCTTACCGCGCGATTCAGATAATTTTCGACCTGAGTCAGAACGGCACGACTAAAAATGGTAAACAGACTTTGCACCATTGACGGCGCGCGGCATAGTTGGTGGGTGGTGAGCGTCGGGCCCGCGTGGGGGGATTCCGCATCGCATCTCTGGAGGTCCAAGCCGCGTGTCCGCACCGTTCCGTTTTCCGCGCTTTTTCGTCACCAGCCCGGCGCCTTGCCCCTACCTGGCGGGCAAGACCGAACGCAAGGTGTTCACCGAACTCAGCGGTAATACCGCGAACGAGCTGAACGACGCGCTGGGCCGCATCGGGTTCCGGCGCAGCCAGTCGGTCGCCTATCGTCCCAGCTGCGCCGATTGCGCGGCGTGCGTGTCGGTGCGCGTGTGTGCGGGCGAATTCACCCCGAGCAATTCGCAAAAGCGCACGATCCGCCGCAACGCCGACCTGATCGCGACCGCGTGCAAGCCTTGGGCCACCGAAGAACAATATGCGCTGCTGCGCTCCTACCTCGGATCGCGCCACCCCAATGGCGGCATGGCCGACATGGACGAGCAGGATTTCGCCGACATGGTCGAACAGACCCCGGTCGATTCGTACATGATCGAATATCGCGAGCCGACCACCGATGGCGCTAAGGGCCGCCTGGTCGGCTGTTGCCTGACCGACCGGCAGGGCGACGGATTGTCGATGATCTACAGCTTCTTTGATGCTGCGCACCCGCTGCGCGAGGGGCTGGGTACTTATATCATCGCCGACCATGTCCAGCGCGCGGCGCGCGCGGGGCTGCCCTATGTGTACCTTGGTTACTGGATCGAGGGGTCGGCGCGCATGGCGTACAAGGCGCGCTTCCGCCCGATCGAGCGGCTCGGTCCCGAGGGCTGGTCGCGCTTCGAACCGGCCGCGCCCAGCGGCATTGCGGCGATGTTCGAACTCGCCTGAACCCGCGCCGCCGACGGCGGTGTACTAGTTGTGATTTCGGTCATAGGGGCCGCGTGACGCGCGGCCTACGCCGGTCGCATGCATTGCAACCCAACATCATATCGCACCGGATTTTCACATTATTTTGCCGCGCCGGGTGCCAATGACCCGGGACGTCGCGGCCGATGACGGGTCGTCACAAAATCATGAGGCATTTGGCTGGCGAAGTTTTGCCCGTGACGTCGCATTGGAAATTAATGAAATGAAATTTCAGCATATTTTTTCGATGGCCGCGGCACTGGCGACGCTCATGCTGTGGCCGGGCACCGCGCAGGCGCAATCGGCGGAACAACATGCCCGTGACATGAACGACATCGCGGCGACGCCGCCGCAGGGAATGGGCGATAACGGGCCTGTCGACGAGCCGGGTTACGACTTGCCGTCGCTGCCTTCCGAACCTGGCTTCATGGCGGCGGCCTATCACGCCGATACCGGCTCGACATGGGTATCGGTCGGCCACAAGACGCTCGACCTGGCGCGGCAGCGGGTGCTGGGGCGCTGCAAGACGGCGACCGGGAGCGAATGCGACATTGCCGCGGCGATTGGAGGCACCGGGCAGGTGTATCTGGCGCAGGACGGCATGGGCCAGTCGTGGATCAAGGCGGCGGTGAACAACGAGATGCTGGCGAACCCCGACGTGTCGACGCGCCATTGCCTGACCAACTCGTTCGGCTGTGACCTGGTGGCTGTCTATGACAGCGGTGCGATCTTTCTGAACGAGGATCCGGGCCTTGATCAGTCGAAGGATTATTTTCCGAAGGGCAAGCTGCACTGGAACCGCTGGGCGATGGTTGCGCGGCCCACCGGCCCGGCCGCAGCGACGACCGGCAAAAGCTGGCTGATCAGCGGCAAGGAAAATTCGGTGGCGACCCGCAAGGAAATTCTCGATCGCTGCCAGGCGGAATCGGGGCAGCGCTGCGCGATATCGGCCTATGCGGTCAACGGCAAAAAGGTGACCGACGCCGGTTGGACCGACACCAACGGCCTGCTGGTCCACTTCGTCGACGCGCGCGGGCAAAATCGCTGGACGGCGGCGTTGGCGGCGGCGCCGAAGAAAAAGAAGAAACGCTCGCCGCTGGGCGATCCGCTGCCGACGCTTGCCGATCCGGTAACCGTCAAGGATCGCGTCAATCGTATCTGTCCGCCATCATCATGCCGCGTCGTGGCGACATACGATGCAGCGACGCCGCGGCTGGTCGTGATCGCGGACGCGCGGTAATGAAAATGCCGTATCCCGTCCTCGCTTCCGTTGCCTTGCCCATTGCTCCAGGAGATGCTCGATGCCGCGCCCCTCGCTGACCAAACTGCTGTTGTCCGGTGCCGGTGCAATGCTGGCACTATCGGTCGGCGGCCCCGCCGCCGCCTGTTCCGACCTGCCCAATATCTGTGCTGCGAATGCCGAGCATCACCGGCAGATGTTGGACATTGCCGCGGCGCCGCCGCAGGGCGATCCAGATGACGATGGCCCGCGGTATGCAGAACCGCCCGCGGACCCGATGCGCGACCGGATGACCGTCGCGACCGGCATGATTTCGTTGATGCAGCAAAATGTCGACAACATGGTCCGGCGCGCGGAATTGATGAAAGACCCGCGCTATGCACGCTATGAAAATGGCGGCTGGGACTTTTTTCAGGATCATGCGAAACCCGCGCCGGGCGAATATTGCGCCGCCTTCTATTGGAAAAAGGACGGACTGGTTCGGGTTTCGGGACCGGGCGGCGACTTTAAGGGGGCGCTGCTGACCTTCTGGAGCGACGACATCCCGCAGCCGGTCGGAGTCGACAAGATCAAGGTGACGCTGGTCCAATCGGACGGCACCCCGCCGCAGACGGTCGAAGCATTCAACTATCGTTTGCCCGGCGAAGCCTATGGCGCGATCGCGCTGGCCGTGCCGTCGGTCGAGGCGCTGCTCGACAACATGCTCGACACCCACGGCTTCGACTTGCAGATCAAGGGTAAATCGGTCGCCAAGGTGGACTGGACCGGCGGGTATGCGGCGCGCGACCGGCTGAAACAATGCGTCGCGAAACGCGCCCGCAGCTGATTTGATCGCGTTCGCCGCTGCCCGCTGGTGCCGGGTGGCCGCGAACGGTTGACCTTTCCCCGCTTTCAAGGGCATAGCTTTGCGTCCAGGACATATAGTCCGGGTCGCATCCGTTATGAGTTCGCCGGGGGGCTGGCGAGAGGGGGAAGGGATGCCCGTGCGCGCGTTCGTCAGCATCAGCATCATGGTCCAGCATGACGAAAGCGGTTTCCGCCGCCAGCGGGCTTGCGCGTGAGTGAGCCCGTCAAAGTCGCGATCATCGGATCGGGGCCGGCGGGCCTGAGCGCCGCTTCGCGCGCGGCACAGCTGGGGCTGAGCCACATATTGCTCGAAAAGACCGACCATCTGTCGGACACGATCTTCAAATATCAAAAGGGCAAGCGCGTACTCGCGACGCCCGAGCGGCTCGATCTGCGCTCCGACTGTCGTTTCGCCGAGGGTGCGCGCGAATATATCCTGGGTAACTGGGACGAGGATGCCGCGAACAACAAGGTGAATGTGGCGTATCACGCCGAGGTTGCCGAGGTGAGCGGCGCGAAGGGCGCATTTGCGATCAAGACTACCAAAGGCGATGTCTATCACGCCGAAAATATCGTGCTGGCCATCGGCACGCAGGGCAATCCCAACCGGATGCGCTGCGAGGGCGCCGACTTGCCGCACATCATCTATCAGGTCGACGATCCCGAGGATTTCAAGGACAAGCATATCACCGTCGTCGGGTCGGGCGACGCCGGGATCGAAAATGCGCTGGGGGTGGCCGAAGAGGCGCTGGAAAACACCGTCACCATCCTGAACCGGTCAAAGGACTTCGCGCGCGCCAAGGCAAAGAATGTCGCCGACATGATGGAGGCGGGCGAGAACGGCTTTATGTCGATCCGGACCGAGACGCAGCCGAAGAAGGTCGAACCGGGCTGGCTGACGCTGGAAACGCCGAATGGCGAGGAGCGCATCGAATGCGATGTGATCGTCGCGCGCCTGGGGTCGGTCGCGCCGCGCGGCTTTGTCGAATCGATGGGGATCGAATTCACCGGCCCCGACCGCGAGGCCTTTCCGAAACTGTCGCCGACGTTCGAGACGACGGTACCGGGCCTTTATGTCATCGGCGCGCTGGCGGGGTATCCGCTGATCAAGCATTGCATGAACCAGGGCTATGACGTCGTCGAGTTCATCAACGGCAACAGCGCGCTGACCCCGGCGGACGAAAAGGATCTGGCGGCGATCTTTGCCGATTTGCCGCAGCAGAAATCGGTCAGCGAATGGCTGGAATATCTGCGCACCCGCATCCGCATCTTTGCCGATGTGTCGCCGCTGCAGATGCGCGAATTCATGCTCGATTCGAAGGTCGCCTTTTACCGCAAGGGCGACGTGGTGTTCGAAAAGGGCGAGCCGGGGTCATCGCTGTTCGCGATCGCCGACGGGTTCGCCGAGGTCGAGGTCGGCCCCGATTTCACGGTGCCGATCGAGCAGGGATCGATCTTTGGCGAAGTCGGTCTGATTTCGGGCCGCAAGCGCGGCGCGACGATCCGCGCGGGTGAGGACAGCATCTTTGTCGAGGTGTCGCGCACCGCGGCGCTGAAGCTGATGGCGGCGGTGCCGGGCGCGAAGCGCGTGATCAATCGCATCTCGCTCGAACGCCAATTGCTCCAGATTTTCAAAGGCGGGCTGACCGTCGAGGATCTGACCGAGGTGGTCGACACCGCCGAGGTCGAGCGCATCCCGGCGGGCAAGGTCGTGCTGACCGAGGGCGAGCAGGGCGACGATGTCTATGTCATCCGCTCGGGATCGATGGTGGTCGAGAAGGACATCGGCGGCAAACCGATCTTCCTGCGCTACCTGCCCGCGGGCAGCTTCTTCGGCGAAATGGGTGTGCTGAGCGGGCAGCCGCGCAACGCCACGGTTAAGGCCGCGGTCGGCGCCGAACTGATCAAGCTGACCGGCGAAAGTTTCCGCAAGATGCTCGCCGCGCGGCCGCAGGTGCGCGCGGCGACCGAGGCGGCGGTCGCTGAACGTGCCCAAATGAACGACTTCATCGAATCGCGCAAAGCGAGCTATTCGAGCGCGGTCGATCTCTATTCGGACACCGCGAGCTTCATCATGAAAGAGGGGCTGGGCGAGGCGACCGACGCGCTGCTGATCGACGAGAATCTGTGCGTCGGCTGCGACAATTGCGAAAAGGCGTGCGCCGACAGCCACGAAGGCCTGTCGCGGCTCGACCGCGAGGCGGGCAAGACCTTTGCGCATCTGCATGTGCCGACGAGCTGCCGCCACTGCGAGCATCCGCATTGCATGGCCGATTGCCCGCCGAACGTCATCCACCGCGGCCCGGACGGCGAGGTGTTCATGGAACCTGGCTGCATCGGCTGCGGCAACTGTATGCGCAACTGTCCCTATGGGGTGATCCGCATGGAGGCGGCGCCGCCGCAAAAGCCCAGCCTGCTGCGCTGGCTGCTCACCGGTTTTGGCCCCGGCCCCGGCGAACCGTCGCCCAAATGGACCAAGAAGCAGTTGGGTGAGGAGAAGCCCAAGAAGATCGCGGTCAAATGCGACATGTGCAAGGGCATCGCGGGCGGCCCCGCGTGCGTGCGCGCCTGCCCGACCGGCGCCGCGATCCGCGTGTCGCCCGAGGAATTCCTGTCGATCGCGCGGCTCGATGAGGCGACCGACTGATGGCCTCGCTCTTTCAACGCCGCCGCAACAAGGCGACCCAGACCGAGCGGGTGCGCGAGCGCAAGCATGAGGGCTTCCTGCGCTATGCGGGGTTCCGCTGGGCCAAGATTTCGGGTGCGCTGTGCCTGCTGATTATCGTCAGCTATGCGATGGTCGACGTGACGCCGCGGCACAATGGCGGCAGCTGGTATGGCTACACGCTGGGGACGATCGGCGCGGGGCTGATCCTGTGGCTGACCGCGCTTGGGTATCGCAAGCGCAAGATGACGAGCGATTATTGGTCGCTCAAAGCCTGGACGTCGGCGCATGTCTATCTGGGTTTGAGCCTGATCGTCATCGGGACGTGGCACACCGGGTTCCAGCTCGGTTGGAACGTCCACACGCTGGCGTGGGCGCTGATGATGCTGGTCATCCTGTCGGGGCTATATGGCGTGATCGCCTATGCGACCTTGCCCGCGGCGCTGTCGAACAACCGCGACGAGATGACGCAGATGCAGATGCTGGAGGCGATTCGCGCCTTTGACCGGCAACTGCATACGGCTGCGCAGCCGCTGACCCCCGCCGACACCGCGCCGGTGCTGGCGGCGCTCGATGAGGATCCGTTCGCGGGCGGTATCGGCGCGCGGCTGAGCGGGCGCTATCCCAATTGCGCGACCGCGGCGGCGTTGCGGACGCTCGCGGCCTCGCACAGTAGCGATGCTGCGGCGCGCGACAAGGTCGTGGGCCTGCTCAAGCAGAAGGTCGCGGCGCTGGCGCGGCTGCGCGCGCATCTGCGGCTGCGCGCCTTGCTCGAAATCTGGCTCTATGTGCATGTGCCGCTGACCTTCGCGCTGATCGCGGCGCTGTCGGCGCACATCATCAGCGTCTTCTTCTACTGGTGAGGCGGGGATGATGAGCTTTATCCTGCGCCGCATTTCGACGACCAAGACGGGCAAGCAGATCGTCCGCGATCAGCCGCTGCCGGGCGACGCCATCACGCTGGGCCGCGACAGTTCGAACACCATTCACGTCGCCGATCTGGCGGTGAACCCGCAGCATGCGACGATCAGCAGCAGCGACGGACGCCATGTCCGGGTGCAGGCGAGCGAAGGGCTGGGGTTCGATTTCAACGGCCGCACCGTCGATGCGGCCGACATCGACAGCGCCGCGGGCGCCGAGCTACGCTTTGGCGGCCACCGGCTGACGATCGCGCGCGAGGGCGAGGCGATCATCCTGCTCGTCGAACGGATCGACGAGCTGTCGCAATCGTCGAAGGATGTCGACGAGGCCAAGGCGTTCTCTCTGCAAGGCGTGATGCTGGGCAAACGGATGGGCGCGTGGGCGTTCGGATTGCTGATGCTGGCGGCGTTCCTGATCGGGCCGATCTGGGCCTGGTACAGCTACAAGGGAGTCGAAGAACGTCCCGAGGGTTTTCACGCCGACAGCAGCTGGTCGTCAGGACCGCTGTCGAGCGCGCACGCCAGCCTGAAGGACGATTGCCAGTCGTGCCACGTCGAACCGTTCGTTGCGGTCACCGACACGGCGTGCGTCAACTGTCACACCGGCGAGCATAAGGCGATGAGCACCGCGCACGCCGGAGCGCCGACAGCGATGCTGCTGGCGGCGCGGGCGCCGGACGGCGGCTTCGACAAATTGCTGGCGAACGTCGGTGAGGCGTTCAACCGGCCGCAGGGTCGCTGCGTCGATTGCCATACCGAACATGAGGGCGCCGGGCCGATGCCCGCCACGCCGCAGAAATTCTGCGCCGATTGCCACGACGGGATGCAGGGGCGGCTGAAGGCGGCGGGGCATCCGACGACGCTGGGCGATGCCGGTGATTTCGGCACCGGCCACCCCGAATTCCGCCCGCTCGTCCGCGCCGCGCCGGGAGCGAAGCTGGCGCGGTCGGCACCGGGCAAGGGGACGGTCGATTACAACGGCCTGAAATTCCCGCATGACATGCATCTTCAGGCGACCGGCGGGGTCGCGCGCATGGCGGCGAGTTTCCGCGGGCGCTATGATTTCGGGCAAAAGCTGGAGTGCGAGAATTGCCACAGGGTCGAGGCCGACGGGGTGCGCGTCAAGCCGGTCGAAATGGAACGCGACTGCGCGATGTGCCACAGTCTGGCGTTCGAAACCGTCGGCGGCACGACGCGGACGCTGCGCCACGGCGAGCCCGATCAGGTCGTTGCAGACCTCACCGCCTATTACCGCTCGACCCCGCCCGCGCGACCGCTGCAACTCGGCGGGATGCAGCGTCGGCGCCCCGGCGCCTATGCTGAGGGGCAGGTGTACAACATCTATTTCAACGAGGTGGCGGTGCGGCCGAGCCGGGCGCAGGACGCGGTGCGCGCGGTGTTTTCAAAGGGCGGCGCCTGTTACGATTGCCACACGATCTTTGCGCCGCAAGCCGGGAACAGCTGGCGCGTCGCGGCGGTGAACCAGACCGCGCGCTATCTGCAAAAGGGCTGGTTCGATCACGACGCGCACAAGGAAACCGACTGCGCCGATTGCCACACCGCGGCGCCCGCTTCGAAAACGTCGACCGATCTGCTTGTTCCAGGCCTTCGCCAATGCCGCGACTGCCATGTCGGCGAAAGCGGTGCGCGACTGGTGAAGGTCGAAACCGCGACCGAATCGCCGTGCGCGATGTGCCACGAATATCATTCGGACGGCGGCCAGCCGTGGGTTCCGAACCGTCAGCGGAAGGTAAATAGCGCGGCAATCACAAATAAACCCCTGCGTGCTACCTATGGTGTGAGTGGGATCACAGGCATCGGTACGCGGGGTCTTTACAATGTGACGTGGCGCACACCGGCTTTGCACGGGGCAAGGCGGGGCGGATAGAGTCAAGACCGGGTCGCTAACGGGCCGCAGCAGGGGACGGATGTGCTGATCGCGCAGATCACCGATATCCATTTGGGGTTCGATCCGGACAATCCGGCCGAATATAACCGCAAACGGCTCGACGAGGTGCTCGACGTGCTGATCGATGGGCCGAACCGCCCCGATCTGCTGCTCGCCACCGGCGACATCACCGATCGCGGCGACGAGGACAGCTATCGGCGGCTGGCGAACGCCTTTTCGCGCTGCCCCTTTCCGGTGTGGGTCAGTGTCGGCAACCATGATCTGCGCGACAATTTTCATGCGCGCTTTCCCGGCCTCGACGACGGCAACGGCTTTGTCCAATATGCGATCGAGCTGCCCGAACTGCGGCTGGTGACCGTCGATACGCTGGAGGAAGGGCGCCACGGCGGCGCTTTTTGCGACGTGCGCGCGGCGTGGCTCGACGCCGAACTAGCCAAGGCGCCGGACAAGCCGACCTATATCGTGATGCACCATCCGCCGATCGAAAGCGGGATCGAGTGGATGAACACCCACCCCGACGAGCCGTGGGTCGCGACTTTTACCGATGTGGTGCGGCGGCATTCGCAGGTGCGCGGGCTGATCTGCGGTCATTTGCACCGCAGCGTCACTGTGGCGTGGGAGGGGCGCACCGTCGCCATCTGTTCATCGACCGCGCCGCAAGTCTCGCTCGACCTGCGCCCGATCGACGCCGAGCGGCCCGACGACCGGCCGATGATCGTCGCGGAGGATCCGGCCTATGCGCTGCATCGCTGGAACGGGCGCGAACTGGTGAGCTTTTACGATTTCGCCGGGGCACACACGATGCTGGCGAAATATGACGCGAATTTGCAGCCGCTGGTGCGCGAATTGAAGGCGGAGCGGCCGGGTTGATGACCGTCGCCCTCGCGAAGGCGGGGGCCGCTGGCGGTTTACGCTGCTTGGCTGGGAGTGAACTCTAACGGCCCCCGCCTCCGCGGGGGCGACAATTATTTCGGCCCGCTGCCCGCTACAAGCGAGATGCCCGCCTTCATATTTTGCCTGTTCCAACACCGCCAACCCCTCTTGCACCACCTTCCGTTTACGTTAAGGTCAGTTTCAAACTGCTACCGGAGAGTGATTCATGGCCCTGCCCCCGATTTTCGACCGCCTGCGCCTGCCCGTCATCGGCTCGCCTCTGTTCATCGTGTCGGGCCCCGAACTGGTCATCGCGCAGTGCAAGGCTGGCGTCGTCGGCAGCTTCCCGGCCCTGAACGCACGCCCCCAGACGTTGCTCGACGAATGGCTGCACCAGATCACCGAAGAACTTGCGGCGTGGGACTGCGACAATCCCGATCGGCTGTCGGCCCCCTATGCCGTCAACCAGATCGTCCATAAATCGAACGACCGGTTGGAGCAGGACATCGCGACCTGCGCCAAATGGAAGGTGCCGATCACCATTACTTCCTTGGGCGCGCGCGAGGAACTCAACCAGGCAGTGCATGGCTGGGGCGGCATCACCCTCCACGACGTCATCGACGACCGCTTTGCCCGCAAGGCGGTCGAGAAGGGCGCCGACGGATTGATTCCCGTCGCTGCCGGTGCGGGCGGCCACGCCGGGCGGCAATCGCCCTTCGCACTGGTGCAGGAAATCCGCGAATGGTTCGACGGCCCCGTTGCGCTGTCGGGCGCGATTGGCCATGGCCGATCGGTACTCGCGGCGCAGGCGTGCGGCGCCGACCTCGCCTATATCGGCAGCGCCTTCATCGCCACCGCCGAAGCCAACGCCGACCAGGGATATAAGGATGGCATCGTCGAGGGCCGCGCCGCCGACATCGTCTATTCGAACCTGTTCACCGGGGTGCATGGCAATTACCTGCGCCAGTCGATCGTCGCCGCGGGCATGGACCCCGACAATCTGCCCGAAGGCGATCTCAAGACGATGAACTTCGGTTCGGGCGGCAACACCAAGGCCAAGGCGTGGAAAGACATTTGGGGATCGGGCCAGGGCATCGGCCCGGTGACCGCAGTGCGCCCCGTCGCCGACTTCGTCGCCGAACTCGAAGCGCAATATCTGGCTGCCCGCCGCGAGCTGGAGGCGAAGGTTCGGCTGTAGGATCGAGGCTACCGAGCCCTTGGGTAACGGCGGGTTTCGGGTGGTGAGCTGCCCTTCGTCTCTTCGTCACCCCGGACTTGATCCGGGGTCCATGAGGCCATACGCCGCCCGCTGCTGAGCGGGCGCATGGATCCCGGATCAAGTCCGGGATGACAAAAGTTTATGGCCGCAATCGGTCGAAAGCCACCCCGCATCACACCCCGAACAACCGTTCGATCGCATCATCCAGATAGGGCCGGTCGACAAACAGCCGCATCGGATCGCGGCGGTTGAGCCAGAACCCCGCCCAATGCCGGTCGGTCAGCGCGCGCCGTGTCGTGTCCTGCAACAGCCGCAGCCGCATGACTGCGGTGCGCCGCGCCGAGCGAAGGTCGGTCGGTGCCTGCATCACGAAATGCCGCCGGATCTGCTCCACGCGCGACGCCACAACATCGCTATAGCCTTGATGCGGCCCGCGGTGCAGCGCATGGCCCGACAACAGCGCCGCGCGTTCGCAAGCGGGCAGCATCAGCCCGTTGCGGTCGAACTGCTCGAGCGCGAAGCCCTCCGCCTGCAAATGATCGAACATCAGCGCCATCTGCCCCCGGTGAAGCAACGCGATGGGAATCAAATGGTGGCGCTGAAAACCTGGCTGCGGTGGCGGTGCGCCCTGCCAGCCGCGGTTCGGCATCAGCGATCACGGCCAAACTCGACGACCACGGTTGATCGCTGCCCGTCGCCGCCCGATGGCGG
>JAFAGN010000089.1 GCA_023422695.1 Pseudomonadota bacterium
GCTCCACCAGCTCCGCGGCCGGGTCGGGCGCGGCGCCGCGAAATCGGTGTGCCTGCTCTTGCGCTCGCAAAATCTGTCCGAAACCGCGCGCGAGCGGCTCGCGTTGATGCGGGATACCAACGACGGCTTCGTGATCGCCGAAAAGGATCTGGAACTGCGCGGCGGCGGCGAACTGCTCGGGCTCAAACAGTCGGGCGACGCCGATTACCGGCTTGCGACCGCCGAACAGCTGGTGCGGCTATTGCCCGTCGCGCACGACGATGCCCGGCTGTTCGTCGAGCGCGATGGCGGGATGGACGGCGCGCGCGCCGAAGCGGTGCGCCTCTGCCTTTACCTGTTC
Source organism: Pseudomonadota bacterium (assembly GCA_023422695.1). GTDB lineage: Bacteria > Pseudomonadota > Alphaproteobacteria > Sphingomonadales > Sphingomonadaceae > Sphingopyxis. The sequence goes on from JAFAGN010000089.1 coordinate 341, forward strand.
GAGCGCGATGCGGCGGTGCCGCTGCTCAGAAGCGGTTAGTTGACGTCGCCTCTGGCGCGCGTTTTTAGTTTACGTCGCCTCTGGCGCCCATGGCGCGGATCATCGGCAGATAATCTTCGACCGCGATCGATTTGTCGAACTGGACGCCGGTCTTGCCGCCGAGCGACCACACGACTTTCGCCGCGGTGCGGCCGATGATCGGCATGCGGAATACAACAAGGTCGCCGATCTCCAGCCCGCGCTCGAAACGCATCAGCATCCCGTCGGCGCTGATGTTGACGCAGGTGCACATTTCCTGCCGCCCGTCGGGCATGACGAAGGGCAGGCGGACATAGACGTCGCTACGCGGAGCAATTCGCTGGTCGAGCCCGACATAATGGGCTTTGCTGGTATCGATCTTGCGCATTTTTGTGGACCTTTGTGGTTTGGGCATGACGATCCACTCGATTGCTGAAAATTGGGTAAACGCGTTTCTGCGCCTTAGCGCGTCACAAGGCCATGTTTTTTCGACCCCAGGCTCAGCGGCACAGGGTCGGCGGCGGGCAGGATGCGATATTGCGGGTCGCGGATGACGACGCCGTCGACCTTGATCGCGCCTTCGTCGAGCTTACGCCGCGCTTCCTTGTTCGACGCGGCAAAGCCCAGCTCGCGCAGCGCATCGACAACGCTGATGCCTTCGGCGGGCGCCGCAACTTCCGGTAAATCGCCGCCAATCTGCCCCTTTTCAAAGGTTTGCGCGGCGGTTTCGGCAGCGGCCTTGGCCGCATCGGCGCCGCGGCACAGCGCGGTCGCCTCGTTCGCGAGGATCTTCTTCGCCTCGTTGATCTCGGCGCCGCCCAGCGCTTCCAGCCGTGCGATCTCGTCCAGCGGCAAATCGGTGAACAATTTCAGGAAGCGTCCGACGTCGCGGTCGTCGCAGTTGCGCCAGAACTGCCAATAGTCAAAATGGGACAGTTGCGCGGGATTAAGCCACACCGCCCCGGCGGCGGTCTTGCCCATTTTGGCGCCCGCCGCGGTGGTCAGCAGCGGAGTCGTCAGGCCATAGAGGTCGGCGCCGTCCATGCGGCGGCCGAGCTCCATACCGTTGACGATATTGCCCCATTGGTCCGACCCGCCCATTTGCAGCCGCACCCCCATGTCCTTCGACAAGTGCCGGAAATCATAGCCCTGCAGGATCATGTAGTTAAATTCTAGGAAGGTCATCGGCTGCTCGCGTTCGAGCCGCAGCTTGACCGAATCGAAGGTCATCATCCGGTTGATCGTGAAATGGGTGCCGACCTCCTGCAGCAGTTCGATGTAGCCGAGCTTGCCCAGCCAGTCCTGATTATTGACCATCACCGCGTCGGTGGGGCCGTCGCCAAAGGTCAGGAACTGCTGAAAGATGCTGAAGATCGACGCGATATTGTCGGCGATCGTCTGGTCCGACAGCATCTTGCGGCTTTCGTCGCGCCCGGTCGGGTCGCCGATCCGCGTCGTTCCGCCGCCCATCAGCACGATCGGCTTGTGCCCCGTTTGTTGCAGGCGGCGCAGCATCATGATCTGGACCAGGCTGCCGACATGCAGGCTGGGCGCGGTTGCGTCGAAACCGATATATCCAGGAACGACCTGCGTCGCGGCGAGCGCATCGAGCCCTTCCGCGTCGGTCATCTGGTGGATATAGCCTCGTTCATCGAGGACGCGCAGCAGGTCGGATTTGTGGTTCGTCATAACGCGCGCGCGCTTAGCATGGGGTTGGGGCTTTGGATAGCATTCGCAAATCGCTGGTCTGCCACCCCGACACCCCGGCGCGGACCGTGCGGTCGGTCGCGGTCGAGGTGATGCTGTCGTTCGATGACGGTTTTGCGCTGCGCTATATCGTCGACGGGTCGGTGGGTGACATCGTGCTGCCGCCCGGCGACGGTCAGCTGGTCATCGCCGACAGCGCGACCGACGGGTTGTGGCAAAGCACCTGTTTCGAGGCGTTCCTGACCGAGGAGGACCAGCCCGACTATACCGAATTCAACTACGCGCCCGACGGCCGCTGGGCCTGTTACCAGTTCGACGATTATCGCTCGCTGCTGCGCCCCGACGAGCTCGCGCCATGGGATATGGCCGCCGAACGCAGCGACGGTCGCTATGCGTTGCGCGTCGAACCGGGGATTTTCCCCGACACCGGGTCGAAACTGGCGCTGTCGGCGGTGATCGAGGAACTGGACGGCACCAAAAGCTATTGGGCGCTCGCGCATCCGCCGGGCCAGCCCGATTTCCATCATCCCGATTGCTTTGCGCTGACGCTTGCGGCACCGGGCGCAGCATGACGATGACTTTTGGTATCGATCGCCTGCTCGCCGACCCCGCGCTGCGAAAGCCACTCGAAGGCCAGCGCGTCGCCCTGCTCGCGCACCCCGCCTCGGTCACTGCCGACCTGACCCACAGCCTCGATGCGCTCGTTGCGGCGGGGGTCAATGTGACCGCGGTGTTCGGGCCGCAGCATGGGGTGCGCGGCGATCTGCAGGACAATATGATGGAGTCGCCCGACTTCACCGATCCGGTGCATGGCGTTCCCTGCTTCAGCCTTTATGGCGAGGTGCGTCGGCCGACCGGCCAGTCGATGCACACTTTCGACGTCGTGCTGATCGACCTGCAGGATCTCGGCTGCCGCATCTACACCTATGTCACGACCTTGCTCTACATGCTCGAAGCCGCGGCGCAGCATGGCAAGGCGGTGTGGGTGCTCGATCGCCCCAATCCGGCCGGGCGCCCGGTCGAAGGCACGCTGCTGCGTCCGGGCTGGGAAAGCTTTGTCGGCGCGGCGCCGATGGTCATGCGTCACGGGCTGACGATGGGCGAAATGGGGCATTGGTTCATCCGCCACTTCGGTCTCGATGTCGAGTATCGCGTGATCGAAATGGAAGGCTGGGCGCCCACGGCGGCCCCCGGCTATGGTTGGCCGGAGGGCCGGGTGTGGATCAACCCCAGCCCCAACGCCGCGAACGTCAACATGGCGCGCGCCTATGCCGGGACGGTGATGGTCGAGGGCGCCACGCTCAGCGAAGGCCGCGGCACGACGCGCCCGCTCGAACTGTTCGGCGCCCCCGACATCGACGCCAAGGCGGTGATCGCCGAAATGCAGCGGCTGGCGCCGCAATGGCTGGCGGGGTGCAAGCTGCGCGACATCTGGTTCCAGCCGACCTTTCACAAGCATGTCGGGCAGCTGTGCAGCGGCGTCCACATCCATGCCGAGGGGCCGTGGTACGACGATGCCGCGTTCCAGCCGTGGCGGGTGCAGGCGCTGGGGTTCAAGGCGATCCGTTCGCTTTGCCCCGACTATCCGATCTGGCGCGGCACCGATTTCAAATATGAATATACCGACGACGTGCTGGCGATCGACGTGATCAACGGCGGTCCCGATCTGCGGCTGTGGGTCGATGACGCGGACGCGGACGCGGGCGATCTTGACGCGCTGGCGTTGCCTGACGAGGCCGCGTGGCGGGACGAGATTTCGGATTTGCTGATCTATTGACGACCACCCCACAACTCCGTTCGTCCTGAGCTTGTCGAAGGACCGTCCTTTCCTTTCAACGGTGATGTGAAAAAACGGTGCTTCGACAAGCTCAGCACGAACGGGTTAGAGGTTGGGCGAAGGATTTGGGGAGAGTGAAATGATCCAACGACGGCAATTTCTCGGCACCGCGGCGCTTGGCGGGCTTGCGGCGACGCTGCCGCTATCGGCCTGGGCCGCCGATACCGCCGAGCTGCCCAATCTGGCGGCCAAGGCGGTACCGATCGGCAAGGCGGAGCGGGTCGCGCGGCTTGCCAAGGCGACCCATTTGCTGCGCGCCAACGATATGGACGCGCTGCTGATCGAGCCGGGATCGAGCCTGATCTATTTCACCGGGGTGCGCTGGTCGCGCAGCGAGCGGCTGACCGCCGCGGTGCTGACCCGCGAAGGCGAACTGGCGGTCGTCACGCCCTTTTTCGAAGAACCGTCGGTGCGCGAAAGCCTGGGCGTCGCCGCCGACGTGCTGACCTGGAACGAGGATGACAATCCGCTCGCCGCGGTCGCCGCGTGGCTCGGTAAGCGCGGGCTGACCAAGGGCCGCATCGGCGTCGAAGAAACGGTGCGCTATTTCGCGGTCGACGGGCTGGAAAAGGCGATGCCGCAGGCGACCGTCGTCAACGGCGCCCCCGTCGTGCGCGGGTGCCGGATGCACAAATCGCCCGCCGAAATCGCGCTGATGCAGATCGCGAGCGACATCACGCTCGCCGCCTATCGCCACACCGCGCCGCGGATCGAGGCGGGGATGACCCCCGCCGACATCGGCGCGATCATGGCGGCGGCCACCACCGCGCTGGGCGGACGGAGCGAGTTCGAACTGATCCTGCTCGGCGAAGCCAGCGCCTACCCGCACGGCAGCGGCAAGCCGCAGGCGGTGAAGGAGGGCGAGGTCGTGCTGATGGACTGCGGCGCTACCGTCCACGGCTATCAATCCGACATCTCGAGAACCTTCGTTTACGGCAAGGCCACCCCGCGCCAGCGGCAGGTGTGGGACCAGATGCGCAAGGGGCAGGACGTCGCTTTTGCCGCGGCGAAGCTCGGCACGCCCGCGGGCAAGGTCGATGACGCGGTGCGCGCCTATTACGAGAGCCTTGGCTGGGGACCGGGCTACAAGCTGCCCGGCACCTCGCATCGCACCGGCCACGGCATCGGGCTCGACGGGCACGAGCCGGTCAATCTGGTGCGCGGCGAGACGACGAAGCTGGCGCCCGGCATGTGCTTCTCGAACGAACCCGGCATCTATATCCCCGGCGAGTTCGGCATCCGGCTTGAGGATTGTTTCTACATGACCGACAGCGGCCCGAAATGGTTCAGCGAGCCGCCGCCGTCGATTGATAAGCCGTTTGGCTAGAACGTCGCCCCCGCGAAGGGCGTTTCGGAGTCACGTGGCTCCGAACGCGGCCGCCGTCGGTCTTGCTCTGCATTGATGCGTAAACCGCTGGCGGC
>JAFAGN010000147.1 GCA_023422695.1 Pseudomonadota bacterium
CGTTCGTGTCGAGCGAAGTCGAGACACGCGAAGGCCAGTGCGTCCCAAGCGTGTCTCGACTTCGCTCGACACGAACGGTTTCTAGCTGGTTTTGCGCACATCCTTGCCGATCGCATCGAGCAGGCCGTTGGCGAAACCCGCCTCGCGCGTGTCGAAAAATGCCTTCGCGACATCGACATATTCGCTGACCACGGCGCCAACCGGCACGTCGCCACGCGCGATCAGTTCATAGGCACCGGCGCGCAGGATCGCCTTCATCGTGCGGTCGAGCCGGTCCATCGACCAGCCGCTCGCCAGCCGCGCGACGATCGCGGCGTCAATCTCGTCGGCGCGCGCCAGCGTGCCTTTTACGACGTCGTCGAAAAACGCGGTGTCGGCATCGGCATATTCGGCGTCCTCGATCGTCGCGCCGATGCGATGCTGGTGAAATTCGTGGATCAGCTTGGCGAGCGGGGTTGCCTCCATCTCGTGCTGATAGAGCGCCTGCACGGCGGCGAGGCGGGCGGCGGAGCGGGACTGGGCGCGTTGGTTCATGGTTCTTTTCTTAACTGAGACGCTGGCTGACCGAAAGCGCATGGGCGGGGAGCCCCTCGGCGCCCGCCAGCGCAACCGCAGCGGGACCGATGGCGGCAAGGCTGGCGTCGTCGAGGGCGAGGAAGCTGGTGCGCTTCATGAAATCGGTGACCGACAGCCCGCTCGAAAAACGCGCGCGGCGACCGGTCGGCAACACATGGTTCGGCCCAGCGACATAATCGCCGATCGCCTCGGGCGTCTGGCGGCCCAGGAACACCGAACCGGCATGGCGGACCTTGGCGAACAGCGCGTCGGCTTCAGCGGGATCGACCGCGAGCTCGAGATGCTCGGGCGCGAGCCGGTCGCAAAGCGGGATCGCATCGGCCAGCGTCGGCACGATAACAATGGCGCCGTTCGCGTCCCAGCTGTCGCGCATCGTTGCGGCGGTGCTTAGCGTCGGAATGATCGCCTCGACCGCCGCGGCGACAGCATCGGCGAAGGCGGCATCGTCGGTGAACAGGATCGACTGGCTGGTCGGGTCATGCTCGGACTGGCTGAGCAGGTCGGCCGCGATGACGCGCGGGTCGTTCCGTGCGTCGGCGACCACGACAATCTCGCTCGGCCCCGCGACCATGTCGATGCCGACGACGCCGTAAACCTGCCGCTTTGCCTCGGCGACCCAAGCGTTGCCGGGGCCGGTCACGACATCGACCGGCGCGATCCTGTCCGTCCCAAACGCCAGCGCCGCGACTGCCTGCGCACCGCCGACGCGCCAGATTTCGTCGACGCCGCCAATATGCGCCGCGGCCATGACGACCGGATTGACCTCGCCGCCCGGGGTCGGCGTCATCATCACGATGCGGCCCACGCCTGCCACCTTGGCAGGCAGGATATTCATCAGCACCGACGACGGATAAGCAGCGCGTCCGCCGGGGACATAGACCCCCGCCGCATCGACCGCGTTCCAGCGTGCGCCGAGCCGCGCGCCCGTCGCATCGCGATAGTCGCGATCCTCGGGCAATTGCGCGGCGTGATAGGCGCGGATACGGTCGGCCGCGAGGTTCAGCGCATCGCGCAGGTCGGGCTCCAGCGCCGCATAGGCGGCAGCGCAGTCATCCCTGGAGATGCTCCACCCGCTCGCATCAAGGTCGAACTTGTCAAAGTTGTTGGTATAGTGCGCGAGCGCGGCATCGCCCTCGCCTTTCACCCGCGCGATGATCGCGGCGACGTCCGCCGACACATCCGACGAACTTTCGCGCCGGTCATTGACCAGCGCATCGAACGCGGCGGCAAAACCGGGATCGGAGGCGTCAAGCCGCCGCATCGCCGACCGCCTGACGGAATTTTTCGACCAGCGCCGGCACCTCGGCCGAGCGCAGCTTGAACGCAGCGCGATTGACGATCAGCCGCGCGGACACCTCGCTGATAATTTTCTGCTCGGCGAGCGCGTTTTCCACCAAGGTGCGCCCCGTCGACACAAGGTCGACGATGTGCGAGGCCAGCCCCAGCTTCGGCGCGATCTCCATCGCGCCGTTGAGCTTGATGCATTCGGCCTGGATGCCCTGACCCGCAAACCAGCGGCGCGTTATCGACGGATATTTGGTCGCAACGCGAATATGGCTTTCGCCGAGCCCGGGCGGTGCGCTGCCTTCCGGCCCCGCCAGCGACAGGCGGCAATGGCCGATGCCCAGATCAACGGGGGCGTAAAGCTCGCTGTAGTCGAACTCGTCCACAACGTCGGACCCGACGATACCTAGCTGCGCCGCGCCATGTGCGACGAACGTCGCAACGTCGAACGCGCGCACGCGGATCAGCGAGATATGCGGCTGGTTCGTCCCGAACACCAGCGCACGGCTTTTCTTGTCGAAGAAATCCGCCGCCGGTTCGATCCCGACGCGCGCGAGCAGCGGCAGCGCCTCGTCGAGGATGCGCCCCTTGGGGATGGCAAAGATGATCGGTTCGGGCATAAGCGTCGCGCACATAGGCGGCGACGGGGCAAAGGGCAATGAGCGAGCGTTATCAGCCGATCGATATGGCCGAAACCGGATCCGCGGCGGTGCGAACCGCCTTTGCCAATCAGGTCGCCTATTGCCGTGCCAACGGCGCGCCGGTGACCGCGCGAATCGTGGCAGCGCTTGGCGCTTTGCTCGACCAGCCTGCTAGCGGATTTGCCCGGCGGATCGCCGACTGGAAGGGCGCGCCGCTGGCCGATGCGTTGCCGCTGCGCGCCGCGGGTGGGCTGCACGCCCTGCACTTGGCCGGTAGCGCACACGAACTGGCGCCGATCTATGCCGATGCCGACGACATCAACGACGCGGCGATCGTCGCCGGGGTGGTCGCGCGGCACGAGGCGGCGCTGCTGCCCTGGCTCGATGGCCCGCCACAGACGAACGAGGCGGGGCGCTCGTCGAATTTCATCGCTGCGATGCTGTGGCTCGCGGACAAGGGATTGCCGCCGCGCTTCGACTGTATCGAGATCGGGTCGAGTGCGGGCATCAACCTGATGATCGACCGCTATCATTATGACCTCGGCGGGGTGCATGTCGGCCCGCGTCCCGGCGCGATGGCGTTCACCCCCGAATGGCGCGGCAATCACCCGCCGCTGCACGAAATCGAGCTTGCGAGCCTCAGGGGCTGCGATGTTGCTCCCGTCGATCTGACCGATCCAGCACAGGCACTACGCCTCAAGGCCTATATCTGGCCCGAGCATCATGTTCGCTTTCAGCGCATGGAGGCGGCAATCCTGGCCGCGACCGCGGAACCGCCGCACCTGATCCGAGCCAACGCCGCCGATTTCGTCGAGGCCGAGCTGGCGCGCCCGCAAGCCGAAGGGGTGACGCGCGTGCTGATGCACTCGATCGTATGGCAATATGTCCCCGCCGACCAGCAAGCCCGGGTCCGCGTCGCAATGGAGGCTGCGGCCGCCCGCGCGACGCCCGAACGCCCGCTGGCGTGGATCGCGCTGGAGGCCAATCGGACGGTGCATCATCACGAACTGGTGGTGCGGTACTGGCCCGGCGGCGCCGAGCCGATCAAGCTGGCCCATGCCCATGCGCATGGGGCGTGGGTGGAGTGGTTGGGGTAGAGGGCGGGTTTCGAGCAGAAATAGACAAGCCGCCCCCTAAATCCCGTTCGTGTCGAGCGAAGTCGAGACACCCAGAAGTCCTGCGC
>JAFAGN010000154.1 GCA_023422695.1 Pseudomonadota bacterium
GCCCCCGCCTTCGCGGGGGCGACGGGGCTTCTAACCCGTCCGGTAATCCGCTGTAATCGCCCCGCACGCGCGCAATTCTTCCTCATGCCCCACCTCGCGCCAGCTTTCTGCGAGCGCCTGCCGTTCCCATTCCAGCATTGCGGGGTGCGCGAGGATATGGTCGACCCACGCCTGCCCGGCGCCGACGTCGAGGCCGTAGGTGCGGATGCGGAACGCGATGGGCGCGAAGAAGGCATCGACCGCGGTGAAATCCGACCCGGTGAGCCAAGGCCCGCCGAAGCGCGCCAGTCCGCCTTCAAACAACTCACGGATCCGCGCGACATTGGCTTTGAGCGCGTCGGACATCGGCTTGGGGGTCACCCGCACCCCGACATTCATCGTGCAATCGTTGCGCAGTGCCGCAAAACCGCTGTGCATTTCGCACGCCGCGCATTGCGCCCAGGCGCGGGCATCGGGGGCGGTCGGCCATATGCCGTCGTGGCGGTCGGCGAGATAGAGGGCAATGCCGAGCGAATCATAAATGGTGCGCCCCTCGTGGAGCAGCGCGGGAACCTGCCCGGTCGGCGAGAAACGGCGGAAATCATCATAGTTCGCGGGCTTGGTGAACGGCTCGATGCGATCACGAAACGCGATGCCGAGCGCGGTCATCAACACCCACGGCCGCAGCGACCAGCTGGAATAATTGCGGTTGGCGGTGATCAGCTCGTACATGCGTCGCGCTCCTGCGGGGCGAGGGGAGGATATCGTGTGTGCGGCTTATCCCTCGGCAGCCGCGGGAACGGGGGGCGGTGCCGCCGCGGTCGCACCGCGCGCGGGCGGCAGTTCGCTGAGGTCGAGCCAGCCCGCGTCGTCGCGCTTGTGATAGCTGTCGATGACGGTGAACGGGATGCGGAAGGGAAAGCCCCAGTCGCTGTTCCACATCGCGACGACGCCCGTCCGCGTCGCGGGTTCAAAAATCATCGTCGCGCGGTATCCCGCCACCGCGCCCGAATGCCCCTCAAGCCGGTGGCCGCCATAGGTGAAGCTGCGCCAGCCGAGGCCATAGGCGGCATCGCCCATCGCTTGCCGCAAATTGCCGCCATAGAGCTTCGCGGTGCCGACGCGCGGGCGGTGCGCGAGCTGCAACACCGATTGCGGCAGCACATCGGGGCGCGACCCCATCATCGCCTGCATCCATTTGGCGAAATCGACGATGTCGCTTTCGACACCCGCGGCGGCGGGAACGCGCCAATAGGCCTCTTTGACCGGCAGCGTGTGATGCCCGCGATGCGGTTTGGCCCAGTCCCGCGCGCCGGTCAGCCGTTCCATCCCGAAACCCGCACTGACCATGCCGAGCGGCAGGAAGAAGCGATCCTCGACCGCATTGGCAAAGGGCTTGTCCGCCACCGCGGTCAGGATTTCGCTCGCGGCATCGAAGGCGATATTCTGATAGGTGTGGCAGGTGCCGGGGTCGCATTGCAGCGGCGCGGCGGCGAGGCCGGCTCGGATCCGTTCGGGATCCTGTCCCTCCTCCAGTTTTTCGTCATAGGCGTTTTTGGTAAGCCCCGTGCGCTGGGCGAGCAGATCGTCGAGAGTCACCTGCGCCTCGGCGCCGCGGGGCAGGCGCAGCGACGTCGACCAGTCGGCGACCGGGCGGTCGAGATCGAGGGTGCCGTCCTTGGCGAGCGCCGCCGCCATCACCCCCGTCGTGGTTTTGGATACCGACGCCCAGCGGAACATCGTCTGCGCGGTGACCGGCGCACCCGTCGATGCATCGGAAACGCCATAGGCGCGCACGAAGCGCAGCTCGCCATCCTCGACCACCGCCACCGCCAGCCCGGCCATTTCGGGGCGCTGCGACAGTGCAGTCAATTGGCGGTCGAGCGCGCGATAATCGATCCGGCCGCGCCACCGCGCAGGGGTGTCGGGCAGATCTTCGGGTGCCATCATCGGGATTGGCACGCTCGCCAGCGGCTGTTTTCCGGCGATGGCATGAACGCCGAACCACCCCGACAGCGCCAGCGCGACCACCGCGACCGGGACAAGGAACTTGCGCCGCATTGCGACGGGATTGGGCTGCGACCTCATAGTTGACGCTGTCTTAGCCGCGTCGGTCGCCGCCGTCACCCCCGGAGACACAGATCAGGGTGTCAGATACCGCCAGGCCTTGACCGTCCCGGCGGCGTAAACTGCGCCATAGATCAGCACGATCAGCGATGACCAGATCGCGAAACTGTCGGTATGTTGCGGCCGCCAGAGATGGAGCGGGACGAAGATGAGGGCGCGGGCCAGATAGATGGCGGTGATCGTAACCAAACCGGTGCGCAGCAGCGGCAGGCGCGGCAAGATACCTGCACCCGAAAAGGCATAGGCAGCCCAGATCAGCAGGACCGCGCCGATTGCCAATGTGATCAGGGTGGGCGTCCAGTCGCCGCGCGCCGCCGCGCGCGCCATGCCTTCACCCGCGCCAAAGAAGCGGTACCAGTCGGGGCCGCCAAAGATGCACGCGATATGCAGCAGCGCCGCCGCGACCGAAAGCCCGCCGCCGATCAGCAGCCAGGTCGAGCCCGGGTTGGCGGCGACGCTCGACATGCGGTCAGGCGACGTAATGTGCGGTCGTTTTTGCGGCAACCTCTTCCGCCGTCACCCCCGGTGCCAGCTCGATCAGCCGGAACGGGCTGTCGTGATCGTCGCGCTTGAATACTGCAAAGTCGGTGATGATCATGTCGACGACATTCTTGCCGGTCAGCGGCAGTGTGCAGGCGGGGATGAATTTGGGGCTGCCGTCCTTGGCGTTGTGCTCCATGACGACGATGATCTTCTTGACCCCGGCGACCAGGTCCATCGCGCCGCCCATGCCCTTGATCATCTTGCCGGGGATCATCCAGTTGGCGATGTCGCCATTCTCGGCAATCTCCATCGCGCCGAGCACGGTGAGGTCGATATGGCCGCCGCGGATCATCGCGAAGCTGTCAGAAGAGGAGAAATAGGCCGATTGCGGCACCTCGCTGATCGTCTGCTTGCCCGCGTTGATCAGGTCGGCGTCCTCTTCGCCTTCATAGGGGAAGGGGCCGATGCCGAGCATGCCGTTTTCGGACTGGAGCGTGACCGTCATCCCGGCGGGGATGTGGTTCGCGACCAGGGTGGGGATGCCGATGCCCAGATTGACGTAATAGCCGTCCTGCAGTTCCTTTGCGGCGCGCGCCGCCATGTCATCACGCGTCCAGGACATTATTTCGGCTCCCAATTCTTGTCGGAGGGGAAGGTGTCGTCCCAGCCCAGTTTTTCCCACGGGCCATAGACGGAATTCGGAAACAGGAACCAGCCCTTGTCCCACAGCGCGGCAGCGGCGGGGCCGGTCGCCAGCGCGGTGCGGGTGGCGGCGGGCAGGTCCCTGACGTTGAACTGCTGGCTGAAATCGCCGAGCTGGTCGCCCGCCATCAGGATCACGCAATATTTCGCGGCGATGGTGGCGCGGCGCCCGTCCTTGCTCGATCCGCTGGCATCGTCGCCCATCAGGAACAGCGTTTCGCCATGCTTGAATTCACCAAGTCCGGCAGCGCGGAGCGTATCCTCACTGCCCCTGGCATTGGCGGCGCTGCGGTTGGTATTGGCGATGACGGTGATGCCCGCGGCGCGCAGTTTGGCCAGCATCTCGATCGTGCCGGGCATCGCGACCGCTTTGCCCGCGCCGGTCTTTTCCCACTGGTCCCAGACCTTGACGTCGAACGCGATGCCCTTTTCGGTAAAGTAGCGCATCGGGCCGAGGTTCCAGATCAGCGTCTCGTCGGCGTCGAACACCGCGGCGAAGGGCTTGGTGCCGCACGGCTCGAAACGCGGCGCGTCCATTGGCGCGCCGGGTGCGAGCACGACGCTGTCGGCCGGGCGCTGCTTGACGCGCTGCATGGCATAGTCGGCGATGCGCTTGTTGGTCGCGCTGACCGCAATCGCGGCCTCCGCCGAGCCATAAAGATATTGCAGTGCCACAGGCGGTTTGGCGGCCTCGACGGGGGTAGCGACGGGCGGTGGGGTCGGGGCCGTCGTAACCGGCGTGGGAGCCGTTGCACAACCGGCAAGGAACAGGGCGGAAATCGGAATCAGATGGGTTTTCATCAGTGCGTTCCTTGCGGGCCGAGCGGACGGGGCATATCGGTCGGATTGGCCAATTCGGCGTTCACGCCTTCCATGATCCGTTCATAGGCATGGTTTTCATCGATTTCGACGGCCGCCGCATAGGCTTTGGCGCCATGACGGACGGCATCGACGATGGCGAGGCCGAAAAGCATGGGGTCGGCGCCGAGGGCGGCGGGGTCGATGACGCACAGAATGTTGCCGTTCGATTGTTTCCACATGCGCAGAAACTCCTCGCCGCCCGCGAGCGCCGGGATGCCGGTGACGTCGATCGACCCTTTATGGCCGATGCCTTTGCGTCCGAAGCTCACGCTGCCCCGGCAGTTTCTGGGCGCGGACGGGTCGTGCGGAACTCGATCTTCTTGTCATAGGGCGCGCCAACGATCATGCGCTTCACATAGATGCCGGGTAGGTGGATGCTGTCGGGGTCGAGGCTGCCGGTCGGGACGATCTCCTCGACCTCGGCGACGCAGATCTTCGCGGCGGTCGCCATCGGCGCGTTGAAGTTGCGCGCGGTCTTGCGGAAGATCAGATTGCCGCTCTCGTCGGCCTTCCATCCCTTGATGATCGCGAGATCGGCAAAGATGCCGCGCTCCAGGATATAATCCTGCCCGTCGAAAGTCTTCACTTCCTTGCCCTCGGCAACCAGCGTGCCGACGCCCGTTTTGGTGTAGAAACCCGGGATGCCCGCGCCGCCCGCGCGGCAGCGTTCGGCCAGCGTGCCTTGCGGACAGAATTCGACCTCAAGCTCGCCCGCCAGATATTGCCGTTCGAATTCCTTGTTTTCGCCGACGTAAGAACTGATCATCTTCTTGACCTGGCGGGTGCGGAGCAGCTTGCCGAGCCCTTCGCCATCGATCCCGGCATTGTTGCTGGCGATGGTGATGTCCTTCGTACCCGCATCGCGGATCGCGTCGATCAATCGTTCGGGGATGCCGCACAGGCCAAAGCCCCCCGCGCAAATGTGCATCCCGTCAAACAGCAGGCCTTCGAGTGCGGCAGCGGCGTCGGGGTATTGCTTGTTCGCCATGTCGGTCTCCCTTGTCCAATTTTCGGCGCGACCTTGGCGCATTTGATCCATCAATTCTAATTGTTCAATTTTTGGATTATAGATAGATAATGTCTATCAATCGCGTTGCGCTCTACCATCTTGAAACCTTGCTCTGGATCGACCGGCTGGGGACGTTTTCGGCCGCCGCCGAGCGGCTCAATACGACGCAGCCCGCGGTGTCGGCGCGGATGCGCGAGCTGGAGCAGCGATTGGGGACGCCGCTGTTCCGGCGCGACGGCCGCACGATGTCGCTGACCGCGGCGGGGCGCAAGCTGGTGCGCGATTGCGATCCGCTGCTGCGCGACATGCAATATGCGCTGCTGGGCAGCGGCGGTTATGGCGAGGCGAGCGGGGTGGTGCGGATCGGGGCGGGCGAGATTGCCGCGGCCAGCTGCCTGCCGGGCTTTGTTGCCGGGCTAAAGGCCGATATGCCCAATGTCGGACTCGAGATCGAAATCGACCTGACCGCGAACCTGATCCAGCAATTGCTGACGGGGCGGACCGATATCGCCTTTGCCGCCGGGCCGATCGCGCATCCGGCGCTCAAGACCAGCCCGATCGGCGATGTCGAATTGATGTGGCTCGCGAGCCCCGCCGTCGCGTCGGCTTTTGCCAGCGGCGATACCGGCTTGCCGGTGTGGTCGCTCGCCAGCCATTCGCCGATCCACGGCCGGATGCGCGATGCGATCGCGGCGTCACGCATCGCGCAAAAAGCGCTCAACCTGTGCAATAACGCGCGCACGATGATCGACATTGCCAAGGTCGGCGGCGGCATCGGCATTTTTCCGCAGCCGATGGTGCGCGCCGAAATGGCGAGCGGCGCGCTTGTAGAAATCGCGGCGATGCCGACGCTGACGCCGGTCGAATTTCATGTCGCGATGCGCGTCGCCGACACCGAACCGGTGCTGACACAGATTTTTGCGCGCGCGGCGATGCTGGACCTTGGTGAGGTGGGGGCGTGAGTCGGTCGGCGGTTTCTGACCAATTTTGGACAAGCTGCCTTTTGAATTCCGTTCGTGTCGAGCGAAGTCGAGACACCCGGAAGTCCTGCGC
>JAFAGN010000188.1 GCA_023422695.1 Pseudomonadota bacterium
CCCCGACGGCGCGGTGATCGCGCGCGGCCTGTCCGAATATCCCGCCGCCGATGCCGCCGCGATCACCGGGCTTGGCCGCGATGCACAGGAAGCGGCGCTCGGCTATGCCCCGCGCAGCGCCATGGTCCACCGCGACCATATGGTGCTGTTGTGACCCGGCCCGTGCTGGCCATGACCGGGGCAACCGGTTTCGTCGGCGGCGCGACGATGCGGCAGGCGATCGCCGCGGGGTGGCACGTCCGCGCCCTCACCCGCCGTCCGCAGCCCGGCCAAGACGGCGTGACCTGGATCGCGGGGGCGCTCGACCAGCCCGATAGCCTCGCCGAAATGGCCGCAGGCAGCGACGTCGTGATGCACATCGCGGGGGTGGTCAATGTCCCGACCCGCGCCGCTTTCGAGGCGGGTAATGCGACCGCGACCGCGCATGTGATCGACGCCGCACGCGGCGCCGGGGTGTCGCGTTTCGTTCATGTCTCGTCGCTGGCGGCGCGCGAGCCCGGCCTGTCCGACTATGGCTGGTCGAAAGAACGCGCAGAGGCGGCGGTGACTGCAAGCGGCCTCGACTGGACCATCGTCCGCCCCCCTGCGGTGTTCGGTCCCGGCGACACTGAAATGCTCGACCTGTTCCGCATGGCGCGGCGCGGCATCGCGTTGCTACCGCCCGGCGGCCGCATGTCGGCGATTTATGTCGACGATCTGGCACGGCTGCTCGTCGCGCTGGCGGCAGATCATAGCGCCAGCATCCATGCGACCTATGAACCCGACGACGGCCATGACGGCGGATGGACCCACCGCGGATTTGCCCGCGCGATCGGCCGCGCGGTCGGGCGCAGTCATGTGGCGGCGCTCGCGGTCCCGGCCGCGGTGCTGAAAGCGGGCGGCCGGATCGACAAGCTGGTGCGCCGCGATCGCGCCAAGCTGACCCCCGACCGCGCCCGCTATATTGCGCATCCCGACTGGGTGGCGACGAAGGGCGCGCATCCTCCCCCTGCGCTATGGCGGCCCGAGCGCGACACCGACGACGCGCTCGCCGAAACGGTGCGCTGGTATCGCCGCGAAGGCTGGCTCTGACGTCGCCGATAGGACCGAGTGACCCACCCGTCGAAGCGTGCATTGCCAACGGCAAGCCGCGTCCCTAGGTTCAAAGACATGACCGACACCACCGCCAACACCCCGAACGATCCCGCCGGCCCCTGGGCGATCCCGGTGCGCCGCCCGCTGCCCGGCGACGACAAGCCCAAATCGGGCACCAGTTTCCCGCGCAAGGTGTGGCGGCTGCTCGTCGCGATCAAGGACGCGCTCGCGCTGATCTTTCTGCTGCTGTTCTTCGTCGTCCTGTTCGGCCTGCTGGCGGGACGCCCCAATGCCGGGCTGCCGGTCAGCGAAGGCGCGCTGCTGATCGAACTCGACGGCGTGGTCAGCGAACAACCCGCCGAAGTCGACACCGTCACCGCGCTGTCGGGCGGCAACCAGCTGCAGGAAATCCGCGTCCGCGACGTCGTTCACGCGCTGGAAAGCGCGGCGGACGACAAGCGCGTCACCTCGGTCGTGCTCGACCTCGACCGTTTCCTTGGCGGCGGACAAGTGTCGCTCGCCGAGATCGGCAATGCGATCGACAAGGTGCGCGCCAAGAAAAAGCCCGTGCTCGCCTTTGCCACCGCCTACACCACCGACAGCTACCAGATCGCCTCGCACGCCAGCGAAATCTGGGCCGACAGCGTCGGCGGCGTCGCCATCGCCGGTCCCGGCGGTTCGCGCCTCTATTACAAAGGGTTGATGGACCGCCTTGGCATCACCGCGAACATCTATCGCGTCGGCACCTTCAAGAGCGCGGTCGAGCCCTTCCTGCGCAGCGACCAGTCGCCCGAGGCGAAGGAAGCCAATCTCGCTTACGCCAGCGTGCTGTGGGACAATTGGCTGATCGACGTCAAAAAGGCGCGTCCGAAGGCCAAGATCGACGCCTATATCGCCGACACCGCGGGCGCGGTGCGCGCGGCGGGCAATGACATGTCCAAGGCATCGCTCGACGCCGGGCTGATCGACAAGCTCGGCAGCCGGATGGCGTTCAACACCCGCGTCGCCGAAATCAGCGGCGCTTACGACGACAGCAAGCCGTGGGAATATAATGCGATCCCGCTCGAAAACTGGGTCGCCGCCAATCCGCCCGAGCTGAAGGGCAGCGCGATTGCGGTCGTCCCGGTCGTGGGTGAAATCGTCGATGGCGAGGCGCCGACCGGCACCGCCGGCGGCACCACCGTCGCGCAGCATATCCTCGACGCCGCCGCCGATGACAGCACCAAGGCGATCGTGCTGCGCGTCGATTCGCCCGGCGGGTCGGTGTTGGCGTCGGAGGAAATTCGGCAGGCGCTGCTCGCTGCCAAGGCCAAGAAGCTGCCGGTCGTCGTGTCGATGGCCAATGTCGCGGCATCGGGCGGCTACTGGATCTCGACCCCCGCCGACCGCATCTTTGCCGAGCCCGAAACGGTCACCGGATCGATCGGGGTGTTCGGTATCCTGCCCAGCTTCGAACAGGCGCTTGGCAAGATCGGGGTCACCGCCGACGGCATCGCGACGACGCCGCTGTCGGGGCAGCCCGACGTGTTCGGCGGCGTCAACGACGAGTTCAACGCGCTGGCGCAGGCAAGCGTCGAGGACATCTACGCCCGCTTCACCGGGCTGGTGGCAAAGAGCCGCAAGCAGCCACTCGACAAGGTGCAGGCGATCGCCGAGGGGCGCGTCTGGGCGGGCGGCACCGCGCGCCAGCTGGGGCTGGTCGACCAGTTCGGTGGCCTGCCCGAAGCGCTCGCCGCAGCGGCAAAACTCGCCAAGGTCGAGGGCGATTTCCACGCCGAATATTATGAGGACGAACCGAGCGAATTTGCCAAGATGCTCGCCAACTGGGGCAAGAGCGAAGAGGAAGTCGCCGCCGCGCCGCGCGGCTGGTTCGGCATCGCGGCGATGAACCGCCAGCTGACCGAACGGCGGTTGATGCAGGACATGGCGCTGCTGACGCAGACCGGATCGGTGCAGGCCGCGTGCCTCGACTGCCGCGGCTATCTGCCCGCGGTGCCGCGGGCGGGTGCGGCCGAGGCGAAGGGGTTCCTTGCGACGGTCGCGATGCTGTTGAAATAACGGCTCGTCATTGCGAGGAGCGAAGCGACGCGGCAATCCAGAGTGCGCGCAAACCGCCCTGGATTGCTTCGCTTCGCTCGCAATGACGAATTTGAACGACGCTGGCGGTCAGGCCGCCACCCCAACGCCCTTCGCATGCTCAGCTATCGCATCCGCCAGCGTATCGACCAGCGCCAGCGGTAGGTCATGCCCCATCCCCGGGATCGTCATCAACCGCGCCCCCGCGATATTCTCCGCCGTATCGCGCCCGGCGGCGAGCGGTACCAGCGGGTCATCCTCGCCGTGCACCACCAACGTCGGCGCGGTGATCGATTTCAGCAGGTCGCGGCGGTCACCATCGGCAACGATCGCCGCCATCTGCCGCGCGACGCCCTGCGGATACCAGCCGCGTTCGAAATCGGCGCGGACGCGGCGTTGCAGCCGCTCCTCGGCGGCGGGATAGGCCGGGCTACCGATCACCCGCGCGGTGCGCACTGAATAGGCGATCAGTTCCTCGGGATCGCCGCTCATCGGGCGGTTCGCCAGCGCCTGCATCGCTTCCTTGCGCGCCCGCGGCAGGCGGCGGTTGCCGGTGCTCGACATGATCGAGGTCAGCGACAGCGTACGGTCGGGGTAGCGCGCCGCGATATGCTGCGAAATCATCCCGCCCATCGACGCGCCGACGATATGCGCGCGGTCGATCGCCAGATGGTCGAGCAGCGCCATGCCGTCGGCGGCCATATCGGCCAGCGTGTAGGCCGGGCGCATCGGCAATCCGATCGCCGCTTTCACGAACATCCATTTCAGGTTCGGTACCCCCGCCGCGTCGAAACGCGTCGACAGACCGACATCGCGATTGTCATAGCGGATCGTGCGAAAGCCGTGCGCGCCCAGCGCATCGACGAACTCGTCGGGCCACAGCGTCAACTGCCCGCCCAGCCCCATCACCAGCAGGATGACGGGCGCATCCTTTGGCCCCTTGTCTTCATAGGTGATGCTGATGCCGTTGGCGGTCGTTTGCGCGATGGTCATGCTGCGAAAATCCTTTGGCCGGTTTTCCCTAGCATGGCGCAGTTGACGCGAACGTCAAGTCGGGTGGCAGGGCATCATGGTTTGGATCAACATCGTCTCTCGTCCGTTCGTGTCGAGCGAAGTCGAGACACGCTGAGTTCGTGCGCGACTTCACGTGTCTCGACTTCGCTCGACACGAACGGGAAGACGTAGAGAGCGCTAAGCGCCTGTCTTGGGGTCGCGATATGCGGGCAGGGCCAGCGACCAGCGGATCGCCGCGCCGCGCAGGATGAACCCGGCCACCGCGCCGACGACTGCCGCCACCGGCGTTCCTGCGCCCAGCCACAGCAGGAGCAAGAACAACCCCGACGCGAGCGCCGCCGCGGTGACATAAATCTCGGGACGCACGATGATCGACGGCACCCCCGCCAAAATGTCGCGGATCGTGCCGCCGACGCAGCCGGTGATGACGCCCATTAGCAATGCCGGGGCGGGCGGCACCCCCCAAGCCAGCGCCTTGGCGGTGCCGAACACCGCATAGGCCGCCAGCCCGACCGCATCGGCCCATTCGAGCAATTGCCCCTGCCACCAGCGTTCGGGGGTGATCCACACGATCAGCGCGATCGCGATGCACACCGCCGAAATCGCGCCGTCCTGTACCCAGAACACCGGCGCGCCGATCAACAGGTCGCGCACGCTGCCCCCGCCGACCCCGGTGACCAGCGCAAAGAAGGCGGCGGTGACGAGCGTCTGACGCAGTCGCACCGCCATCAGCGCGCCCGACAGCGCGAACACGCCAATGCCCGCCAGGTCGAGCAGGCGGACGATCAGCGCATTATCGACGTCAGGCATCGGCGCCTATTTCGCGCCCGGCCGTACCCCGCCGATGACCGACAGGACGATCGCCGACACCGCGCCGCGGATCACCGGCTCAGCTTGCGGCGCAAAGAAGGGCGAATGGTTGGTCGGGATCGGCTGCCCCTTGGCTTTCAGATCGGCGAGCACCGCCGGGTCATAACCGCCGATCGCGAAATAGAGCGACGGGACGCCCGCATCGACGAACTCCGAATAATCCTCGCTCGCCGAAACCGGCGCCGCGCTGGCGGGCGCGAACAGCAATTTGTCGCCGAACACCGGCTTCAGGATTTCAAAGCCGTTGGCCGCCATCGACTCGTCGTTCACCAGGCTGGCGGTGCCGGTCAGATAGGTGATCGTCGGTTCGGGCGCATTGCCCATCATCGCCGCCGCCTTTGCCGATCGCTCGGCGCCCGAGCGCAGCAGCTGGCGGACCTCGGGGGTGAGCGAGCGGATGTTGACCTTTACCTCGGCACGGTCGGGAATGATATTCGGCGCGCTGCCCGCGTTGATCGCGCCGATCGTCAGCACGCCAAAGGCATAGGGATCCTTCTCGCGGCTGATCACCGTCTGAACATCGGTGACGAAGCGCGCCGCGATCGGAATCGGATCGAGCGTCGCCGACGGCATCGAGCCATGACCGCCGCGGCCGTGAAAGGTGATCGAATAGCTGTCGGAGGCCGAGAACGCCGTCCCCGCCTTGATCCCCACCGTTCCGGTCGGACCGTTCAGCACATGCGCCGCGAAACCATAATCGGGCTTGGGAAAGCGCGTCAGCAGCCCGTCGTCGAGCATCGCTTTCGCGCCCTTCAAAATCTCCTCGGCGGGCTGGCCGATCAGCACGACGGTGCCGGACCAGCTGTCGCGCATCGCGCTCAGCGCCTGCGCCACCCCGACGAGATAGGCGACATGGGTGTCGTGACCGCAGGCGTGCATGACTGGAACATCCTTGCCCTCATAGGTCGCGCGCGCCTTGCTCGCCCACGCGAGCCCGGTCTTTTCCTCCATCGGCAGCGCGTCCATATCGGCGCGGATGAGGATCGTCGGGCCTTCGCCGTTCTTGAGCACGCCGACAACGCCGGTGCCGCCGACCTTCTCGGTCACAGTAAAGCCCGCCTTGCGGAGGTGCTGCGCCAAGATGCCCGCGGTGCGCACCTCCTGCATCCCGAGTTCGGGATTCTGGTGCAGATCGCGATACAGCGCATCAAGCGCCGGGTAATTCTTGTCGAGCAGCGCGGTCAGCCGCGCGTTGGCGGCATTCAGATCGGGCGCCGCCTGCGCGCCGGTCGCGGTGAGGGAGAGCGCCAGCGAAGCCGCTGCCCAGAGCCCATGCTTCGCCATCATATTCTCCCCCTCTTGTTTCGTCAGACGTGGATCGGCTTGCCCGTCACCGCCATCGCCGCTTCCTTGATCGCCTCGCTGTGCGTCGGGTGCGCGTGGCAGGTATAGGCGATGTCTTCGGACGTCGCGCCAAACTCCATTGCCTGCGCCGCCTGCGCGATCATCGTGCCCGCGACCGTCGCGATGCACCACACGCCGAGCACGCGGTCGGTCTTGGCATCGGCGATGATTTTCACGAAGCCGTCGGGTTCGTGGTTGGTCTTGGCGCGGCTGTTGCCCGCCATCGGGAATTTGCCGACCTTGACCTCGCCCTTTTCCTTCGCCTGCTCCTCGGTCAGGCCGACGCCGGCGATTTCGGGCCAGGTGTAAACGACCGACGGGATGACATCGTGGTTCACGATGCCGGTCTGGCCCGCGATATTTTCGGCGCAGGCAATGCCCTCGTCCTCGGCCTTGTGCGCGAGCATCGGGCCGGGGATCACGTCGCCGATCGCCCAGATGCCGGGAACCTGCGTGCTGAAATCATGATCGGTTTCGATCTGGCCGCGCGCGTTGACCGCGAGGCCGGCCTTGTCGAGCGCGAGGCCGTCGGTATTCGGACGCCGCCCGATCGACACCAGCACGACATCGGCCTCAAGCGTCTCCGCCTCGCCGCCTGCTGCGGGTTCCAGCGTCAGGACAGCCTTCTTGCCTTTAACGACCGCGCCGGTGACTTTGGTCTTCAGCTTGAATTCGATGCCCTGTTTCTTGAAGATGCGGTTGGCATCCTTGCGAACGTCAGCGTCCATGCCGGGCAGGATCTGGTCGAGAAACTCGACGCAGGTGACCTTGGCGCCCAGACGGCGCCACACGCTGCCCAGCTCGAGCCCGATCACACCGCCGCCGATCACGACCATGTGTCCGGGCACCTTCGCCAGTTCGAGCGCGCCGGTCGAATCGACGATGATCTGCTTGGCGTTATCGACCTCGACCCCCGGAAGCGGGGTCACCGACGAACCGGTGGCGATGATGATGTTCTTGGCGCGATAGGTCTTGCCCGCGACCTCGACGCTGTCCTTGCCGGTGAACGCCGCATAGCCCTTCAGCCAGTCGACCTTGTTCTTCTTGAACAGGAATTCGATCCCCGCGGTCAGCCCCTTGACCGCGTCGACACGCTGGGCGTGCATCGCGGGCAGGTTGAGCTTCGGGGTCACGTCGATCCCCATCTTCGCCATCGCGCCATTGGCGGCGGCGTCATAATATTCCGACGCGTGAAGCATCGCCTTTGACGGGATGCAGCCGACATTGAGGCAGGTGCCGCCCAGCGTTTCGCGCCCGTCGGCGCACGCGGTTTTCAGGCCCAGCTGCGCCGCACGGATCGCCGCGACATAACCGCCGGGGCCGGCACCGATGACAAGGACGTCGTAATCGTAATCAGCCATGATTCACTCCGTTCGTGTTCCTGCGAACGCAGGAACCCAGGGCGTCAAAGAACAATCTTGTCGAACAAATCCAGCCATTGCGGATTTTCGCGTTCGATCAGTTCAACCTTCCACGCCCGCTTCCATTTCTTCATTTGCAGCTCGCGATGCCGAGCCTGCTGAATGTCATCAAATGCTTCGTACCAGACCAGGGTGTGACAACCATATTTCTTGGTAAAGCTTTCCACCACCCCATTGCGATGTTGCCACACCCGCGCGAACAGATCGCTGGTAACACCTAGATATAACGTGCCGTTTCGCGCGCTGGCCATCAGATAGAGATAGCCTCGCCGCGTCATTCCGTACCTTCGTGTTCCTGCGCACGCAGGAACCCAGGGCCAGATTGCATCGTCACTTCACCCTACCCTGGGCTCCTGCGTTCGCAGGAGCGCAAACAATTACAAATCGATCAGCAACCGCGTCGGATCCTCGATCGCTTCCTTGATCGTCTTGAGGAAGGTCACCGCCTCGCGGCCGTCGATCAGGCGGTGGTCATAGCTCATCGCGATATACATCATCGGGCGGATCACGATCTCGCCGTTCCGCACGACCGGACGGTCCTCGATGCGGTGGAGGCCGAGCACTGCCGACTGCGGCGGGTTGATGATCGGGGTCGACATCAGGCCGCCGAACACGCCGCCGTTCGAAATGGTGAAGGTGCCGCCGGTCATGTCTTCCATGGTCAGCGTGCCGTCCTTGGCGCGCTTACCGAGGTCGGCGATCGCCTTTTCGATCTCGGCAAAGCTCATCGCGTCGGCGTTGCGCACGACCGGGACGACCAGGCCATTGGGGGCGCTGACCGCGACCGAGACGTCGAGATAGTCGTGATAGACGATCTCGTCGCCGTCGATGCGTGCGTTGACCGCGGGGATATCATGCGCGGCGAGTGCGACCGCCTTGGTGAAAAAGCTCATGAAGCCGAGGCGCACGCCGTGCTTTTTCTCGAACGTCTCGCGATATTTGTCGCGCGTCGCCATCACCGCCGACATGTCGACGTCGTTGAACGTCGTCAGCATCGCGGCGGTGTCCTGCGCCGCCTTCAACCGCTTGGCGATCGTCTGGCGCATCCGCGTCATCTTGACGCGTTCCTCGCGGCGGCCCGGCGCACCCGATGCGGTAGGTGCAGCTACAACGGCGGGCGCCGCAGCCGGCGCCGCTTCGGGCGCCGCATTGGCAGCGGCGAGCACGTCTTCCTTGGTCAGGCGGCCATCCTTGCCGGTCCCCTTGATCTTGCTGGGGTCGAGGCCATGTTCGAGCACCAGGCGGCGCACCGCGGGCGACAGCGTCGTGACCGAATCCTCACTGGCGGTCGCGGGCGCCGGGGCGGCAGCTTCGGCCTTGGCCGCCGGGGCCGCGGCAGGCGCCGGGGTGGCCGCAGCCGCACCGCCTGCTTCGATCGTCGCGATGACCGCGCCGACGTTGACGGTATCGCCGACCGCGACGACCTGCTGACCCATCACGCCTGCGACGGGCGAAGGTACCTCGACCGCGACCTTATCGGTTTCAAGGCTGGCGATCGGCTCGTCGAGCGCAACGGCTTCGCCCGGCTGTTTCAGCCATTCGCCGATCGTCGCTTCGGTGACGCTTTCGCCCAGCGTGGGGACTTTGACTTCGGTGCTCATCGTCTCTTCCTTGGGAGCAATAAATAGGGACAGTCCCTATTTATCGAGATTGTCATTGATCTGTTTGGCGACATTGGCCGATAAATAGGGACTGTCCCTATTTATTGCCCAGCCATCGCTCATTTGCTCTTTGTCCGGCGAATTTCGGCGCGGACGCTCAGGCCCAGCGCATCGGCGACCAGCGCCGACTGTTCGGTCTGGTGGCGGCTCATCAGGCCCGTCGCGGGCGATGCCGCAGCGGCGCGGCCCGCGTAACGCGGGCGCATTCCCTTTTTGCCCGCCTCGGTCAGCGCGTCCTCGATCAGTTCATTGACGAAGAACCAGCTGCCGTTGTTACGCGGTTCTTCCTGCGCCCAGACGACATCCTCCAGCTTCGGCATCCGCTTCAAGCGGACCGCGAGCGGTTCGCCGGGGAAGGGATAAAGCTGTTCGATGCGGATCACCGTCGTGTCGGTCAGCCCCGCCGCGTCACGCGCTTCCATCAGATCGTAACCGACCTTGCCCGAACACAGCACGACGCGCTTGATGTCGGCATCGGCGGGCGGGGTGCGGTCGGACATGATGCGGCGGAAATGCGCGTCGCCGATGAAGTCGCTGCGCTGCGACACCGCCAGCTTGTGCCGGAGCAGCGATTTGGGCGTCATGATGACCAGCGGCTTGCGGAACGGGCGCAGCATCTGACGGCGCAGGACGTGGAAATAGTTCGACGGGGTCGAAATATTGCACACCTGGATATTATCGCCCGCGCACAATTGCAGGAAGCGTTCGAGACGCGCCGAGCTATGCTCGGGCCCCTGCCCTTCGTACCCGTGCGGCAGCAGCATCACGAGGCCGTTGGCGCGCAGCCACTTGGCCTCGCCCGATGCGATGAACTGGTCGATCATGATCTGCGCACCGTTGGCGAAATCGCCGAACTGCGCTTCCCACAGGACCAGCGACTTCGGATCGGCCATCGCATAGCCATATTCGAAACCGAGCACGCCATATTCGGACAGCGGGCTGTCGAGCACCTCGAACCGGCCGTGCGGGACGGTGGTCAGCGGCACATATTTGCGCTCGTCCTTCTGATCGACCCACACCGCGTGGCGCTGGCTGAAGGTACCGCGCCCCGAATCCTGTCCCGACAGGCGGACCTGATATCCTTCGCTGAGCAAGGTGCCGAAGGCGAGGCTTTCGGCGGTCGCCCAGTCGAACACTTCCTTGTCGCTCTTGTCGGCGAACATCGCGGCGCGCGCGTCGATGACGCGGCGCAGCGTCTTGTGGACGTCGAGATCATCGGGAACCGTCGTCATGATCCGGCCGATCGAGTCGAACAATTTGTCCGAAACCCCGGTCGAGATGTTGCGGCGGGCGTTTTCGGGATCGGCGGGGGCGTGCAGCCCCGACCAGCGCCCGGCGAACCAGTCGGCCTTGTTCGGCTTATAGCTTTTGGCGCCCTCGAAATCATCTTCCAGCCGCGCGATGAACTCGGCGCGGCGGGCGTCGGCCCAGCCCGCGTCGATCACGCCTTCGCTTTCCAGCTTGGCGGCGCACAGCTGCGACACCGGCGGGTGCTTGCGGATGCGGTCGTACATGAGCGGCTGGGTGAACGACGGTTCGTCGCCCTCGTTATGGCCGAAGCGGCGATAGCACCACATGTCGATGACGACATCGCGTTTGAACTGCTGGCGAAAATCGATCGCGAGCTTGCACGCAAAGGTGACCGCTTCGGGATCGTCGCCATTGACGTGCAGGATCGGCGCCATCACGCCCTTCGCCACGTCCGACGGATAGGGCGACGATCGCGCATATTGCGGGCTGGTCGTGAAACCGATCTGGTTGTTGACGATGAAGTGGATGCAGCCGCCGGTGTTGTAGCCGCGGATGCCCGAGAAGCCGAGGCATTCCCACACGATCCCCTGCCCCGCGAACGCCGCGTCGCCGTGGATCAGCACCGGCAGCACCTGTTCATGCTTGGCGAGGTCGTCGCGCACCACCTGCTGTGCGCGCACCTTGCCCAGCACGACCGGATCGACCGCTTCGAGGTGCGAGGGATTGGGAACGAGCGACATATGCACCGACGCGCCGCCGAACTCGCGGTCGGTCGAAGTGCCGAGGTGATATTTGACGTCGCCCGACCCGCCGATGTCGTCGGGGTTGGCGCTGCCGCCCGCAAATTCGTGGAAGATGATCTTGTACGGCTTCGCCATCACATTCGCGAGCATGTTCAGGCGCCCGCGGTGCGCCATGCCGTACACGATTTCGCGCACGCCATATTGGCCGCCATATTTGATGATCGCTTCCATCGCGGGAATCATGCTCTCGCCGCCGTCGAGGCCGAACCGCTTGGTCCCGACGTATTTCTTGGCGAGGAATTTCTCCCACTCCTCGGCCTCGATGACCTTGTTCAGGATGGCGCGTTTGCCCTCGACCGAAAATTCGATGATCTTGTCGGCACCTTCCATCCGCTCCTGCAGGAACTGGCGTTCCTTGAGGTCGGCGATGTGCATATATTCGAGGCCGACATTGCCGCAATAATTGGCGCGCAGGATCGCGACGATCTCGCGGATCGTCGCCTTTTCCAGCCCCAGCGTCCCGCCGATATAGACCGGGCGGTCCTGATCGGCGCCGACGAAGCCATGATATTCGGGGGTCAGGTCGGCGGGCAGCTCGCGCGTGCTGAGCCCCAGCGGGTCAAGATTGGCGGCCAGATGCCCGCGCACGCGATAGGTGCGGATCAGCATCATCGCGCGGATCGAGTCATTCGCGGCGCGCTCGACCTCGGCGCTCGACAGCGCCGCCCCGGATTTGGCGGCGGCGGCCTTGACCGCGACCTGCATTTGCTGCGGATCGAGGCCCGCGGTCAGGTCGTCGCTGTCGATCGGCGGCCAGTTCTTCTGCGCCCAGCTGGGGCCGGCCTGCGGCTCGTCGATATCAAAGCTCTGTCGTTCGAGGTTCATTGTCTTTTCCATTCTCAAAGGAGAAATGGCTCCGGGGAGGATGTAGGGAGCAACGCCCGCTAGCAACGGCTGTTGCCAGCGGGCGCTTAAATCACACGCGTTCTTTCAACACCTCGACCAGCGTCGTGCCGAGTTCGGACGGGCTGGCCGACATGGTGATGCCCGCGGCTTCCATCGCAGCGATCTTGCTTTCGGCGTCGCCCTTGCCGCCCGACACGATCGCGCCGGCATGGCCCATACGGCGGCCCGGAGGCGCGGTGCGGCCCGCGATGAAGCCGGCCATCGGCTTTTTGCGGCCGCGCTTCGCTTCGTCGATCAGGAACTGCGCCGCCTGTTCCTCGGCGTCGCCGCCGATTTCGCCGATCATGATGATCGACTTGGTGGCCTCATCAGCCAGGAACAGTTCGAGCACGTCGATGAAGTTGGTGCCGTTGACCGGATCGCCGCCGATGCCGACCGCGGTGGTCTGACCCAGGCCAGCGTTGCTCGTCTGGAACACCGCTTCATAGGTCAGCGTGCCCGAGCGCGAGACGACGCCGACGCTGCCCTTCGAGAAGATGCTGCCGGGCATGATGCCGATCTTGCATTCGCCCGGCGTCAGCACGCCGGGGCAGTTCGGGCCGATCAGGCGCGACTTCGAGCCCGACAGCGCGCGCTTTACCTTGACCATGTCGAGCACCGGAATGCCCTCTGTGATGCAGACGATCAGCGGGATTTCGGCGTCGATCGCCTCGAGGATCGAGTCCGCGGCGAACGGTGGCGGCACGTAAATGCAGCTGGCGGTCGCGCCGGTCGCATCCTTCGCCTCGGCAACGGTGTCGAACATCGGCAAGCCGATGTGCGTCGTGCCGCCCTTGCCCGGCGTCACGCCGCCGACCATCTGGGTGCCATAGGCGAGCGCCTGTTCGGTGTGGAAGGTGCCGGTAGCACCGGTCATCCCTTGCGTGATGACCTTGGTATTCTTGTCGATCAGGATAGACATTTACTTCTTCTCCAAGGGAGGACCGACGACGAGACGAACTGCAGGAGCGTCGCGCGAGCCGGTCTTGGTAACAATAATGGGATGGCCTTCGGCAAAGAACGAGGCCTCGCCCTTCTTGTCGAACTTTATACCCTGCCAAGCGGAAACGAGTTCATCAAAGGCGGCTGCGCTTTCCAGTCTGGCGACAACCGCGCACATTCCCTCATTGCCCTTGCCGCTCATAAGGATAAGCGGCGCTCGTTTATCATGGCCGAAAATGGCTGGGTCGGCGCTGGGTTTGCCGTCGATCTGCGCGCGCTTCCAGCCCAAAGGATCAAGCTTGCTGCTGTCAACGCCTTCCGCGGTGGCAACGAAGCAATCGTTGTAGCTTTCATAAATGTCGGGCAGCGGCGCGACCGGCAACTGCGCGGCAGCCATCGGCGAGAAGCTCGCCGATGCCACCGCAGCAATGACCAACTTATGCAAGGCTGGAATCCAGATTCTTGCACGCGTCGAGCAGTTCCTTGACCGCATCGACCGACACCTGAAGCCCCGCCTTGTCTTCGGCGTCGAGTTCGATCTCGACGATCTTCTCGACCCCGCCAGCACCGATCAGCACCGGCACGCCGACGTACAGGCCGTCGAGGCCATACTGGCCATCGACATAGGCTGCGCAGGGCAGGATGCGCTTCTGGTCACCCAGATACGCTTCGGCCATCGCGATGCCGCTCGCTGCCGGTGCGTAGAAAGCCGACCCGGTGCCGAGCAGCGCGACGATCTCGCCGCCGCCGCCGCGGGTGCGCTTGACGATCGCGTCGATCTTGTCCTGCGACGACAGGCCCATCTTGACGAGGTCGGGAACGGGAATGCCGTTGACGGTCGAGTAGCGGACGACGGGGACCATCGTGTCGCCATGGCCGCCGAGGACGAAGGTGTTCACATCCTTCACCGACACGTCGAATTCATCGGCGATGAAGTGGCTGAAGCGCGCCGAATCGAGCACGCCGGCCATGCCGACGACCTTGTTGTGCGGCAGGCCCGAGAATTCGCGCAGCGCCCAGACCATGGCGTCCAAGGGATTGGTGATGCAGATCACGAATGCATCAGGAGCGTTGGCCTTGATGCCTTCGCCGACGGCCTTCATGACCTTCAGGTTGATGCCGAGCAGGTCGTCGCGGCTCATGCCGGGCTTGCGGGCGACACCCGCAGTGACGATGATGACGTCGGCGCCCGCAATGTCGGCGTAATCGTTCGAGCCGGTGATCTTGGCGTCAAAGCCCGCGATCGGGCCGACCTGCGACAGGTCGAGCGCCTTGCCCTGCGGCACGCCTTCGACGACGTCAAACAGGACGACATCGCCGAGTTCCTTTTGCGCGGCGAGCAAAGCCAGCGTTCCGCCGATATTCCCGGCTCCGATCAATGCGATCTTCTTGCGTCCCATGGCGCGCGGCACTCCCTTCCTGGCAAGCCCGGCAATGCTTCACAGACCGGCGGCACACGGGCTAAAGTGCCATGCCGATCCCAAGACTGGGGTCGCCCCTACGCCGATTCCCTTAACGAAACAACCGCGAAAAGGTCGAAAATCCGCCTTTTTTTGCAAATAGTTCGCAATAACAACAAGTGGCAATGAAACCGATCTCGCGCGGGTTTCGTTGGACAATGAAGCGCGCGCGTGACAGGTTTGCTGCCGTCGGGGGGATGGTCACCCGGCCAAGTTAACCCTCCCTTATCGCTGGGGTGCTAGGCGCGAGCGGATGACGCGGGCAATCATCAGTTTCGATACCGAGCTGTCCGCCGGGCTGTACCAGCGCGGCGCCGATGCGCGCGCCAATTTCGAAAGCTCGATCCTGGGTCGCTGCCGCGAGGGCGATTTCGGCATCCATTTCCAGATGGACATGCTCGAACGCTACGGCCTGACCGGGGTGTTCTTCATCGATCCGATGCCCGCGCTGGTTTACGGCCCCGAAGTCATCGACGCGATCGTTCATCCGGTGCTTGATCGCGGGCACGAGGTGCAGGTTCATATCCACACCGAATGGCTGGCCTTTGCCCGCTTCAACCCGGTCGGACGCCTGACCGGCCGCAACATCGGCGACTTTCCGCTGGCGGCGCAAAAGAAGCTGATCGCGCTGGCCCGCGACATATTGGTCGGCGCGGGGGCGCCGAAACCGACGGCGTTTCGTGCGGGCAATTTCGGGGCGAACGACGATACGCTGCGCGCGCTGGCCGCGCTGGGCTTTCGTTTCGACAGCAGTTTCAACGCCGCCTATCTGGGCCATGGCTGCGCCATCTCGCTCGATGCTGGCAACCAGGGCATGCGCGAACATCAGGGGGTGATCGAGGTGCCGGTCAGCGGCCTGATGGACCGCGCCAGCCGCTTTCGCCCCGCGCAGCTGTGTGCGATGTCCGAAGAGGAAATGCGCGACGCGCTCGATCACAACGCCGCCAGCGGCGCGATCCAGTTTTCGGCGTTCAGTCACAGCTTCGAATTGCTCAGCCGCGATCGCAAGGTCGCCAACCGGCTGGCGATTTCGCGCATGGAGGCGCTGTGCCGCGCGGTGGCCGACGATGCGCGCGTGACCAATGGCGGGCTAGCCACCCTGCCCGCACCGCCCGCCCGCCCCCGGCGCATTCAGGTTCCCGCCCCGCGCCCGCTGCGCACGCTGCGCCGGGTCATTCAGCAGGGGATCGGCCATCTCGCGCATGAAGTGCGCTATGTCCGCGACGTCATCGCGGTGACGATCAATTCGTCACGCTGGGGTAAAATCGCCACCGGCGTCTTGCTCGCCATGGCCTAGCTCCTATCCGCTTTACGCAACCGTAGCCCTGAGCTTGTCGCAGGGCGCTTCTCGCGATAGGCGCCCTTCGACAGGCTCAGGGCTACGGTGAGTATCCGATCAACCGGCGGTCAAACCGCGGTATCGGCAGTGCCATGGCCTAGCGCCAGATAGTCGTCGGATTGCATTTCGGACAACCGGCTTGCGGTGCGCTCGAACTCGAACGCCCCGTCACCCGCGACATACAGCGCATCGGGCATCGCCGCCGCGCTCGCCAGCAGCTTGACCTTATATTCGTACAGCGCATCGATCAGCGTGACGAAGCGCGCCGCCTCGTTGCGGTTTTCCGGTCCCATGCGCGGGATGCCGACGATGATGACGGTATGGAAATGCCGCGCGACCGCCAGATAGTCGGGCGCGCCCCGTGCCTCGGCGCACAGCCGCTTGAACGAAAAGACCGCAACACCCTTCAGCGCCTTGGGAACGTGCAACGTCCGCCCGCCGCCGAGGTCAAGATCGAGCGAGGGCACATGCGCGCGGTCCTCGGGCGGATAATCGGTCAGGCGGAAAAATGCCGCCGACAGCGCCGCGCTTGCCGCCTCGTCGGCGGGGACGAACCAGCGCGCGCCATCGCCCAGCCGGTCGCGGCGATAATCGGTCGGGCCGTTGAGCCCCATGACATCGAGCTTGGCCTCGACCAGCGCGATGAAAGGCAGGAAATGCTCGCGGTTGAGCCCGTCCTTGTACAGGTCGGACGGCGGGCGGTTCGACGTCGCGACCACCGTCACCCCGCGGTCGATCAGCGCGGTGAACAGGCGCGAGAGGATCATCGCGTCGGCGCTGTTGTTCACCACCATTTCGTCGAAGGCGAGGCAGCGAACGTCGGCGACCAGAGCATCGGCAACCAGCGGGATCGGGTCGCCTGCCTCGCTTTTGCGCACTTCGCGCATCCGCGCATGGACGTCGAGCATGAAGGCGTGAAAATGGACGCGCCGTTTGCGCTGGATGTGCAGCTGGTCGTAAAATAGGTCCATCAGCATCGACTTGCCGCGCCCGACCGCCCCCCACAGATACACGCCGCGCGGGCTCTCGGGCTTGCGCCCGGTCAGCCGCCACAGCAGGCTGCCGCGCGGCGGCACCGCCTCCAGTTCGGCCTGCAACGCGCTCAGCCGTTCGGCGGCGGCGCGCTGCTCGGGATCGGGGCGGAGCTCGCCGCCCGCGACGAGCGCGTCATAGGCCGCAAGCACCGACATCAGCCGCGGTCCTTGCTCGCCTTGCGAATGGTCCCGGCAAAGCTCAGCACGATATGCTCGTCGCCCTCACCCTGCACGACCAGCCCGCGCAGGAAGATCAGCCGTCCGGTTTCGCGGACCAGCTCGACCACCGCGTCCAATGGCTCGCCAAGCCGCCCCGCGCCGACGAACTGCGTCGACAGGTCGAGCGTCACCGAATGCCCCGCATTGAGCGACCCGAACTGATGCGACGCCGCGAACAGCGCGATGTCGACCAGCGCCAATGTCACCGCGCCATGGACATTGTCGCCCAGATTGCTGTGCTTGCGCTCGGGGACCATCCGCACCCGCGCGCGAGGGCGGCCATCGGCCGTCGGCGGTTCGACCCGCACCGTCAGCGGTTCGATAAAGCTGTTGAAGCGGCTCGCGTCCTTGAGATCCCAGCTCAGCCAGCCATCGTCCAGCGCCTCGGCGCTGAAATGGTCGCGGCGCTTTGGTTCCTCGATCCCGTCGTTCACACCTGCCGCTCGGCTTCCATTTTCTTGATCTCGGCGATCGCGCGCGCCGGGCTCAGCCCCTTGGGGCAGGCGTTCGAGCAGTTCATGATCGTGTGGCAGCGATAGAGGCGGAAGGGGTCTTCCAGTTCGTCGAGGCGCTCACCGGTATATTCGTCGCGGCTGTCGGCAAGCCAGCGATACGCCTGGAGCAGGATCGCGGGGCCAAGGAACTTGTCGCTGTTCCACCAATAGCTGGGGCAGCTGGTCGAACAGCAGGCGCACAGAATGCACTCGTACAGCCCGTCGAGCTTTTCGCGTTCGGCGGGCGACTGCAGCCGTTCCTTGCCGCTCGGCGTCGTCGTCTTGGTCTTCAGCCACGGTTCGATCGACGCATATTGCGCGTAGAAATGGGTGAAGTCGGGGACCAGGTCCTTGATCACGTCCATCGCCGGCAGCGGCGTGATCGTGATGTCGCCCTTCAGATCCTCGATCGCGGTGGTGCAGGCGAGGCCGTTCTTGCCGTTCATATTCATCGAACAGCTGCCGCAAATCCCTTCTCGGCACGACCGGCGGAAGGTCAGCGAGCTGTCCTGCTCGCTTTTCATCTTGATCAGCGCGTCGAGCACCATCGGCCCGCATTTCTGGGTATCGATCTCGAACGTGTCGAAGCGCGGATTCTGACCGCTGTCGGGGTCGTAGCGATAGACTTTGAACGTCTTGACCGCTGCCGCGCCTTCGGCCTTGTGGACCTTGCCGCCCTTTTGCGGGCGGCTGTTCTTGGGCAAGCGGAATTCGGCCATGTCGCGGGGCTCCCTTGGGCAATTGCGGGCTGACTAGACCCGATTGGCAGGGACGACAAGAGGGTGAAAGCGCGAAAGCGGCTGGCAGGCGCGGGGTCAAGGCGCTAGGGCGGCAGCGATGAGCGAAAGCGCCGCCCAACCCGCCGTCACCAGTCGCAGCGTCGCGCGCGGGCTGGGCACGACGGTGCTCGCACGATTGGGCGCGGTCGTCGAAATCGTCGCGCAGCCGCTGTATGTGCTGATGTTCGGCCTTGCGGGCTATGGCCTGTACGCGGTGCTCTGGGCGGCGATCAACCTGCTCGAAAATATCTTCGACATGGGCATGACCAGCGCGATGCAGCGCACCGTGCCGCAATCGGCAAGCGACGCCGATGCCGCGGCGGCGCTGCGCACCGCGATGATTTTCGGCGTGGGCCCGTGCATCGTCGTTGCGGCGCTGATCGCGCTGTTCGCCGCCGAGCTTGGCCCGTTGCTCAATGTGGCGGCAAAGGACCGCGAGCTGGTCACCCCGGCGATCCGCGTGTTCGTGTGGGCGTTGCCGCTCTGGGCCTTTGTCGAAATTGCGACGTCGGCGCTGCGCGCCCGGATGGTGTTCGGCGCCGAGATTCGGCTGCGGATCGTCTGGGAACAGGTGCTGCGGCTGGTGTTCGCCGGGCTGTTTTTTGCCGGCGGGCTCGGGCTGAAAGGCCTGTTTATCGCTCATCTGTGCTCGCTCGCCATCACCGCATTCCTGTGCGTCCGCCTGCTCGCCCAGCATTACGACCTTACCGAATTCTGGCGCAGGTCCGGCCCCACCGAAACGACGCGCAACACCTTCTGGGCCGGGCTGTCGATCCTGCCCTCGAACGTCATCGCGCGGCTGTTCGGCGACGCCCCAGCGCTGGTGTTGAACCTGCTGCTGCCCGGCGCCGCGGGTGCCGCCGCGGCGGGGTTGTTCACCATCGCGCGCAAGCTGTCGAGCGTCGTCCAGCTCGTTCGCATCGCCTTCGTCTATGTGATGGCGCCGCTCGCCGCCAGCGCCGAGCGCGAGGACCGGCGCCAGGTTGCCGACATCTATGCCTATGCCACCCGGCTGATCTCGGCGATCGCGCTGCCGCTCGCCGCGGTCCTCGCAGCGGGCAGCGCATCGCTGCTCAGCCTGTTCGGCGCGCAGGCGCAGGCGGCGCAGGCGGCGCTGGTCATCCTGCTGTTCGCCCGCGCCGCGGAGGCCGTGCTCGGCATCTCGTCACCGGTGTTGCAGGTCGTTTCGGCGTTTCGCCACCAACTGACCGCGAGCATTTTCGGCGTCGCGGTGGCCGTCGGCGCCGGGTGGCTGATCGTCGGCCATATGGACGCGCTGACCGGCGTGACGCTCGCGACGTCGATCGGGCTGGTGGTGATGGCAGGCATCCCGACGCTTCAGCTCGCGATGAACGAGAAATTGCATCCGTTCGACCATCAATTCCCGGTCGTCGCGATGCGCGGGATGGCGTTGACCTTCGTCGCGGGCGCCGCTGCGCTGCTGGCCGACCGATTGCCCGATCCGGTCGCACTGCCGCTGATCGTCCTCATCGCGCTGGCGTCGATCTGGGCGGCGATCCGCTTTGCCCTGCCCTATGCCGACCGCGCTTCGCTCGGAAAAGCGGGACGCAAGCTCCGTCTGATCGGGAGCGAGGCACCATGACCGCCACCCGCGTCGCGATCTACGACCTCGATCGCACCGTGCTCCGCAAACCGACCTTCACGCTGTTCCTGCTGTGGGCGGCGGCGCGCGAGGCGCCGTGGCGGCTGCTGTTGCTGCCCGCGCTCGCCGCGCTGATGATCGGCTACGCCCTGCGCCTGTACGACCGCGACCGGTTCAAGCCCGCCGCGATCCGCCTGATGCTCGGCCCGCATCTGACCCCCGCGCGCGCCGAAAGGCTCGCCGCCCGCTTCGCCGCCTGGCGCGTGCCGCGCGACGTTCCGCCGGGCGCGCAAGCGTGCATCGCGCGCGACCGGGCCGACGGATATCAGCTGCTGATGGCGACCGCGGCGCCCGAATTCTACGCGGGCGCGATCGCCGATGCGCTGGGCTTCGACGCCATCGTCGCCTCGCGCCACCAGCGCGACCCCGACGACAACTGGCTGCCGCAGCTCGACGGACCCAATTGCTACGGCGCCGAAAAGGCGCGGCGCGTCGCCGAATGGCTCAGCGCTCACGCACCCGGCGCCGCGCATATCCGCGCCTATTCGGATCATGTCAGCGACGCCCCGACCTTTGCGCTGGCGCAGGAGGCCTGGCTGGTCGGGCCCGGCGAAAAATTCGTCCGGCTGGCGGCCCGGCACGGCTGGCGGGCCGCCGATTTTGAAGATGCTGCGGCAGCTGCCGCCGCCGGGGAACGCTGATGCGGATCCTGTTCCTGTTCGTCGGCGAGCCGCACCAGATTTTCCACGCGCTGCCAATCGCGGCCGAAATGGCGGCAATGGGGTCGAACGTCGAACTGGCCGTCGCCAGCGCGCGGCATCTGCGCATGGTCGAGCAGGTGGCGGCGGTCTATCCGGGTTTTGCCCCGCGCACGACGGTGCTGGGCCAGCGCGGCATCAGCAACTGGCTGCGCGAGCAGGCGGTCATTCGCCACCCGCGCCTGCCGATCCTGTTCGGCGCGCTGCGTTTCCTGCGCCACTTCGACGCCATCGTCGTGCCCGAGCGGACGACGACCGCGATCCGCCATTTCCTCCCGCGCCGCACCCGGCTGATCTTTACCCCGCACGGCGCAGGCGACCGGGCGATCATGCTCGACCCGCGCGACCGCCATTTCGACTTCGTGCTGGTCGCGGGCGAAAAGAGCGAGCAGCGGCTGCTGGACGCAAAGACGATCCGCCCGGGGCATTACGCCCTGAATGGTTATGTGAAGCTCGACCTGATGGAACGACTGGGCAAGACGCGCGCGCCGTTGTTCGACAACGGGCGACTGACCGTCCTTTACGCACCGCATTTCCATCGCGGGCTGTCGTCATGGGATCGTTTCGGGCGCGACATTATCGCCTGGTTCGCGGCGCAGGATCGCTACAATCTGGTCGTCGCGCCGCATGTCCGCCTGTTCGCCGAAGCGAGCGACGCCGAGGGTGCGGCGGTGAAGGCGCTCGCGGTTCCGGGCAAGATCATGGTCGATCTGGGGTCCGATCGCCTGTTCGACATGAGCTATACCAGCGGCGCCGACATCTATCTGGGCGACGTCAGCAGCCAGGTGTATGAATTTCTGTCGACCCCGCGCCCGTGCCTGTTCCTTAACGCGCATAATGTCGATTGGGTCGGCGATCCCGACTATCTGTTCTGGACGCTGGGCGATGTGGTGGACGATCTGGACGCATTGCCGACCGCGCTCGATCAGGCTGCGGCACATCACCCGCGCTACATCGACGCGCAGCGCGAACGACTGGCCGAATCGATCGGCGGCGATCCGGCGGGCGCGGCACGGCGCGGGGCCGAAGCGATCGCGCGCTTCCTTGCGACGGGCTTCCTTGCAAAGGACGCCACGCAGGATAAGAGCGGCGGATGAGCGAACCAAAGACCCTGCCCGCGCTGGCACTGATCGGCGACAACCCGACCCTGCTGTGGGGAATGACCAACGCCGAGCGGCTACGCCGGATGGCACGCGCCGAGGGGCTTCCCGAGACGCCCCCCGGGTCAGGCGCGCAGCTGTTCGTCAATCTCGACTATGTGTTCGACCCGGTGTGGCTGCGCCACATCGTCACCCTGCCCGGCACCGTGGTCATGGACGGCGACGCGCTGGTCATGGCGCATCTGACCGGCGGTGTGACCCCCGATGACATCGCGGCGCAGCGCGGCGCGCTGACGATCATCGATTATCGAGACAATCCGCAAATCTATAACCGCCAGCTGCGCAAGCTCGACACGCCGTTCATTCAGCGGCTGACCCCCGAGACACGCCGGACGATCGAACGCAAAAGCTATTTCGGCGCCTACAAGGGCGTCACCGATGTGCTCACCAAATATCTGTGGCCCGAACTGGCGCTGTGGCTGACGCGGATTGCCGCCAGCATCGGCATGACCCCGAACATGGTCACCGCGATCGGCGCGGCGCTGTGCATCTACGCCACCTATCTCTTCGCTTACGGCCATTACTGGACCGGGATGCTCGCCGCCTTCATCTTCATGGTGTTCGACACCGTCGATGGCAAGCTGGCGCGCTGTACGATCACCTCGTCGAAATGGGGCAATGTCGCCGATCATGGCGTCGATCTGGTCCACCCCCCCTTCTGGTGGTATTTCTGGGGTGTCGGGCTGGGCAGCTGGGGGCTGGCGCTGTCCGATCAGACGTTCCTGCTGGTGATGATCGCCCTGCTCGCGGGCTATGTGCTGCAACGCGTGATCGAGGGTATGTTCATCAAGGATTTCGGGATGGACGTCCATGTCTGGCGCCGCTTTGACAGCCAGTTCCGCCTGATCACCGCGCGGCGCAATCCGAACATCGCCATCCTGTTCTTCGCGACGCTCGCGGGGCGTCCCGACATCGGGCTGATTGCGGTCGCATGGTGGACGATCATCTCGCTGGTCGTCCATGCGGTGCAGCTGGTGCAGGCCTATGCCCAGCGCCGCGCCGGTCGCCCGATTGTCAGCTGGATGGAGGAAGCATGAACGACACCATCGCCAAATTCGGCCATCCCGCGACGCTGATCGCCGACTATGATCATTGGGTCGTGCTGCTGCGCCCCGCCCAGCCGACGCTGGGCGCGCTGGTGCTGGCGGCCAAGTCCGACGCGACGGCGTTCGGCGACTTGCCCGCAGCGGCGCATGCCGAACTCAAGACCGCCACGGCGGCGATCGAGGCCGCGCTGCGTCAGGCGGTCGGCTATACCCGCATCAATTATCTGATGCTGATGATGGTCGATCCGCACGTCCATTTCCACGTCCTGCCGCGCTATGACGGCGAACGAATGGGCGCGGGCCTAGCGGTCACCGACACCGGCTGGCCAGGGCCGCCCGATCTGGCGCAGGCGGTCAAGCTCGGCGAAGCACAGATCGCGGCGCTCACCGACTGGCTCAAGCCCTATTTCGCGTAACGGCCTTCTGCCGCCCATTTCGCGGTAAGCGCATCGGCGGCTTCGACATCTTGCGGGAAGTCGACCTCCTGCCACTCCAGCCCCTCGATCGACGCGGTGCCGACGCGATTGCCCTTGGCGATCACGTCGATCGCGCGCAGATACCAGCGCTCGACCCCTTCGGGGGTGCGCATCATCTGGTCGATCTGGTTGCGGAAAATCGACGGGCCATCGCCGACGAACGCCAGCATCCCGATCGATTCGGCGTTGGTGTCGGGGGGCAACAATCGCTTGCCGATGTGGTGGAGCCGCCCCGCAGCGTCGCGGTTCACCTTCATATCGTCGTCGTCATAGTCGGATTTGACGTCAACGGTGACCGTGATCGGCTCGTGCGCGCCCGCGATCAGCTTCGCGACGATCTCTTCCGAAATGATGGTGTCGCCGTTGAGGATGATGAAATCGCGGTCCATCTCCTCACGCGCGATCCAACAGGTGCCCAGATTGTCGGCAACCTGAAAGAAGGGGTTGAACAGGGTGCGGATGCGCACCCCGGTGTCGCGGTATAGTTGCAGGGCGTGGTCCTCGACGCGTTCGGTGCGAAAACCGGTGACGACGACGATGTCCTTGATGCCGTTGGCGGCCAGCGCAGCGACCTGCCACCCGATCAGCGTGCGACCATTCAGGTCGATCAGGCATTTGGGAATATCGCGAGTCAGCGGCAGCAGGCGCGAACCCTGCCCGGCCGACAGGATGATGGCTTTTTCGATGCTCATAGCGGCTGCCCTATAGCCGCTTGCCGCCGCGCGGCAAATATCCGCTCGATCAGGTCGATGTCCGATGGCTTGTCGGCGTCGATGCACGCCTCCGCCTCGGACATCGGGACGACTTTGGTTTTGAGCCCAAAGCGAAGCCCGGCCCGCGCGACGCCCTGCTGGATCGTGAACAGGCGGAGCAGCGCGCCGATCAACAGCCAAGGGCCGAACGCCGCGACGATCTTCAGCCCCTTTTTGCGGTCGCGTTCGATCCGCCCCCAGAAATCGAGCAGCGGCAGCACCCGGCGCCCGCGCAGGTAGAACATATTGGCTCCCGACCACCAGCCGCCGCGGAACTTCAGCCAGGTCCGCCGGGATTCGGGGTAGCGTTCGAGCAGCACCGCACGCTCGACCATCGCCACCGCGACATCGCTGTCCGCAGCGCCGCGCAGAAACTCGGCGATCATGGTCGGGGTCAGCAGCACATGGTCGGCGGTGGTCACCAGCAACGGATCGTCGCCAGCTGGCAGCGCCGCAGCGAGCGAGCTGCTGATCCCTTGTCCCGAATCGACGAAATGCAGGTCGGCGAAATCCGCCAGCCCCGGCTCTGCTGCTAGGTCGGCGCTGTTCTGCGCGAGGATCGTGATCGGGCCGACCTGCGGCGCGGCGCGGAGCGCGCGCCCGCCATGGATCAGCATGGCGTCACCCGCGATCGGCAACAGCGCCTTGGTCGATACGCCGCTGCCGGTCAGCAGCGGATCGGGGCCGGGGCGGCTGCCCGCCAGCACGATCGCCGGGATCGTCATTCGGCGGGTACCACCCGGCGCGCGGTCGCGCCGCGCAGGAAATCGGTCATCTCGGGCAGGATCGGTCCTTTATATGCCAGCGGTTTGGTCAGCGCCATCACCAGGTCGTTGTGGCTCAGCCCGTCATATTCGCGCAATTGCGCCGATCCGCCGACCTTGTGCATCGCCGCGGTCAGTCGCTGGCTGTTACGCACCCGCACCACGGTATCGGCGGTGCCATGGCCCAGCCACAGCGGCGGCGCATCGGCGCGGACAAAGGCGACCGGCTGGGTCCGCTCGACCGGCCGAATATCGCCCATCGCCACATCGGCGCGGCCGCCCTTTTCGAACGGCGCGAAATCATAGGGACCCGCGAGCGCCGCAACCCCGCGGATTACCGACGCGTCGCTGCCCGCCGCGCGCATCCACTGCGGGTCGAGCGCGATCATCACCGCATTATAAGCACCCGCCGAATGCCCCGCCAGCGCGATGCGATCGGGATCCCCGCCATAATTGCCGATATGCGCGTCGGTCCACGCGACCGCGGCGGCGCTGTCGTGAAGGAAATCGGGCCAATGGCCGTCGGGCACGATACGGTAATCGGGAATGACGACGATGAAGCCCTGCTGCGCAAAGGCGCGTCCGGCAAAGCCATAATCGTCGCGCTGACCACTGTACCAGCCGCCACCGTAAAGCCAGACGAGCACCGGCAGCTTGTCGGTATTTTTGGTCCCCGTCGGCACCCAGATGTTGAGCTTGTTGCGCTCCCCGGAGCCATAGGGTTGTCCCGCAACCTGCAAGGTCGCACCTTCGCTGTCGCCGAGCAACCGGTCGCCGAGGTTGAGCGACTTCGCGCCGCCCGCGACGATCACGCGCGCCGCGCCGCCGAACAACAGGATCAGCAGGACGGCCACCACCAGATATTTGATCAATCGCCGTCCTTTGGAAATCGGTGCCGCCATTGTCACGCCCTATCGCGCGGTGAAGCGGGGAACAAGCGGTGGACGAACGGCCCATAGGCTTAACCGTCCATCTGTCATCCCGGCGCAGGCCGGGATCTCGACCTGGATGTGTGACGCGCCGATGAGATCCCGGCCTCCGCCGGGATGACGAAATTCGGTGGCCACCTTTTTCGTCCTCGTGCGTAGGACAGCGCAATGACCCAGAAATTCGCCCGCCCCGCCCTGATCTGCAACACGCAAAGCGGCAGCCATGACGCCGCCGTGCGCGACGAGATTGGCGAGATTTGCCGCGGTCACGGCGCTCCGCTGGTCGCAACCTTTGCGCTGCCCAAGGGCGAGATTCCCGACGTCACCGAGTTGAAGCTGCAACAGATCGACCTGCTGATCGTGTGGACCGGCGACGGGACGATCAACGCCGCGGCGACGCAGGCGGCGGGCTGGGACGGCGCGATCCTGCCGCTCCCCGGCGGTACGCTCAACCTGCTGTCGAAGGCGCTGCACGGCGACCGGGCGGCGACCGAGATCGTCGCCGATGCGCTGGGCGGCAAGGTGCGGCGCAGCCCGGTCCCGACGGTGGTGTCCGACAGCGGCACCGCCTTTATCACCATCGTCGCCGGCCCGGCGACGCGCTGGGCCGAGGTGCGCGAGACGATGCGGCAGGACGGGCTGATCGAGGCGAGCCGCGCCGCGCCCGACGCGCTCGACGAGATGATGAACGCCCCCGGCGTGCGCGCCGGCGCGAACGGCAAAGCCTATCCCGCGGTAATCCTGACCCCGACCCCGGCGGGGATCCACGCCGACGGCATATTGACCGACGGCACCGGCGACGTCCTGCGTCACGGGCTGGCCTGGCTGGGCGGCGATTTCCGCGACGGACCGAGCGAACCGATCGCCACGGGCGAAACGATCGTGCTGGAAAGCGACAAGCCGATCAGCCTGGAATATGACGGCGAATTGGGCGAAGTCGCCTCGCCCGCAACATTTCGGCTCGGCACCAGCGCGGTCGATTTCATCGCCACCGCATGACGCGGCTGTTCCATATCAGCGACCTGCATTTCGGGCTGGAGGACCCTGCCGCGCTCGACTGGTTTCGCGAATGTGTGCGGCGCGAACAGCCCGATGCGGTGCTGATCACCGGCGACCTGACGATGCGGGCGCGGAGCCATGAATTCGCCGCGGCGTGCGACTGGATCGAAGCGCTCGATGTGCCGGTGACGGTCGAGGTGGGCAATCACGACCTTCCCTATTTCAACCCGTTCGCGCGCTTTTTCTGGCCGTATCGCCGCATCCGGCGGATCGAGCGGCTGGTCGAGCGCGAACTGAACCTCGCCGGTGTCGCGGTGGTGCCGCTGAAGACCACGGCGCGCGCGCAATGGC
This sequence comes from Pseudomonadota bacterium, assembly GCA_023422695.1. GTDB lineage: Bacteria > Pseudomonadota > Alphaproteobacteria > Sphingomonadales > Sphingomonadaceae > Sphingopyxis. The sequence continues at coordinate 27,505 of JAFAGN010000188.1, forward strand.
GGCTGGACTGGTCAAAAGGCTGGGTGACGCAGGACGCGCTCGCCAGGACGCTCGCCGCGATCGACGCGCTGCCGGACGGCACCACCGCGCTGGTCACGGCGCATCACCCGCTCGTCGAAGCGGGCACCAAAGGCCGCGCGCTGACCCGCGGCGGCGCCCGCGCGCTCGAAGCACTGGCATCACGCGGCGTCGCGGCGGTGCTGACCGGCCATGTCCACGACGCATTCGACCTGGTCGCAACCACTGCCGCCGGACCGATCCGGATGATCGGCGCAGGCACCTTGTCGCAGCGCATCCGGTCGACCCCGCCCAGCTTCAACGAACTCAGGATCAAGGATGGCGAGGTCGCGGTGCGCGTCCGCAATGTGGCCGCGGTGCCAACCCCCGACATGCTGATCGACGACGTACCGCCCGACGCTTTGCCGCCGCGCGAACCCGGCGATCCGGTGGCGCCGATCCACGCCGTCCCGCCGGTCGATCCCCCGGTGCATTGACGCCGCGTCCGATCCCGTTAGGTTGCAAGAAAAAACGGGAAGAGGACAGACGATGCTGACCAAGGGCGACGATTTCCCGCTGCACCAAAGTGCCGAGCCGATTGCGTTCGCGGGCAATGATCGCAATTTTTACGACCGCTATTTCTTCAACGGCTACGCGCCCGACGGGTCGATATTCTTTGCCGCCGCGATGGGCTTTTACCCGCAACTCGGCATCGTCGACGCGGCCTTCTGCGTTTTGATCGATGGCGTGCAGCACAACCTCCGCGCCAGCCGGCGATCGGACGGGGAACGGCTCGACCTGGCGGTCGGCCCGATCGCGATCGCCATCGACGAACCGCTGGAACGGCTGACGCTGACCATCGCCGCGAACGACGGCCCGCTCGCGGGCGAACTCCAGTTCACCGCGCGCCATTTCCCGATCGAGGAACCGCGCTTCACCCGCCGCAACGGCACCCGACTGTTCATGGATTACACGCGGATGACCCAGAACGGCCATTGGTCGGGCTGGTTGTCGGTCGATGGTCAGCGGGTCGCGGTCGGCGCGGATTGGGCAGGGACGCGCGACCGCAGCTGGGGCATCCGCCCGGTCGGCGCCGCCGAACCGCAGCCGCCGCCGCAGGGCAATTTTCACCAATTCTTCTGGCTGTGGACGCCGTGCAATTTTGCCGATCGCTCGCTGTTCTTTCACAGCAACGACGATGGCGAAGGCAGTGCCTGGAACCGCCGCGCGGTGCTGGTCGATGGCAACGGCGGCGAACGCCATTATGCGGACCCCGGCTTGACCGCCGAATGGCAGCCGGGGACGCGGCGACTGGCCCATCTGACCGCCGATTTCAATGCCAGTACGCGGCTGACGCTGACCCCCAGCGGCCCCTTGTTCGCGATGAGCGGGCTGGGTTACACGCACCCGGTCTGGGGCCATGGCTTCGACCATGGCGGACTGGAGGTCGCGCACGACCGCCTGACCGAGGCCGAACGGGCGTGGGGCAATCCGCTGGCGATGCATGTTCAGGCGCTGGTGCGCGCCGAACTATCGGACGGCGACCGCCGCGACGTCGGCATCGGGGTGCTCGAACAATTGTTCGTCGGCCCGCATGCGCCAACCGGCCTAACCGGGCTGATGGACCCCGCTGCATGAGCTTTCCGACGTCGCCCGGGGCGATGACCGCCGACTGGCTCGGCGCCGTGCTGGGCCAGCCCGGAAAGCTGAACGGCTTTACCGCGGCCAAGGTTGGCACCGGGCAGATGTGCGACAGCTATCGTCTGGCGCTGGACTGGCAGGCGGGGACCGATGCCCCCGCGACGGTGATCGCCAAATGTCCGAGCCACGACGAGGCGAGCCGCAACATTGCCAAACTGACCGGCACCTATGTCAAGGAAGTCAGCTGGTACCGCGAGCTCGCCGCCGCCAGCGGCGTTCCCGCGCCGCGCTGCTACCATTCTGAGATCGCCGACGACGAGGTCGACTTCATCCTGATCCTGTCCGACCTCGCCCCGGCGCGGCAGGGCGACCAGCTGGCCGGGCTCGGGCTGGCAGGCCTCGTCCCGTGCATCGAAGCGGCGGCCAGCCTTCACGCCCATCTCTGGGCCGACCCGCGGCTCGCGCAGATGCCGTGGCTGGCGCGCGATAATGGCGATCTGGTCCGCGCGCTGTTTCCGCAGCTTTATCTCGGTTTTCGTGAGCGTTATGCGACCCGGCTGGCGCCCGAACTGCTCGACGTCGGCGCGGGCATCGTTGCCCGGCTCGACGCCTATCTGTCGCGCGAACCCGCGGTGCGGACGCTGGTCCATGGCGACCTGCGCATCGACAATATCCTGTTCGCGCCTAGCGGAGATGCGTGCTGGCTGGTCGATTGGCAGACGCTGGGGCGCGGCAGCGGCGCGACCGACCTGGCCTATCTGGTCGGCACCAGCATCGCCGACCCGTTCGAGCGCGCCGCCGCCGACCGTCCCGCCTTTGATCACTGGATCGCGGCGCTGCGCGGACACGGCGTCGATCCCGACCCCGCAGCCCTTTGGGACGATTACCGCGTCGGCGCGCTCAGCGGCTATTTCATGGCAGTCTTTGCCTCGATGAACGTCGAACGCACCGAGCGCGGCGACGAAATGTTCGCGGTGATGGCCGAGCGACCAGCGCGGCAGGCGCTGGCGTTGGAGAGTCTTGCGCTGCTGTAATTGACGTGGCGCGATGGCCGGTTTCGACCAGTTTCGGACATAAGTGATCCTCCCCCACCGGGGGAGGGGGACCACCCGAAGGGTGGTGGAGGGGCACAGGCGGTTTACGTGGCGCCGGACAAAAAACACTCCGTCAACGGCGACCATTCGG